>NZ_JBEPMX010000010.1:0-97627 GCF_040545925.1 Alkalibacillus flavidus
TTTTTGCCCATGCAAAAACACCTCCGAATAAGTACTTCTTTCATTGTACCATTTCGAAGGTGTTTTATATTGTCTCAAATATTTAGGTTAGTCTAAGATGCGCTCGATCTTTTTTGAAAGAAACTCGCCGTATCGGGAAAGAAACTCGCCGTATCGGGAAAGAAACTCGCCGTATCGGGAAAGAAACTCGCCGTATCGGGAAAGAAACTCGCCGTATCAGAGAAAAAATCGCACGATCGAAGTGGTTACATATACAAAAAAACCAGCCGCAACTCAATGCGGCTGATCTTATTAGTCAAAAATTATTTTTTAACATCTTCAGGTACTTCCATACCTAGACCATCTGCAACACGTTGACCGTATTCAGGGTCTGCTTTGTAGAAGTGACCGATTTGACGTTTCTTAACGTCTTCCATTGTGCACTGGCCTAAGTGACCAACAACGGCTTCAATGAGGCGATCTTTTTCATCAGCGCTCATGAGGCGGTATAAGTCACCAGCTTGTGTGTAATGGTCGGCGTTAGGGTATGGCGCTTGTAGCACTTCACCTTCAACGTCGAATTGTTGTACTTTGCTGTCTGGATCTTCTTTCGGTGCGTCATCATAGCTGTTTGGTTCATAGTTAATGTTGCTACCGTGATCACCATATTGCATGTAACCGCCACGTTGATAGTTGTTTTGACCATTGATTGGACGGTTAACTGGTAGTTGTTCATGGTTTACGCCTAAACGATAACGCTGTGTATCAGAGTAAGAGAATAGACGACCTTGTAACATTTTATCTGGTGACGCTTCGATACCAGGCACTAAGTGTGCAGGTGAAAGCGCTGCTTGTTCAACCTCAGCGAAGTAATTTTCAGGGTTGCGGTTAAGCACCATCTTACCAACTTCGATACGAGGATAATCTTCTTTACTTACTGTTTTCGTGACGTCAAAAATATCCCACTCGTAATCTTTGAAGTCTTCGTATGGAATGATTTGAACGTATAGTGTCCAAGAAGGATAGTCGCCATTATCAATTGAGTTAAATAAATCTTCAGTGTGATAGTCAGGGTTTGTACCTGCAATCTCATCAGCGACACTTTCGTCCATGCCTTTCACACCTTGATCACTAATAAAGTGATATTTAACCCAGAATGCTTCTCCATCTTCGTTTACCCACTTGTAAGTGTGGCTTCCGTAACCATTCATGTGACGGTATGTTGCTGGGATACCACGGTCACCGTGTAGGTATGTGACTTGGTGTAGTGATTCTGGTGAGTTGCTCCAGAAATCCCAAACCATGTTTTTGTCTTTTAAGTTTGTTTGCGGATTACGCTTTTGTGTATGGATGAAGTCTGGGAACTTCACAGCATCACGGATGAAGAAAATTGGCGTATTGTTACCAACTAAGTCATAGTTACCTTCTTCAGTGTAGAATTTCACAGCGAAACCACGTGGGTCACGTAGTGTATCAGCAGAACCTAGTTCACCTGCAACAGTTGAGAAACGGATGAACATTGGTGTGCGTTTGCCTTTTTCGCTTAAGAAATCAGCTTTTGTATATTTTGAGATTTCGTCGTTTGTTACTTCAAAGTAACCGAATGCGCCAGCACCTTTTGCGTGAACAACACGCTCTGGAATACGCTCGCGGTCAAAGTGAGCAAGTTTTTCAAGTAAATGTACATCTTGGATTAGTGTTGGGCCACTCTTGCCAGCTGTGATTGAGTTTTGATTATCACCGACAGGGGCTCCACTTGACGTCGTTAGACGATTGTTCTTGTCTACCATAAATTAATTCCTCCCTTAGAATTAAATAACACAATTATCATAATAACTAATTTATATCGATTTGTAAATTAAAATAATTATAAATAATGGAGGTAACATTATTGAGAAAAAACATTATCATATGTCAAAAATCGTGTAAATAATGAAACATTCTCACTCTATTATCATCATACAATGTTTCCTTTTGAAAGGCTAATAAAACGACTGAGAACGGCCAAATAGCTATTTAAATTAATCTATTAAAATCGTTTCGCAATGCCTTCGATCTCGACTTTGACGTTTTTCGGTAGTTGACTGACTTCATAAGCAGCGCGCGTCGGATACGGTTCATTTAAATAGCTAGCATAAATCTCATTTACTGTACCGAAATCGGCCATATTATCAAGTAGAATCGTCATTTTAACGACGTTATCAAAGGTAAGACCTGTCTCTTCTAAAATAGCGCCTACATTTTTCATAACTTGATGGGTTTGTTCTTCGATTGTGTCACCGACAATTTCCATCGTGTCAGGAATAAGCGGAATTTGCCCGGAAATATAAACCGTATTGTCGACTTCAACAGCTTGTGAATAGGGTCCAATTGCTTCAGGTGCTTGGTTTGTAGCATAAACTTTTTTCATCGAATCTCTCCTTTGAATGAGGATAAAGTAACGTTCTCGTTAGCTCTATCATAGCAAAACTTAACCCGAACGAAAAATGACAATTTAAAATAACGAGCTTTAATTATTTATATTTTGAGAAAATTTGTTATAATCAAAATATAATTGATGAGGAGGACTGATTTCATGAAACGCGAAGAATTAATTGCACCGGATCATTACAACATTGTGAATGAATTTGAACAGTATTTAAATGACCCTGAACGTCCTGCTATTTTATGGGAAGATGAAAACGGTAACAAAGACAGTGTCACATATGAGGGATTGTTTAATCGAGCGAATCAATTTGCGAATGTATTGACGGAGGCTGGCTTACATAAAGGGGATAAAGTGTTAGTCATGATCCCTCGTTTAATTGAGGCATATGAAGTGTATGTGGCAGCTTTAAAAGCTGGTCTCGTCGTTATTCCAAGTTCAGAAATGCTTCGAACGAAAGATTTACAATATCGGATTCAGCATGGCGACGTGAAAGCGGTGGTCAGTTATTACCCTTACACAGATGAATTTGAAGCGGTTAATCAATTTAGTGATTTAACACGCTTTGTTTTAGGTGGTGACCAAACGGGCTGGCACCGTTTAGACGAACTCGCGGATAAAGCGTCGACTGAATTTGAAACAGCAGACACGAAGCGTGATGACATGGCGTTCTTATCCTACACGTCAGGTACGACAGGGAACCCGAAAGGTGTCGTGCACACACATGGATGGGGTTATGCGCATTTGAAAACAGCTGCACCGAAGTGGTTAGGTATTCGTGAAAAAGACCTCGTCTGGGCGACGGCAGGTCCTGGTTGGGCTAAATGGTTGTGGAGTCCATTCTTATCTGTGCTCGGATCAGGTGCGACAGGTCTCGTCTATCAAGGTAAATTCTCACCGACAACGTATTTATCGTTGTTGCAGTCTTATGGCGTGAATGTCTTATGCTGTACGCCGACTGAATATCGTTTGATGGCGAAAGTCGATAATTTAGATTCATATAATTTAAGTGAGTTACACAGCGCTGTTTCAGCTGGAGAGCCACTAAACCGTGAAGTGATCGACACGTTTGAACGTCACTTTAACTTAACGGTGCGTGACGGCTATGGTCAGACGGAGAACACGTTATTAGTCGGTATTACGAAAGGGATGGAAGTCCGTCCTGGTTCGATGGGTAAACCGACACCTGGTAATACGGTGGAGATTATTAACGAAGATGGTCACCCTGTAGGTCCTGGTGAAGTAGGCGATATTGCGGTGCACCAGTCGACTCCTGCTTTATTCAAGCATTATTATAAAGATCAAGAAAAAACGACCGCCACATATCGCGGCGAATATTATTTAACGGGTGACCAAGCGACGAAAGATGAAGATGGTTACTTCTGGTTTGAAGGGCGTAGTGACGATATTATTATTAGCTCGGGCTACACGATCGGACCATTTGAAGTAGAAGATGCGCTTGTGAAGCACTCTGATGTGCAGGAATGCGCTGTTGTGGCAAGTCCAGACGAAGTTCGTGGCGCGATTGTTAAAGCGTTTGTCGTTCTAAAAGACGGTGTCGATGCCGAGCGTGATGGTTTTGTGAAAGAACTTCAAGACCACGTCAAAGACTTAACAGCACCTTATAAATATCCGCGCGATATTGAATTTATAAAAGAATTACCGAAAACAACATCTGGTAAAATTCGTCGTATCGAATTGCGTAAACAAGAGATGAGTCAAGCTTAATAGCATGAAAAAAGAGCCAAGGGTGCGCGCCCTTGGCTCAATTTATGTCTCATGATATGGATTAACGTGGACGTAAACATCTTGAACTTCGTGGTGATCTTCCATAAGTCGTTCCTTAACCCGAGCTGCAATACCGTGTCCTTCATCGACGGTGATCGTTGGGTCAACACTGATTTTAACATCAATAATGACATACGACCCATGTGTGCGCGCGTTTAGTAAATCCAATCGTTTCACACCATCGACTTTGTTCGTTGTGATTTCAAACTTCTTCGTCCGGCCATGATCCAAAACGGTCTCAAGCGTCACGTTAACCGCATCGCGTCCAATGGTAAAGCCCATCCACATGACAAGGACAGCGATGAAAGCTCCCGCAATAGGGTCAAAGTAAAACAACATCGGCACGTCATAATATTGGCCGACCATCGCAAGGCCGATACCTGCTAAGGCGATAAATGACGATAAGGCATCTGAGCGGTGGTGCCACGCATCGGCAATAATCGCTGGGCTATTAATTTTATCTCCGAGACGCTTTTTATATTGGAAAAGAACTTCTTTCACAATAATCGAAAAGATAATAACATATAAGGCAATCATTTTCGTCGTATTTTTAGGTTGTGGTTCGGTTAACGATGATGCCGAGTCGAGTAAAATCTCGAATCCAACAACAACGAGTAAAATAGACACAATTAACGTAGCGATGTTTTCAGCTTTGCCGTGACCGTATGGGTGCTCAGGGTCAGGCGGTTTTCTCGCAGCACGAATGCCGACCAAGACAGCAACGGAGCTAACGACATCTGAAGCTGAATGAAAAGCGTCGGCAATGAGCGCTTTACTATTGCCGAAGACGCCTGCGAGTCCTTTAATAATGGCTAGTATTAAGTTCGTACATATGCCGATGATCGAAGCGAATTGTGCTTTTTGATGGCGATTTTCCATAATCAATCCCACTTTTTTTAAGTTATATGGTTTATCATACCAAGCTTTGAACCGTTTAGTCTAATCATTTTTGAAATGTCATGAAACAATTGACGATTTACACATATGATAGCCACATAGCAAAAGGTCGGAGGAGTTGATGATCAATGTGTGGTATCGCCGGTTGGTTTCATTGGCAACAAACGAGCGTGGCACAACAATCCGTTTTACAACAAATGACGGATACATTACGACATCGTGGGACCGATGATCAAGGTTTTTTCATCAATCATCATGTCGCATTTAGCCACCAGCGTTTAGCGGTAATCGACCCTGAAAATGGTCGGCAGCCGATGACTGTTGATTATTTAGGTGCGCGTTATACGATTATATACAATGGAGAGTTGTATAATACGGCGGAGTTAAGGCGTGAATTGAAGCGAAGTCATGTTACCTTTAAAACGTCATGCGATACAGAGGTGCTATTGCAAGCATACGTGAGATGGGGTAAGACATGTTTAGATCGTTTGAATGGCATTTTTGCGTTTGCGATTTGGGATGAATATAATGAAGAATTATTTTTGGCGCGAGATCGTCTAGGGGTTAAGCCATTATTTTATAGTGAAGTGGGCGGTCAATTACTATTCGCCTCTGAAATTAAAGCATTATTGGCTCATCCGAAGATTGAACCAGTGGTCGACTTGGAAGGAATGGCTGATATTTTCGGCTTAGGGCCGTCACGCACGCCGGGTAGTGGCATTTTTAAGCAAATTCACGAGTTACGTGCAGGTCATGCTTTAACCGTGTCGACACAAGGCGTCCGTGTGTGGCGTTATTGGCAAGTTGAAAGCCGCGAGCATACTGATTCGTATGAGGATACGGTGTCGGCAGTTCGGGATTTAGTGACAGATGCGATTAGGCGACAATTAGTATCTGATGTGCCTGTATCGACGTTTTTATCAGGTGGATTAGATTCGAGTGCGATTACAGCGATTGCGGCAAATTATTTTAATGAAACGTCTCAAGGGACTTTACCGACCTTTTCGATTGATTATGAAGGGAACGAGCATTACTTCAAGACCAATCATTTTCAACCGAATTCGGATGCGGATTTTAAATCGATTGTCGCCAGTCAATATGCGACAGATCACCGCGACTGTTTTATCGGTGAAAAAGACTTGGCTCATTTGTTGAAAGAAGCGGTAGAATTGCGCGATCAACCAGGTATGGCAGATGTTGATTCGTCCTTGTTATGGTTTTGCCGACAAGTGAAAAAGGAGACAACGGTCAGTTGATGACAGGGCCGCAGTTGTTGGCGCATTTTTGGCAGATTAACCATTGGCTCACGCATTATGACGTGCGTGTCACATCATAAAAAAATGGCACGTTGCTAGTTTCATATCGCTAGCAACGTGCCTTTATTATGCGTTTCCTTTTCCTTCGTGCTTCACGATCAGGTCAGCTGTTAATTGACCAGAGAGTGTCACCATCGGTACGCCTCCACCTGGATGGGTAGAGCCACCTACAAAGTATAGATGGTCGTATTGATCGCTTTTTGCAGGTATCTTAAAGCCACCGTTTGTTTTCTTATTCGCGGCGACGCCATAGATCGAACCGCCATTCGCGCCGTAAAGCGATTCGAGTGTATCAGGCGTGAAGTGGGTTTCGAATTCGATACGATCTTCTATATCGTCTAGTCCCATACGTTTTAATTTATTAAGCACGACTTGTCGGTAGTCATCCCAATCGAAAGAGCCTTTTGTTAATGTTTTCGGCGGGACGTGTGTTAAGACGAAAAGGTTCTCTTTACCACCTGGTGCTTGCGTGTTGTCATTTTTCTTAGACACGCCAATATAGACAGTCGGATCATCTGCAGGTCGGCCTTGGTCAAAGATCTGCTTGAATTCTAATTCAGGGTCTTCAGAGAAGAAGAAGTTGTGGTGTTCTAATTGCTCGTACTCACGATCGACACCAAGCAGTAAGACGAGTCCTGACACAGTTGGTTCATATGTTTTGCTTAATTTTTTCGCTGCTTTTCTCGTCTGTTTATCTTTAGGAAATAACGTTTCATATGCAGGGATTACTTCTAAGTTTGAGACGACAACATCGGCCTCATAAACATCACCAGACTCGGTGACGACACCTTTTGCTTTCCCTTTTTCTGTTAACACGTGAGAGACAGGTGTTTCTGTTTTCACTGTGGCACGTAGTTCGTCTAATACAGCTTTCATACCACGGGCAATGTTATACATACCGCCTTGAACGTAATGGATGCCTAATCCTAACTGAACGTAAGCGAGTTGATTGAAGATGCTCGGTGCTTGGTAAGGATTTGAGCCGACATACATGACGAAAAAGTTAAATATCTGTTCAAGATAAGCGTTATTAAAATGTTTATGAGTTCCTTGCGCCACGGTGTGAAACGGATCCATGGCGAGCAATTCTTTCATTTTATGTGATTTTCTAAGGTCAGACAGTCCTGAGATGCTATATTTATAGAAGCTTTTCATGCATAGTTCATACATATGTTCACTGTAGCTTAAAAACGATGTTAACTGTGAAGCGGGAGCGTTTGTGACTTTTTCCATTTCAGTGATCATTTGGGGTAAATCGCTTGTGACATCCAACGATACACCGTCTTCAAAAAACGTGCGCCATTGTGGCTCGATGCGTTCGATCGTCATATAATCTTCGACGCGACGATGGACGGATTCGAATAGTTGCTCTAACACCCACGGCATCGTTAAAATCGATGGCCCCGTATCAAACGTATAGCCTTTGCCTGACCGTTGGTTGAGTTTGCCTCCGATGGTCTCGTTTTGTTCTAAAACGGTGACTTCATAGCCATCGCCTGCTAGACGAATAGCATTTGATAGACCACCTAATCCTGCTCCAATAATGACTGCTTTCTTTTTCATACAGCACCTCCAAAGGTTAGTAAATAAACGGAATTAAACGGGCGCGTTGCTGCATCCATTGTTCGTATGTAGGGCCAAAAGATGCTTTTAACATGTTTTCTTCTAATTGCATTCGGTGAATGATCGCCGGTATGAATATCGTGACGACGATAATCAACCCTAAAATACTGAGGTTAATGAGAGAAAATCCGATGACAATACATGTGAGGCCTGTGTAAAGAGGGTGTCGCAAGTATCTAAAAGGGCCATGGCTCACTAACGTGTCATTTTCATCGACATAGACATGGCGTGTAAATTGCTTACCAAGCGCCTGTATTCCCCAGTATCTTAACGTGATACCGAGAGATAGCAACAGTAACCCGACCCATGATACGAGACTTTCGTCCATCAACCAATACTCAAATTCACGTGACATAAGGGACACTGTAATAACGCATATGACAGCGAACAAAACCCATGTGAAACTGTGTCGGTCTGTTTCGTCAGTCATTTGTCGATTGCGGAATACCGCAAACTCTAATACCCAAATGACAGATAATACTATAAATATTAGATCAACCATGTCCACACCCCACTTAGGTGACATACTCTTTCATTTCCCTACTATTCGTTCATTTAACCGTGTTTTTTGATTTTTTAAAGTATTTTGTACAAAAAAACTTACCCTATACAATCTTAAAGAACATTGTGAAAGGGTAAGTTTTCTCAACATTAATTCTTGTCTTCTGTAAAATCATATTCATCCAACATCATATGTGTTTGATCTGGAGCGAATAGATGTAAACGGTGAAGAGGTCTCGTTAACGAGACGTATAACAGTTTGATGTCTGTTTCGTCCTGGTTGTTGAATGGATCATCGAGTGACACGACAAACACCGAATCAAATTCCAATCCTTTTGCTAAATAAGAAGGGATCACGATAATCGCATCACTATCCATGCGTTCATTCGGATCTTGAATGAATTGCGTATGTGCATGTGGCGTTAAACGGTCATAGATGGTCTGACAATCCGCCTCTGTTTTTGCAATAACGGCAAAGGATTGAAGATTCCGTTCTCGAATGGCTTCTTGTTCTTGTAGGACGGACTCAACTAAGTCACCTGCTTGATGAATAGTCGTGAAAGTCGGTTTCTTTCCGTGTCTTACAACTGGTTCAACTTTAGGTATATCAATTGATAGCTGATCGACGACATGGTTAGCGACATCCATGATTTCAATGGTGTTACGGTAACTCTTCTGCAATTCGTGGTAATTCGATTTAGGTAAAATATGGTCAACTAGCTCATCCCAAGCTTCCATACCTTGAAATCCATAAATGCCTTGCGCGATATCACCTACAATCGTAAACAGTTGTGTTTCCATTGCATCGCGTAACGCGATAAATTGAATAGGGCTGTAATCTTGTGCTTCGTCAATAATCACTTTGTCCATTTTGTATTCTGATTCTACGCCATAAAGCGCATCATGTAATAACAATAATAGCGCTAAATCTTCTGTCTCGAATTGGTTTTTGCGAATAAGTTTTAACGTATGGCTAGCTAGTTCTTCGGCTTCTTCTTCAGATAAATGACCATCACTATAATAAGCGAGTTTTTTAGGATTTTCCCATAATAGTTTGTAATACGTCATAAGGCCTTTGTTTGGGAAATGTTTAAAGTAACGTTGCGTCGCTCCTTTAATCCCTGTTTCTAGCTCTTTCATTCGTTGTTCTTTTTTCGTAATTAATTTTGATACCGTTTCTTTCCGCTTCGTTTCGTCTTTCATGCTATAAATGGCTTTTTCTAACTTCTCATCATAAAATGTTTCAACTTTTTCGGTCATTTTTTTGCGTTTTTGCTTAAAATCTTGTTTGATTACATTTTTGATTTTATTCACTCGTTTGTATAACGGTAAATAACTATAGTCTTCTTTAAATAAACGCTCAATTCGCTTCGTACTGTAAAGTTTGAATTTATCAACTTGAAAGTCTTCATCTGGAATGAAGGTCGGTATTAAATCGTTAATAAATTGATCGATGATCTGTTTAAAAAATGATGACCCTTTAAGGTTGGATAATCGTTTTTGTTTTTCGGCTTCAGCATGATTTAATTGAGCAAGTGATTCTAAATCTTTGTTACGAATGAGGGTTAGATTTTTGCCGATTGCTTGTTGTACATAATCGGTTAATGTTGTTTGATTAATCCGCTCAACGCCTAGTTCAGGTAAAGCTTCAGAAATATAATCTAAGAAGACATGGTTCGGTGCTAGAATCATTAATTTTTCGGGGTCAAAGTTTTCTGCGTATTGATAGATGAAATAAGAAATCCGGTGCAAAGCGATGGTTGTTTTACCGCTACCTGCTGCACCTTGCACGATGATAGGTTTGTTTAGATCAGAACGAATAACACGGTTTTGTTCTTCTTGAATCGTGGAGACGATTTCTGTTAAACGACTTCCAGCAGAACCCTCAAGTGACTCTTGTAATAATTCATCGGTCGTCGTTAAGTCGATATCACGGATCGACTCTAATTCACCGTTTTCGATCATAAATTGTCTCTTTAAAGCGAGGTATGCTTCGCGCTCTTCACCATTCACTTCATAATTAACGTGGCCGATGCGTCCGTCGTAATAAACGTTAGCTAGTGGGGAACGCCAATCGATTAAAATCGGGTCTTGTGATTCGCGTTGATAAAGTGATGTTTTTGAAATGTAATACTCTTCTTCTTGTCCATCACGTTCAAGTTGAACTTTGGCGAAATAAGGTTTTGATTGGATTTTGCGAAGGTTATCAAGTTGCGCTTGGTTTGTTTCGAGTAAACGTGCGTTCGTCAAAATATTAATATAGCTTAAACTGGAATCAAACCAGTCTAAGTCGACGAAAGCTTCTTTAATATTAGCTTTGAATTGATCTTCATCATCATGTCCGGTTTTAATGACAGCTTGAATATATCGTTTTACAAATTCAAGATGTTGTTGTTCTTTTTCAAATTCCGGATGTTCTTCAACTGACATAGCAAACCACTCCTTTAATCGAAATCACCACCATAAAATAACATATTAATATGTTTTTAGCGATTATTCAAATCAAAAATGAAACCCCTTCCAAAAATCAGAATTTTATAAATTTATTTTTATGCAAAAAATAGCTTTGACATTTGGTTATAACGTGTTAATATACATTTAAACGTATAAATATACAGAAAGGGCGATGAAAATGAAACAAAAGCAATGGGGTTTAGCGATTTTATTAGGAATAGTCATGCTCGTGTTAACAGCATGTGGCGCAGGGAGTTCAGAAGATGAATCAGAAGCTAATGCAAGTGAAGGAGATAGCGAAGGCGACAAACAAGTAATCGAAATGGCGACTTCAGCTGACTATCCACCGTTTGAATCGATGAATGAAGACGGCGAGATTGTTGGTTTCGATATCGATATTGCGAATGCGATTGCGGATGAATTGGGTTATGAGCTAGAGATCAATGATATGAACTTTGACGGTTTGATTGGCGCATTACAATCTGGACGTGCTGATATGGTGATGGCAGGTATGTCAGCTACGGAAAGTCGTTCTGAAAACGTGAATTTCTCAACGTCTTACCACAGTTCAGGTGAAATGTTTGTCACAGCACCTGATTCAGATATTACGAGTATTGAAGATTTAGATGGCACAACAGTTGGTGTACAACTTGGTACGATCCAAGAAGAAGGTGCGGAAAATTTACAAGAAGACTATGATTTTGAGATCCAAGCGATGGATAAAGCAACGAATATTATTCAAGAGTTAAAAACGGGTCGTATTGAGGTTGGATACCTTGATAAAACCGTTGCAGAAGGGTATATCGAAGAGCAAAATTTAGCTGGATTCGATGACCCAACAGAAGCTGCACCAGGAATGGCTGTTGCTTTTCCAAAAGACGGAGATGAAGAATTTTATAACGAGGTTAATAGTCTAATTGAACAGTTCTTAGAAGATGGAACGATTGAAGAGCTTGAAGAGAAATGGGAATTAAACGAATAAAAAGAGAGAGTTAGGGGTGAGTAAGGCATGAATTTGGACTTCAGCCAAATCGTGCCTTATATTCCTTTTATGTTAGAAGGAGTATGGGTCACGTTACAGTTTGTTATTATATCGATTATATTTGGTTTTATATTAGGGTCGTTAGTCGCGTTAGTGAAAATTAGCGATGTAAAATGGCTGAAATTATTAGCGGATGCCTATACATCCATTTTCCGTGGTACGCCATTGATTTTGCAGTTATTATTAATTTATTTCGCGATTCCACAGTTAACGGGGTATGATATTTCGCCATTTTTATCAGCGATTTTAACGTTTGGTTTGAATTCATCTGCATATGTGTCAGAGATTATCCGTGCAGGTATTCAAGCAGTGGATAAAGGACAACGCGAAGCAGCGGAAGCATTAGGGATTCCGTATCGTCCGACGATGCTTAAAATTATTTTGCCACAAGCGATGAAAAACATTTTGCCGGCTTTAATGAACGAATTTATTACGTTAACGAAGGAATCGGCTATTGTATCGGTTATCAGTTACCTCGACTTAATGCGTCGTGCGCAAGTCGTCGCATCTGATATTTACCGTAACTTTGAGCCGCTGTTATTCGTTGGGGTATTGTATTATATGATGGTGATGGTCTTGACGATAGCTGGTAAATATGTCGAGAAAAGGATGAGAGCAAGTGATTAAAGTTGAAGAATTATACAAACGTTTTGGTGATACGGAAGTGTTAACTGATATTAATACGTCAATTGAACGTGGTGAAGTCGTGACGATTATTGGCCCGTCTGGTTCGGGTAAATCGACCTTTTTGCGTTGTTTAAACCTTTTAGAACAGCCGAGTTATGGTCATGTGTATGTGAATGATGATGACATTACGAACCCGAAAGTGGATATTTTAAAAGTCCGCGAACAAATCGGCATGGTGTTTCAACACTTTCATTTGTTCCCGCATATGACGGTGCTTGATAATTTGACGTATGCCCCGATGACGGTCAAAGGCATGCCGAAGCAAGAAGCAGTGCAAAAAGCAAAAGACTTATTGGCGCGCGTTGGATTGAGCGATAAGACGAATGCTTATCCGAACAGTTTGTCTGGTGGTCAAAAACAACGTGTTGCGATTGCAAGGGCTTTAGCGATGGAACCTGAATTAATGCTGTTTGATGAGCCAACATCAGCTTTGGACCCAGAAATGGTCAAAGAAGTACTTGATGTCATTAAAGATTTAGCACATTCGGGTATGACGTTAGCTGTTGTGACCCATGAGATGGGCTTCGCGAAAGAAGTCGCGGATCGTGTTATCTTTATGGACCAAGGGAAAATCGTTGAAGAAGGAGCGCCACAAGACTTTTTCGAGCAAGCTAAAACAGATCGTGCACAACACTTTTTAGATAAAGTTTTATAATGACGATTCAAACACATCGGTTAAACGGTGTGTTTTTTGTATAAGGATGATGCTTGTCGGGCTAACTAAAGGTAAATGATAAACAAGGATGATTCAGATGAAACAGAAACCGTTTCGGTATTTTTTGTTAGCTTTAGCAATTAGCTATATCGTTGGTCTTGTCTTATTTGCGCCGAATAATGAGGAGAGCCAGTCTGTTCATGCGGTGTTAGAAGATGGTGAGACGGATCATACAACGTATCCTGATATCCAACTGCGAACGATTTCGAAACAGGAGAGCGATTATACACTGTATGTTCAAACACCAGTATTTCAATCTGATTCGCTAAATCAATTTTTTGGTGATTACGTCGAGCAAGTGATGAATCAATTTTTTCATGGCGTTGATGTGCGAAAACGGTTGGATGATGATGTGCCAGCTGATTTGAAGTTAACCGTAGAATTAGGTGAAGCAGGGCAGGGGTTATATGCCGTTCGTTTTCATGAAGAATCGTACACAGGTGGTGCGACGATCAAACAAAGCGTCAAGTCATGGATGGTTGATTTAGATGCAGGTGAGCTGCTTGATCGGGAAACGTTATTTAGTGATGTTGACGCAGCAAAAGATCAAGCGTTTGCTTTGATCGACAAGCAGTTAAAAACGTCTGAGCAGTATCAAGATTATTTGCTTGAAGCAGAGCTGGATGGATGGTTAGCGCAGACTGATTATCACTTTACGAATATGTATATCGATGATGGTCAGGTTGTTTTTCATTTTAATCCATATCAAGTTGCGAGTGGGGCAGCAGGGATGCCAGAAGTGATCGTCCCGATTCAACAGTTTGAGTCATTGATTAAGGAAAAGTGGTTAGATCGGTTAGAGATTGACGATGAAGCGGGTTTTGATTTTTATATGTAAGATAGGCATGGGTGCAGACTCTTGATAAAATCTGCGCCCATTTCCTTTTTGGTTGTTAATTATTGTGCTTGTTTATCGAGTTGGGTGGCGTAAAGGTCGGCGTAATGACCGTTTTCTTGAATCAGGTCGTCGTGCGTGCCTTGCTCGATAATGTGGCCGTTTTCAAACATGACAATGTGATCGGCGTTGCGAATGGTGTTGAGGCGGTGCGCAATGACAATGCTTGTGCGGCCTTCCATCAAGTCCCGCATCGCTTGTTGGATTTTGACTTCGGTTACGGTATCAATACTACTCGTCGCTTCGTCTAAAATTAAAATGGTCGGGTCAGATAAGATCACGCGCGCGATTGTCAGTAATTGTTTTTGCCCTTGGCTAATGCCACTACCGTCTTGGTCGAGCATCGTATCGTATCCGTTAGGTAGTTTCGTAATAAAATCGTGCGCGTTTGCTTGTTTTGCGGCTTCCACGACTTCTTCGTCTGTCGCCTCTAACCGCCCGTAACGAATGTTGTCTCGAATCGTCCCGCGAAATAAGAATGCATCTTGTAACACAAAGCCCATGTGTTGGCGGAGGCTTGACCGCTTGATATGTTTAATATCGACGCCATCAAGTAAAATCTGACCCTCGTCATAGTCGTAAAATCGCGATAATAAGTTAATAATCGTTGTCTTTCCAGCGCCCGTATGGCCCACCAGAGCAGCCATGCTACCTGCTTGGACGTTGAATGATACATTATCTAAAACGTTCTTATCTTCGTCGTAGGCAAAATGAACATGGTCAAATGTGATCTCGCCATTTGGGTCTTCGATTTCAATCGCGTCTGTTTCATCACGCTCTTCACTTTCTTCGTCGATGATATCAAACACACGCTCAGCTCCGGCGACAGCTGTTAATAGTTGGTTGAATTGATTGGCTAATTCATTAAGTGGGCGTGTAAATTGTCGGGCCAGTTCTGTAAATATCACAATCGTCCCCACCGTAACCATTCCGTTTAAAGCAAAGATACTGCCGACAAAGGCAATTAAGGCGAAGCTGAATGAGTTGAGCATATTTAATAATTTCGGGATAAAACCTGAAAACACAGAAGCCCAATAACTCGAGTGCATTACGGCATCGTTTTTTGCCTCGAATTCCCGAATAACACGCTGTTCTTGAGAAAAAGTCTTCACAATAGGTTGCCCTGTCAGAGTCTCTTCTACATAGCCATTTAAGTCACCGACACGTCGCTGTTGTATTTTGAATAATGGTCTTGTCCGGCTTGTAATCCATTTAATGCCGAAAACGAGTAGCGGGACGATCGTAACCGTCACGAGTGTTAGTGGTGGACTTAAATAGAGCATCACACCCACTGTGCCAACTAACGTCAGAACACTTTGGACGATTTGAATAAACGATTGGTTTAAGGTGTTACTGACATTGTCGACGTCGTTGGTTACACGACTCATAATTTCTCCAAACTGTCGTTTATCGAAAAATGCGATTGGCAGCTCGTGTAATTGATTGAACAGTTGTGAACGCAAACGGTAAACGGTATTTTGCGCAATGCCAATCATGAGAAAGTTTTGCGTGAAAATCGTTAACGAGTATGCAATGTATATAATGAGTAACGTTAAAATGAACTGACTAAAACCATCCTGTTGTTCATTCACGATAAAATCATCGACACCTCTCCCGATTAAGTACGGGCCGAGTAATGAAAAGGCGGCACTAAATAACACAAGCACCATCACCGTGAGTAGTAGCCAATTTTCACGCCACAAATAAAACCAAATTCGCTTAATCGTTCCCTTCCAATCACGTACTTTGGGTTTCTGGTGTTTTGATTGTTGATTGGCTTCATTTAAATCAATTTTGTCGTATTGAAAAGGCTCTAATAGCTTTTGTTTAAGACTCATTATGCTCTTCCTTTCCAAACTGTGACTCAACGATTTGTTGGTAAAGAGTTGATTGTTTCAGTAATTCGTCATGTGTACCTGTGGCGTGTAATTTACCTTCATCTAATAGAAGAATACGATCGGCGTTCATCGCTGTTGTGATTTTTTGCGTGACGATTAACGTCGTACAGTCGTATTGATTAATTGCTTCAAGTAAATTTGCTTCTGTTATTAAGTCTAATGCACTTGTACTATCATCCAGCATTAATATGTTTGGCTCACGAATGAGAGCGCGAGCAATTGAGATGCGTTGTTTTTGTCCACCTGAGAGGTTGACTCCTTTTTGGCCAATCGTCGTATCGTAGCCATGTTGAAGTGATTTAATCGTGTTATGGATTTGAGCATCCTTTGCCGAACGTTCTATATCATTCTGTGAAGCGCCGTTTTTGCCCCAAGCGATATTGTCTTTGATCGATCCTGTGAACAATAACGGATCTTGTGGGGCGTAACCAATCGACTGTCGTAACTGATCAAATGTATAATCGCGAACGTCGTGCCCTCCGACATAAACGGCACCTTGTTGAACGTCGTATAAGCGAGGAATGAGCTGAAATAACGTCGATTTACCCGACCCTGTCGCACCAATGATCGCGACTTGTTCTTGTGGTTGAATCTCGACGTTAATGTCTTCTAAAACGTAAGTCGAGTTGTTAGGGTATTTGAATGAGACGTTATCGAATGCAATGTCTCCTGATGATACGCGCAAACTGTCGTCGGCTTCATGCGATTCTAATAAGTCAATATCGGTGATGAAGACATCGCGTAAACGTTCAGACGACGCTTTAGCCCGTGCGAATGCCCGAGTTAAAAAACCGAACATATTCATAGCCATCGATACGCGTAACGCATAGTTAATGATCGAGACGACGCCACCGACTTCAGCATTATTTTGGTTAATTTCGCCGTAACCAAACCATAAAATAAATAATAAACTCATATTCATGACGAGTAATAGTACAGGGGAAGATGTCTCAATTACCCTCAAAGCTGTTTTCGTTTCGTTCATTAAGTTGGTATTGGCTTGAACGAAACGCTTTTGTTCGTGATCACGGCGTAGAAAAGCTTTGATTAAGCGTATGCCGCTTAAATTTTCTTGCATGACGCGATTGACTCGATCTAAATAGGCTTGTACTTGGGTGAATAGTCGGCTGCTGAATTTGACGATGAGTCCGAGTAAAAGGATTAAAATAGGAATCGATACTAAAAAGACGATCGCTATGCGCCAATTGACAATAAAGGACATCGTGACCCCGCCAATGACTAAGAGCGGAGCGCGAAACATGATTCGTAACGCGAGAAACAAACCACTTTGAACTTGTCTGACGTCATTGGTGAAACGGGTGATTAAGGACGATGTCGGATGATCGTTTAAATTTTTAAAAGAAAACGCTTGGACTTTTTGAAATAACTGACCACGAATATCATAGCCAAACTGGTAGGTAACGTGTGATGAATAAAAAGAGTTACCAATACCAGCGGCAAAAGATAAGATGGCGAGTCCAATCATAATCAATCCCCAATAGATGACGACACTCAAGTCTTGCGCGAGAATGCCATTATCAATCATCTTACCAAGGAAGAATGGCAATAATAGCTCGACAGTTAATTCAATTAACATTAAACTCCACGCGATGATCATATGGAAGTAATACGGTTTTACGTACGATAGGATGTATTTCATATGATGGCCTCCACTATAGCTGCGTCACGTTTATATACCGTTTCGAAATATACTCTATCGTACCACAGGCTAAAATCGGAATAACAGTGATATGAATGAGGGGGATAGAAAATATTCTAAGCCACCAACAAGGCTTGTCTTATAAAAATTCGATTATAAAGATGGTTTTCACAGCTGTTCTGATTTAGACTTTCTCTGTTTCGAATAGAGGGTGTTGTGTTTAGGAAACTTCACTTTGAAAGTACATCGATGTAAATGAAATGTTTAATTCTTAAAAACTGATTAAATTGATGGATTTTGTTTGATTATTGATAACCTAAAAGATATAATCACTATGTTATATCATGTCATAAATTACTTTGAAACAATAACAAATATTTAAAGGGGGATTATAATGCTAAACATCATGAGAAAATTATCTTTACTATTGGTCTTATTAGTGGTGTTAGTAGCTTGTGCAAGTGAAGGCGGTGAATCAGGAGAAGGGGAAGGAAATCAAATTGAAGAATCTGATGATAATGAGGAACTTGTGGTTGATCTAGATTCAACGCCGTCATCTCTCGATCCACATGCAGCAAATGATGGTATCTCGTTATATGTCATGACAAATATTTATGACACATTAGTCCAAATGAATCAAGATCTTGAGCTTGAACCAAGTTTAGCTAAAAGTTATGAGCAAGTAGATGAAACGACTTGGGAATTTAAGTTAAGGGAAGATGTCACATTTCATGACGGGGAAGTATTTAATGCAGAAGTGGTCAAGATGAACCTCGATCGTGTTTTAGACCCAGATGTAGGGGCACCATTAAGTTTCCTATTTGATATGATTGAAGAGGTAGAAGTCATCAATGATTATACAGTTCAGATTCATACACAATATCCATTTTCAGCACTGCCAGCTCATTTAGCACATCCTGGTGGTCACATGATTAGTCCGAAATCTATTGAAGCGGATTATGAGGGGATGGAGAATGGAGAAAATCCTCTAACTGCTGTTAACGAAAATCCTGTAGGAACTGGTTATTATGAGTTAGAAGAACATAATTCAGGTGAAAATGTGATTTTAACTAAAAACGAAGATTACTGGGGAGAAAACCCTAACTTTAAACGCATTATTTTCAAAGCAGTTCCTGAAGAAAGCTCACGTGTTTCAGAGTTATTAACTGATGAGGCTGATATTATTTATCCGGTAAATACCGATAAAGTGAATAGTATCAATGAGTCAGAAGAAGGTCGCGTTAAAGAATCAGAAAGTGCTAGTATGTCTTATTTAGGTTTTAATGTTGAGAAAGAGCCTTTAAATAATCGTCAAGTACGTAGAGCAATTAATATGGCAATTGATAAAGAAGCTTTAGTAGAAGGTTTGATGAGTGGCGTTCCTTTACCAGCTATTGGTCCATTAGCACCGACGGTTAATGGATATAGTGAAGATTTGGAGTCAATTGATCATAATGTAGAACAGGCTCAACAGATATTAGAAGAAGAAGGCTATGAGGAAGGCTTTAGTCTAGATGTTTATGTCTATGATAAAACGACGGCTGATTCAGCAGTTTATATTCAGTCTGAATTAGAAGAACTCAATATTGAACTCAATATCGAACAATTGGGTATAGGTGCTTATTTAGATTTAACAGCACAAGGTGAGCACGATATGTTAGTAGGTAGTTGGGGCACTGTAACTTTAGATGCTGATTATGGATTATACCCAATGTTCCATTCTGAAAGCGCAGGATCAGCAGGTAATCGTTCATTCTTTAGTAATGAAGAAGTTGATCAATTATTAGAAAAAGCTAGACAATCTAATGATGAAGAAGAACGTTTAGAATTATACGAGGAAGCACAGCAAATCATTATTGATGAATCACCTATCGTCCCATTATATCATTCTGTTTTATTAGCCGGATTGAGTGAAGACATAGAAGGTTTCTTCCAATATCCAAGCAGCTTCCCGTATTTAAAAAACGTTAAGAAAATCGAATAACCTTATAAAAAAATTTGAAAATATTTTTAGCAAAGCAGTTATTAAGCGGAATCAAAACACGTAGACGCCTGGTCGTCACGGGAAAAGCACGCGTCTCGAGACCCCGAGAGATGCACCTGCGTCTTCTCGTAGTGCTTCGAAGCTTGCTTCCTCGGTGCAAGTTGCAGAGTAGCTTACTCGATGATGTTGCCTGGCTCGAGCCGTGCCCCGGTAAAGGAAACATGGCGATTGCGCCAGAAGAGCCGATGTTGAGCTTATGTCACGTAGAACCAAGCGAAGTGTTTTGATGGAGCGTCATTCAAGTAGAAAACCCGGACGATTTATTTTTTAATTAAATCGTCCGGGTTTTACTTTACATTATTAGTTTTTGACTCAAGTTTTTGATTTTATAGGGTTTTGTCTTAGCTTCTAAGTTTAATCCAACTGTTCATATTGAACATCGTCTAAGATCCAGTTGTTATTATCGTAAGTGATGATGTAAATGACATTAACGTGACCAGAATATTCGTTGTTAATTTCTTGTGTGACGTGATAGCTCGTTTCAAATTGTTCGACTTGATAATCGTTGTCTGGATTGATCTTCGTATCGCCACCTGTTGGACGGACATACAAGCCTTCTGTTGAATCACTTGTCAGATCTTCTTCAACGATAAACGTGTCAAACAGATAGTCGATACGAGATTCTGACATGACTGACGAAAGGTCCTCGACGATCTCTTCTTTCGTATCATAATGGGCTAATCGGTGGCTTTCACCTTCGACTGATTCGGTCATTTTATCAATCCCATCATGATAATCAGCTATGACAGATTCGATATCAGGTTCTGGAACGCCTCCACTGCCTTCATTGCCTTCGTTTGTCTCTTGTGATTGGGTCACCGTCGTGCTACCATTTCCAAAGTTAACGGTGAATTCATTAATCGGATCGTAATTAAAGACGACTTCCTCAAGTTGACTCGTTAAGGATTCTTGGTCAATGTCGCTGTTAGACTCATTCGTCAAGTTGATCGTGATCGCTTCATCATTTTCGGTGAATCCCTCGTAATGCAGTGACGAGAATGCATCGTCAATGACATTGTGAATACCTAAATCTAGCTCAACTTGTTGCGCCCCTAGTAAGAGGTCGCTACCGTTGTAGTTTGTGCTAACGCTAGAGCCATCAAAGGCGATAGAGAAGTTGTGAACATTGTCACTTTGGCCAGCGCCACGAAGTTCGATGATCCAATCATTTTCCTCACTAGAACGCTCGATGCGACTGATAACTTTAATATTAATATCGTCCACTGTTCGTAGGACGGAAGCGATCGCTTCTTGTTTCGTCACATTAGTATCGCTTTCATCTGTCACAATAGTTAAATGATCGGCGCTTCCTTGAGAAGGATAAGATTCTTGTAGCGCAGAATATCCGACGTGTACATAATCTCCGAGTTCAACATTTTGTTTGACATCTGAGAACCATGTTGCTGGGAATTGATCGTATTCGTTTTGTTCGGTTCCTGTCACTAAAATGCGCCCATCTTCTTTTGCGACGACATAACCTTTAAGATCCGGTTCATCTTGATTATTAGACGACACATCTTGATTGTTATCTTCTTCACCTTCACCTGGACTAGCTGTGTTACCACTTTCGCCTCCCATTTGGCTAACGACAATGGTAAACGCTAATAACAAGACCGCTGCTAATGGCAAAATCACTTTAAACGGAAATAACGGACGTTTCTCACTTGATTTCGGTTCATTAATTTTAGATAGCACTTGTTGTCGGTCATCATCGGTAAAAGACGTTTGACTTTGGTACGTTTCGCGCAGTTCTTTAAGCTTTTGATCCACGCTGTTCACCCCCTGACTCGATAATGGTTCTGAGTCGGTCTCGGCCGCGTTTTAAACGGGCTTTCACCGTATTCGTCTTCATCTCTAACACTTGGGCAATTTCAAGAATCGATAATTGCTCGAAGTAATAGAAAACGATGACTTCTTTGTATTTCTCAGGTAATTGATAAATCTGTTGTAATAAGATCTCGTTTTCGTCGGCTTCGACTGAAATAGATTCAGGTGTTTGTGTTTCGACTGATTCCTTTTCAGGCGATTGCATTAATTTATCGCGAATCCTCTGTTGACGCTGCTTAAATGAGCGTAAATGGTCTTTACTTTTATTAATCGCAATCCTGTAAAGCCAACTTCGTAATTGTGCTTGCTGATTAAATTGGTCGATTTTTTGGTAGACGGTAATAAAAACATCTTGTGTGACGTCTTCTGCGTCTGCTTCATTTTGAACGTATGAAAGCACGACCCGTTTAATATCGGAACCATAGTATTGCATGCAATAATCGAGTATATCGAGTCGGTCTTGCTCATTGAGTGATGTTTTATCCAAAGCCGCTATCTCTGATACCGACATAACCAGCCCCCTTTCTGTTTTACTAATAAGACGTCGAGAATACCAACTGGGTTGCATCTTTTTAAAATAATTATAACGCTTTTGACGTGATCCAGTGTATAATAAAGGTAATGGGATTATTAACGGAGGAAAAACAAAAACATGGATGATATTGTTCAATATTTACAAGCAAGACAAGAAGAGATGGTGGTGTTGTTACGTGAACTAGTGTTAATCGAATCGCCATCGAATCAACCCGAATTAACCGCACAAATGGGTGATTATTTAGAAAAGACCGTGCAAGAGATGACGAGAGCCACCGTGACACGCCTGCCGAGTGATGACTACTCTCCTCACTTAAAAGCTGAATGGGGCGAAGGTGACGACCAGTTATTGATCGTCACTCATTTTGATACCGTGTGGCCAGAAGGTACGTTAGAGGAGATGCCGTTTAAGATAGAAGATGGTAAAGCATACGGACCTGGAACTTTTGATATGAAAGCGGGAATTGTACAAGCATTATTTGCGCTGCAGGCAATCGAATCGATTAATCAATCGTTTGATAAAAAAATCGTCTTACTCATGACGAGTGATGAAGAATTAGGGAGTCCAACGTCGAAACCGTATATTGAAGCAGAAGCGGCGAAGAGCGATGCAGTCTTCGTACTAGAACCGTCACAAGGTGAACACGGGGCACTTAAAACAGCGCGTAAAGGTGTCGGGACGTATGACATTACGATTCATGGTGTCTCATCACACGCTGGGATTGAGCCAGAAAAAGGCGCGAGTGCGATTGAAGAGTTAGCCGAGCAGATCACATATTTATCGAATTTGACTGATTTAGATAAAGGCACAACGGTCAATGTCGGTATGATTGACGGTGGTTCGTCTAAAAATGTGATTGCTGAAGAAGCGCATGCCGTCGTTGACGTTCGTGTGCAGACAGAAGAGGAGATGAAACGTGTAGCGCCTTTAATTGAATCGATTCAACCAGAAAACGATGATACGAGGGTTGACGTTAAAGGTGAGATATATCGTCCCCCATTAGAGAAAACGGACGGGATCGAAGTACTATTCGAACGAGCACAAGCATTAGCCAAACAGTACTTGTCTATTGATTTAGAAGAAGAATCAACAGGTGGCGGAAGTGATGCGAACTTTACGGCAGCTCTATCACCGACGTTAGATGGTTTAGGCGCTGTAGGAGATGGGGCTCACGCTCATCATGAACACGTCGTGATCGAACAAATGCCAAAACGTAGCGCATTACTCGCCATGCTCCTGTGCGAATACGGCCAGTCATCTTAAACAACATCAGTCTTTGAGCTTTTTCAAAGGCTGATGTTGTTTTTTCAAATAAGACACGTCTTATAATCAATGCTATAATAAAACACATGATGAATATAAAGGAGTCGAGTTATGATTTGCGAGCATCCATATGTGACATTCCGAAGAGAAATCGATCATATACACTTTCAACAAAAAAACATCGAAGACGTTCATTATCTTCGGTTATATCAAGACCGAGTCGAAACGAAAGAAGACACCTTTGCGATTGAAACCGTCTTCGACATGTCATACAAAATGCTGTCTGATCAATACGGCTTTTTTTATTTACACACGACCAAAGGCGTTAGAACCTTTCAAATTAAAGACAATCCTAAAGATTTTATTACGGAATTTCGCAAAGTAGAAGTAAAATAATGGAGGAGCACAATGAGTAAACATGTATTATTAGTCGATGGCATGGCGTTATTATTTCGCGCTTATTATTCAACCGCGATGATGAATAATTTTATGGTCAACAGTCGCGGGATTCCGACGAATGGGATTCACGGCTTTACGAGACATTTGTTAACCGCTGTGGATACATTTAGTCCGACACATATTGTCGCGTGTTGGGATATGGGCAGTCATACGTTTCGTAATGACCTTTTCCCTAATTACAAGGCGAACCGGAGCGCGCCACCTGAACAACTCGTGCCACAGTTTGATTTAGTGAAAGAGGTCACTGAGTCAATGGATATTCCGAACGTTGGCATCCCTGGCTATGAAGCAGATGATTGCATCGGGACATTAGCGTCTCATTATCAACAAGACGCGCATGTGACGATTTTGACCGGGGATCAAGATATTTTACAACTATTAGATGATCAAGTCCACGTCGCATTACTTAAAAAAGGCTACGGCAATTATGATACGTACGACGCTGATCGTTTCGTTGAAGAAAAAGGTATTAAGCCTAAACAAATGATTGAATTGAAAGCGATGATGGGCGATACGAGTGACCATTACCCAGGTGTAAGAGGTGTTGGTGAGAAGACAGCGTTGAAATTATTAATGAAGCACGGGTCATTAGATGCGATCCTCAATAATTTAGAGTCACTTACACCTGCTCAAAAGACGAAATTCGAAACGGATATAGAGATGGTCCACTTATCGCGCCAATTAGCCGAGATTCGCTGTGATGTTGATCTCAGTTGTTCGTTGGATGAGGCTCATTATCGACCTCATCGTGATAAAGTCATTGATAAGTTTAACGAATTCGAATTTAAACGACTGGGTGACTTAGTATAAGGGGGGTTCAAAGTGCGAGTATGGTCGGTACATCCTAAGTATTTAGATGCGAAAGGGTTAGTTGCATTATGGCGCGAAACGTTATTAGCGCAAAAAGTGTTACGTGGTGAGACGAAAGGGTATCGCAATCACCCTCAACTCGTCAGGTTTCGTGAGACCCATGATCCGATAACGGCTATTGGGACGTACTTGACATATGTCCACGAAGAAGCGGTAAGACGAGGGTATCGATTTGATGAGTCTAAAATATATCAAGCGGATCTGAACCTGACTTTAAATGTGACGAAAGGTCAACTAGGCTATGAGTGGCGTCATTTATTATCGAAGTTAGAAGTACGATCCCCCGATACGTTGGAACAATTAAAGTCAGTAACTGAAAACGATATAGAGACGCACCCGATGTTCACAATCATTGATGGAGAGGTGGAACATTGGGAGCGTGTCGAGAAGACATAGAAAGGGGTTAATATGAGTCAATTAACATTAATGAAACCGTCAGCATCACTCGAAACAGCTTTTTTAGACTATATAAATGATTGGCATGGTCACAATGAGAAAGTCGTCCCGCATGCGCAAGATATCAATCCATCAGTATTTCAAGCGAAAGTCGATGAATGGTTAAACCAAGAGAAAGGAATCGGGCTTCAAGAAGATGAGGTCGCGACATCGACACGCTGGTTAGTCGATGACAAATATAAAATCATGGGCGCGTGCGTGATTCGCCATGAATTAGTCGGATCATTAGTCGAAGTAGATGGTTTAGTCGAATTTGGCGTTCGGCCGTCAGAGAGAAATCAAGGTCATGCGACATTTATGCTAAGTGAGGCGATGACGATTTTGAAATCGCACGGTGTCCCTCGAGCGTTAGTGACGTGCCAAGACGGTGACGTAATCACACAGCGAGTTTGTGAAAAAGTTGGCGGACAACAAGGGCTGCCGTTTACAACAGAGAATGGCGATGTCGTTCGCCGGTTTTGGATTGATTTACGCGATTAAGGGGGTTGCGTATGCGGTATATTGATAAATGGCTGATTGGATTGTTAGTGACTAGTATTGTGGTGAATATCATTTTGGTAGCTACCTTAAACAGTAAAATCGATCAACAACGCCATGATATCGAACAGTCTTTACGAAGTGATTTGTATCAAATTAACCAATCACTTGATCGTCAGCAACAAGAAATACGCGAGCAAGAGCAGTGGGTACAAGATATTGAGTTTACGCCAATAGATGACAAGAGTTCGGTTGATGACGTCGTGTTAAAGGCGAACTGGTCGGTTCGTGAAATGTCAGATGGGGCAAATGTTAGTCTGCGGTACCGTCCGGATGACCAAGCAGAGTGGGTGACGGCTGAAACAGAAGAAACGTCACCGTTACAATACACGTCGACCGTTTCGATTGACCCAGAAAACAGCTCATATGAATATCAAGTGATTAGTGAGGGTGAAATGAGTCAAGCGAGTGAAGTACGCCGAATGCCCGATCAATTTTTAAGGCCTATCCCATTATTATCACAAGGTCGCTCTCAGGAAACAGTTGATGGTCAAAAGGTAGTGGAAATCGTCTACGAACAAGTGAGCGAACCGCGATTGTCGTTTCAAGAAGTTGCTAAAGCTGTGGCAACAGTTACATATGAAGATAATAACTCAGAAGAAATTCTATTAAAGCGCTACAAAGAAGCCAATTTTGAACAGGATAACCATCACTTAACGCAAGGGTTAAGTGACGATCGTGCTTGGATATTGCATGTGGAATCAGAAGAACGCGTTAAGCATATTGATTTGCGTGTTGAGTTCAAAAGTGGAAACGTTCATGAAGGGCAAGTTTACCCAAGTGAACAAGACTATATTAAATCCTTTGAAAAGACTCTAAAACAATAATGTATTGAGGTGGGCAAATGAATATATTAGGCATTCACCACGTATCAGCCATGACGAAAAAAGCGCAGCAAAATGTTGATTTTTATACGACAATATTAGGCATGCGGATGGTTAAGAAAACCGTTAACCAGGATGATCCATCGATGTATCATTTGTTTTATGGCGATGAAGTTGGTAACCCAGGGACGGAATTAACGTTTTTCGAAATACCCCAAATTGGGCAAAACCATAATGGAAATCATAGCATTTCGACGACGTCATTAAGAGTCCCTGATGATGAAGCGTTAGAATACTGGCGCGATCGTTTGACGGCATATGAAGTTGATCACGATGGGATTCAAGAGGCGTTTGGTCGCCACGTACTACCATTTCGTGACCACGAGCATCAACGACTTATGCTTGTATCCGACGAGGGTGAACATGGTGTGGCGAGCGGAACGCCTTGGGAGCATTCGAAGGCTAAACGCGAATACGGCATTACAGGTCTTGGTCCCATTCATTTGACAGTGCCTAAAGTCGACTGGCTAGAATCCATTATCGTTGATGTATTAGGATTTACGTTCATTGGTGATTACAACGATCAGAAAGCTAGAACGGTACATGTTTATTCAGTAGAAGAAGGCGGGACGGGCGCCGAAATCCACGTTCATGAACGGTTCGATTTACCACCTGAACGTTTAGGGCGCGGAGGCGTGCATCATGTGGCTTTTCGCGTAGCTGATGAACAAGAGTTGCAACAATGGATCGACCTATTAAATCAAAACGAAGTCGGTAACTCTGGCTTCGTCGACCGCCATTATTTTAAAGCGGTGTATTTCCGCGAACCGAATGGTATTTTATTTGAATTGGCGACTGATGGACCAGGGTTTGCGACAGATGAAGATATGGAACACCTTGGCGAGTCGTTAGCGTTGCCACCGTTTTTAGAAGATAAACGAACTCAAATTGAATCTATATTAGAACCCATTCATTTATAAAACGAGATTATGTATAGTAGGTGCAAAAAAAGATGAGGAAAATTTATTGTCAAAACTGTGATAAGCAAATCGAAACGAAGCACGATTTATTTACGACACAAATATTTTTTATGATTCAAGCGTACTGCAAGTCGTGTTACTTTGACAAAATCAAACAAGTGTCATCACTTGCCGTCAGTAATACGCCATTAAATGGTCGCTACTCTAACTTTTTAGCGCTCATGACATTCATGGGATTGATTATGGTGTATTTTGCGGAGATTCAATATATCAAAATGCCGCTTATTATTGTGTTATCCATAGTATTGTTTATGCGTGTTTATTCTTTCGTGCGTTTTGAACGTCATTTGCTGCTTTAACTAAAAAACCGTCCACCTTGCATTATGAAGATGGACGGTTAAATCGATTGCCAAGCCCTAATATTATCGCAGATATGAAGTAACCTAACATGGTATAAACAATAAAGGCAAAAATAGCTGAGAATTCAATGACATACGTGCCATCGAGGACGGTCGATGGAAAGATACCTGCAAAAGGATAAAGAAGGGGTTCGCTCCATTGGTATATCCATTCTACGAAAGGTGCTGTTTCAGATGCACCGAATAATTTCAAAATAATACGCAAACCTAATATGGCTTGGATGACCCAGACGATAATATTAATTAATTGATTTATGATGGTTATTACTCTCATTATGATCACCTCTTACTACTTAATACCACTCTTCATTTCGCGGTTAAACATCAGATTTGTTAAGTTAATTGGGTGGAATAGGATGTTGAAAAATGGCAAACCTTAAGCGTAAGATGTTTAATTTGCGACTGAACTTAAGGCTAATTATAATGAATGCATGACTATATGATGAAGGTGATGTGTGATGTTTACGGTATTGATTATATCGATTGTGATTATTATTGTCGTTGCTGTGTTAACGGTAATGGCAATCTCGAAGGGGTATTCCTACGAGCATACAGTCGATCCGTTGCCTGAAGAAGAGGGGCAGGATAAAGATAACGCAGAAGAAGATAATGGTAACTAAAAATCCGACTTCCTCACAAGCACTCACTTGTTTGGAAGTCGGATTTTTGATTAATCTAACACAACGTCATTGAAAAACGCTCTGAAATCGTCGTTCGGTGCTGCGCCAACAATACGGTTGACCTCTTCACCATCTTCATAATGAACGACAGTCGGTGTACTTTCAATGCCGTAATTGCGCCAACCTGATTCATATTCAAGTAAATTGAATAACGTTAAGTCAACGCCCATTTCCTCAGCTAAAGGCATGAGGCGTGGTGTTGTTTCCTGACAATAGTGACACTCAGGACTGAAGTAATAAACCGTTAAACTGTCTTCTTCTTCAATTTTTTGGTCGAGTGTGTCTGGTTCCACAGCTTGGCTGTAGTATTCTTCATTCGACGTGTCTTTGCCTTGGTTCGTTAACAAAATTAAAGCGACGAATAAGACGATAATAATGCCGCCGAAAATTAATATCTTTTTCAAGGTGAGTCCTCCTTTACGTTGTCTGTTTCATTTTACGATTCCCTTTAATGCTTAATATGAGGATAAGCGTAAAAGCAGTTCCCGCTAAAAATGGAATCGTTATAAATCCACCCCAATTAATATATTGAGCGGTACACGATACTTCACCACAGCTTAAAGCATTACCTTGTAAAAATGTGATTTTTTGAATCGTGTAATGATAGATCGAGATAGCTAGTCCAATACTTGAAAAGACGATGCTATAATTAAATACATGTCTGTCTTTTGATACGATGCCAATCAACAATATTAAAACGAGTGGATACATTAATATTCTCTGGTACCAGCATAGAAGACAAGGTTCAAATTGACGAATTTCTGAGAAGTATAATGAACCGAGTGTTGCTATTAATGCAATACCCCACGCGATGATGGCTATATTTTCCGTTTGTTTTTGCATGCCTATAGACTCCTTTTTAACAGAAAACATCTAAACTAAATTATAGTACGAAACGGTTAAAAAAGTAAGTTATTTTATGAACATTTTCTAACGTCATGAAAATAGTGTATGATAAGAAAAGATTGGAGGAGAAGACATGAAGCAATTGAATCTTTTACATATTAGTAGCCGTATCGCGACAGCATTTTTGACAATGTTATTAACGGCTATTGCCTACTTAGCTTTTACAGAGTTCAATTTACCCGAAGTTTATAACCTACTATCCAACCCTTATGTATGGCTTATTTTTATTATTTATCTTGTGATATGTTCATACATTAATGAATGGTTGGCTAAAAAGTTAAATGATTCATCACGGCGTATGTTTGTATCATTGTATATGATGTCTGCTATGGTGATTTGGTTTATAGTTTATATACCGTTAGTATCAGCATCGTTTGCTGCATATCTCTATATTGTGCTCTATAGTAGTTTGTTTACTGTTATGGCATTTCTGTTGTTTTATTTTATTGAACAATTTGTACGACGATCAAAACAGCGTCCAGCTTGGATAGGAATCCCTGCTATCGCCATACTAGTGATTGCGTTAATCTGGAATCCGACGATAAAATCAGGTTATAGCGTAGCGTCCAACAGCGAACAACTTGACGTTCATTTTGATCAGTTGAATGGTTTGGAAACCATTCATATTCCGGTTGAAGCTGATGAGCAATATGAAATTCGTGTAAAATGGGATTTAATGCATGATAGGCCACACGGTTTGGAGCGCCATCCTGGAACGAGTGATTACGGTGATTTGTCGTATGTAGGTGACGACGATTGGCTGTATGAATTTAACGCAACGGCATCTGGTGATGTGCCATTTACATTTTATGGTCATAATATCGAAGGCACGATTACGTTTACATGGAAAAACGTCTCGGAAGGATAATCTTTCGAGACGTTTTTTTAGGTTGATTTGATTTTTCGTTTGTAATCATACATTGCTCTGTCAGCTTTAGAAATATAATGATCGACATTTTTATGGTGGATGAGCGAACGAATGTCTTCTGATTCTAGCGTGACAAATCCAAATGAGAGTGAACAAATATCAGATTTTTCACGGAATTGGTGATCAAGGTTATGAACGATCTCGGTTAACGTGTCTAACTCATATTCGGTGGTCATTAAGATGAATTCGTCGCCACCAATTCGAAAGACGCGAGTGCGGTCGGTTTGGACATCAGCTATTAGGTTTGCAAACAATTTGAGCAGTCCATCGCCGGCTAAGTGGCCAAAGTTATCATTCACATACTTTAAATCATTAAAGTCTATGACTGCAAAGGATAAACGTTTCGGTACTTGTTCCGCATTATATAATTTTTTTATCTCATCGTAGAAGTGTTGTCGATTATGGAGGTCTGTTAATGGATCTGTAATACTTTTATCTTTTAATTGTTCTAATGCTTTGTTCAATTGTTTTTCGCTAATTGCTTTTTCAACGTATAGCTCGTTTAATTGGTTCGTCGCTTCGTAAATATTCGTAATTGAATTCAAATAAGAATCCGGAAATGGTGTGAGTATGAACCAATAATTTTGATTATCTATTATGTATTCAACAATATAAGGCAAGGGTTCCTCGTTGAATTTTAAGTAGATATCTGATGTATTACCTTCTTGATCATTTAATATTTGGTCCATTCGGTTTAACGATTGGCTATCGACATAGTTGAAAATGGTATCAGATGGCTTTATATGATCAGCTAAACGCCCCGTAACATCAAGAATAACCCCTTTATGGTCAGTTCTTATCACAATGGTGTTCGATTGGTTTAACATTTGAACGATCTTTTGATTGAATTCATTGATGGGAATCGCCCCCGTCATCCAGATGATCAATGGCTTGTGTTAAGCAAGATTGAAAGAAAAATTGTTCGGCATCATCATCGATTGTTTTCGGTATTGCGTCTATTAGTAGTCGGTAGTTTTGGATAATATGATCGCGATCAATACCTCGACTCGTTAACACTTCATTAAGCCATGATGTGTAATCTAAGAAAATGGATGTAGATTGTAATTGAAAGCTTGTCGTTAGATATTGCAAGTGGTAAAAGTTATCTTCACGACAACGTTCAAGGCCTCTTTCACCAAATCGGTCATATAACTCAGGTGTTTCTTGGTATATCGCACTGACAACTGAATCGACTAGTTGTTGGTATGGAACGTGTTGCATGAGTTCTGCTGGATACATTAGTTAGCGACCACCTTATACTTATAAACTCGTGGCACAATTTGGGCTAATTCTTGATCGGGATAGTTTTTTTCAAGTTCATGAATTTGTTTGAATTGTTCGCTTCGTGCCCAGTTTAAGTAATCCTGCTTCGTTTCCCAAATCGTATGAACCGTTAATTCTTGTGGTTTCTTGTCGTTTTGCAGGAGTTCGAATTTGATAAATCCTGGCTGTTCGTCGACTTTGCGCGAACGGTTTTGGTAAATGCTAATCAGTTCATCTTCTTTACCTTCAGGGACAACGACTGTTGAATCGACAATATACATGTTATTCACCTTCTTCAAGTATCCATTGATGGAGGTCTTCAATACTATCAAAATAATAATCGTGAACGAGTTGATTGCGGAGGTGTGGGTGATTCATCAGTGCATAACCACCAATAACAATGCCAGTATGATTTAATGATGGTTCCTGACGTATGAGTTCACCTAATTCCTTCGCTTTCGTTAAATGATTCGGCAATGTAACCGAATAACAAATATAATCGGGTTTCACGTCTTTTAGTGATTCCATAATATGATGGTTTGGGACGTCAGCTCCGTAAAAATAAGTCACGAATCCTTGCTCCAAAAATAAATTGCGGATTATTTGAATTCCTAAATTGTGTTGGTTGGTCTCAATAGAAAATAACGCCACAGATTGCAATGTTTGTTGTTTTGATTCAATCGCATGAATCGTTAATTGTGTAATGACAAACTGTGATACGGCCGTAGCTAAGTGTTCTTGAGCGACACTCAGTTCGTTTGTTTGCCAATGCTTCCCTACATCGTACATCGCATGTGCAATGAGGCGATAGGCATCCACCGTAGGATGTTCTTTAACGACAGATTGAATGATGTTATAGGCTTGATCAGTGTTGCCTGACAAAATAGCTTCATAGTATTGTGTTAAAGAATCGGTAGAGTACATCATACAACCTCACAAAATTACAGGATTCGATATTACCATTATATAGGGGAATCGTCTTTAATTAAAGACGATAGCCTTATTTCGTGATAAAAGGATTTACAACATAGATTGATTGTTATATTATTATATAAGCATTTACTTATATAAAAGTGGTGATCATGTGTCAGTTCAAATACAATCAGTTGCGGGAACATCGCAAATGTTAAAGTTATTAGGCGATCAAAATCGCTTGCGCATCATGCAATTTATTTATGAACGTGAATGTTGTGTTTGTGAATTAGTAGAGGTAATCGATTTATCGCAGCCGGCGATTAGTCAGCATTTACGTAAATTACGAGACGGTGGTCTAGTACGTGAGCAACGAAAAGGATCATGGGTGTTCTATCGTTTTAATGATGACCATCAGACGGCTTCATTGATGGAACATATTATTACGTCCTTGCCACGTATTAAGGATGAATTAGAGCAACTAGAACGCGAGGGGCGCAATGTCATTTGCGATTAATCAATAAGGAGTTTTGATGTTGGATTTAACGATAGCTTTAGTGATATTTCTTGTCACATTAACGTTTGTTATTTGGCAACCGAAAAATTTAGGGATTGGTTGGACTGCTTGTGCTGGTGCAATCCTCGCCTTAATATTCGGTGTTGTGAACGTACAAGATGTAATTGATGTAACCGAGTTAGTATGGAATGCGACCTTTGCCTTTGTCGCGATTATCATTATTTCACTCATACTAGATGAGATTGGTTTCTTTGAATGGGCAGCGTTACATATGGCGCGTCTAGCAGGTGGAAACGGTGTGAAGATGTTCATCCTCGTCACCTTGTTAGGGTCTGCGGTTGCCGCATTATTCGCAAACGACGGAGCGGCACTGATTTTAACGCCAATTGTCCTGTCGATGGTGCGGGCGCTTAATTTCAAAGAAGCGATGATTTTGCCGTTTATTATGGCGAGTGGTTTTATTGCCGATACGACATCACTTCCGCTTATCATCAGTAACCTAGTAAACATCGTATCCGCAGACTTTTTCGAGATCGGATTTCTCGAGTATATGTTACGAATGATCGTGCCAAACATATTTTCGATGGTCGCGAGTATCGTGGTTTTGTATTTGTTTTTCCGAAAATCGATTCCAAAAGAATATGATTTGTCGATGGTGAAAGAGCCGAAAGAAGCGATTAAAGATCACCGCATGTTCCGAATATCTTGGGGCGTATTAGGTGTGTTATTAGTTGGTTATTTTGCGAGTGAATGGATTGATGTCTTGTATGTTTCATTCGTGGCGGGCATTATCGCGATTGTCTTCTTGATTTTAGCGAAGCGAAGTCCTGCTGTGCTAACGACAGATGTTGTGAAAGGCGCTCCGTGGGATATTGTGTTCTTCTCAATTGGTATGTATGTCGTCGTCTATGGCTTGCGAAATGTTGGATTAACCGACGTATTAGCAAATGTTATTGAAGCGGCGGCGAGCCAAGGGTTAATGGCTGCGACGATGTCGATGGGCTTTATTGCGGCGATATTATCATCTGTGATGAATAATATGCCGACCGTTATGATCGACGCGCTTGCGATTGAAGCGACGAATACATCAGGTGTTATTAAAGAAGCGCTCATTTATGCGAACGTGATCGGAAGTGATCTAGGTCCGAAAATTACCCCAATCGGATCATTGGCGACATTGTTATGGCTACACGTGTTGTCGAAAAAAGGCATTCAAATTTCGTGGGGGTACTATTTTAAAGTCGGTTTAATCTTAACAATCCCAGTTTTAGCGTTTACGCTACTCGGATTATACGTGTCATTAGTATTAGTTAGTTTATAAGGAGTGGTAAACATGAGTAAACCAATTATTTATTTCTTATGTACAGGGAATTCTTGTCGTAGTCAGATGGCTGAAGGGTTAGGTCGTCATATGTTGGGTGATGAGTATGAAGTTCATAGTGCTGGGATTGAAGCACATGGTGTGAATCCTAAGGCTGTTGAAATGATGGACGAAGTAGGCATTGATATTCGCGGTCAAGAGTCAGCTGTCATTGACCGTGATTTACTGAATCGTGCGAGGTTAGTCATTACGCTTTGTGGCGACGCGAAAGAAAATTGCCCAGTCACACCACCAAATGTCGACACAGACCATTGGGGACTTGTTGACCCAGCGAAAGCGGAAGGAACAGAAGAAGAAGTGAACCAAGTGTTCCGCGATGTGCGCGATGATATTAAACGTCGTATTGAAGCATTAAAGGCACAATAAATGAAATCGCTAGCCAAATGGTGTTTTACCATCGGCTAGCGATTTTTTATGGCTGGCGATTATGCTGTCGTTTGTAATGTTTCTTGTGGACCGAAAAATTCAAAGTTGATTCGATTGTCTGAGACGCCTAGTTGGTGTAAATGGTTCATGACCGTTTCCATAAATGGTTTCGGACCACAGAAGTAGAAGTCAGCGTCCTCGTACGGAAGATGTTGTGTCATCCAATCAAACGAAATGAACCCTTCATGATGATAATGCTGGTTTGCGCGATCGTCTGCCGTTGGATTTGATAAAATAGTGTGAACATTAACGTGTTGATGGTTTAAGACGAGGTTCGTCACTTCGTCTTTAAAAGCTTGAACATCACCATTTCTAACAGCGTGTACGAATGAAACAGGGCGATTCGGTTGTTCGTTGACGACTTGATGGAGCATGCTCATCATAGGTGTGACGCCAACGCCGCCCCCCATTAACACGAGTGGTTTCGTGCTGTAAGTATTAAGTGTGAATTCACCAGCTGGCGCACTAACCTCAACATGATCGCCAATGTTAGTGTCGTTGTGTAAATAATTAGATACAACGCCATTAGGATCGTGCTCATCTTCACGTTTGACGCTAATTCGGAAATAGTCGGCGTGTGGTTTATCTGATAAGCTGTACTGACGAATATTCGTGTACGTTTCGCTCGGGATATCCAATTTGACGCTAATATATTGACCGGCGTTATATGTTGGTAACGATTGTCCATCGACGGGTTTTAAATAAAATGATGTAATGACATCACTTTCGACGACTTTATCCGCAATATAAAACGGTTTGAAATCTTTCCAGCCACCAGGTTGTTGCTCCGTTTCGTCGTATAATTTGGCTTCGACATCGATAAAGATATCAGCGATTACTTGGTAAGCATCTTCCCATGCTTGCATAATGTCATCTGTTGCGGCATCGCCTAAGACATCCTTGATGGCTATAAGTAAGTTTTCGCCGACGATCGGGTAGTGTTCAGGTTTGATGCCTAAACTACGATGCTTGTGTGCGATTTGTTCGACAACAGGCATAATTTCTTCTAGGTGGTCGATATGCTCGGCTGATGCGATAATAGAATTAGCTAAGGCGCGTTGTTGCTTACCTTGCTTTTGATTTGCTTGGTTGAATATATTTAATAACTCTGGATGTTTTTCGAAAAGCATTTGGTAAAAGCGTGTTGTAATAGCTGTTCCGTGTTCGCGTAGTACTGGAGCTGTTGCTTTAATCGTTTCTTTCTGTTGTTCTGTTAACATTGGAACCCCTCCATGTGTTAAGTTATATCCATTATCTAATTCATGACGTTTATAACATGTGATTTTAATCACATAATCACAACTAATTTATGAAAATTTTATTAACGTGTAAGATTTCCGATGCTAGACCGTCTAATAAGTAAATCAAATAGAAAGCGGGGAGGGCGACAATGGATGAAGATTTGATTACCCGTTGGTTTGATACCTATGCTGATGATATTTATCGCTTCTTAGTATTTCGTTTAGGCACACCTGATGTGGAAGATCTCGTTCAAGATGTGTTCATTAAAGCAATCGATCACCATCAATCATTTCGAGGTGATGCCAATCCGAAAACATGGTTGATTAGCATTGCACGGAACGTAGCGATTGATCATACGCGCAAAAACAAAGTAAGGGATTGGCGTCGATTAATCTCTGATGAAGACTATCAACCGAAAACAGTCGATTCACCTGAACAATATGTTGAAAAAACAGAATTGCAAATAGCCGTAAGGGACTTGATCAATCAGTTAAAACCGAACTACCGTGATGTCGTTTTTTTTACGAGGGATTGAAGAATTATCGGTGAGTGAGACAGCGGTTGCGCTCGGTTGGTCTGAAAACAAAGTGAGCACGACGTATCACCGCGCGATTAAAGCGCTTAAGCGCGAAGGAGGGGTCGGCCTTGAGTCAGAATTATGATGAATTAGACACGATGCGCGAAGCTTCACGTGAATGGACGATGGATGAAGGGAGAAAAAAGGATATGAAACGATCCATCCAACAATATGCTAACAAGAAACAAAAGCGTCAAAAACGTCAGCGTTGGGTTGTGGCAGGAACGAGTGTTGCAGCCGTTGCATTATTTGCTTTTGTGACGTTGGGTGTCATGAATCAAGATGATAATAGCCAGGAAAATGCCGCTCCAGAAAGTAGTGTGGAAGAGGGTGTAGAAACACAGATTTCGCCTGAAGAAATCGTAGAAAGAGCAGAAATAGAAGGAGAAAACGGTCAATATACGATTACAGGACCAGTTAGTGAAGGGTATGAAGAGATCAGTCACACATTTGTTACAGAGGGGAGTACAAATCCAGATCTTGACTTTTCCGAGGAAACGATGGATGACTCCTTTATTATTAATGTTTCAATATCAGAGCTTGAGTTGAATAGGTTGAGTGAGGTTGTTTGGTATGTGTCAAACGGTGATGAAACGGCTTCGACAGTCATCGATCAGTTTGAGACCTCACCTGATACAGTAGAGCAGCTGTCAGTTGAAATCGTGTCTGTTGAAGAAGAGACAATCATGGTTGAAGGCATGGAAGAACAGGCTGAGGTGACCACATTTGAATTGAATCCTTACGGGATCGTCTATCAAATGGACGAATGGTTAACGCCTCATCGTGTTGAAGATGGTGTCGTCACGCATCATAACAATGCGGAATCAGTTGATGTAGCGATTAACATCCGAGTGTTTAACGATATGACGGTCAATGAAGCGTTGAATCAATTGTCAGTTGATGACGGTGATTTTGAAGCTGAAGAAGAATTGGCGAATTACGACACGTCCCTTGAAGGGATTCACTATTACAATGCTGGCGAAGGGTTTGTTGCAGGTACACTTGGTGAAAACGTCGTTGTCATTGACTATCATTACCCAATGGAAGCTGGCGATGGGTTCTGGCCGCGTTTTGAACGATTATTAAAAACAATTGATGTAGCTTCATAATCGCACAGTAAAAGCCTTATTGGTACAATAGACCAATAAGGCTTTTGTTTTGAAGGTGGTGTTAGGTTGTTTAATGCTTTATCAGCTTTGAAAAACGGCGATGCGTTGCAACAACGTGCGTATGAAGCGATTGACCAAGTTGGTGTTTTAGATCAGTTTGCTAGTTATCAGCCAATCGTTTGTGGGACAATCCCGCTAAACATCCATGTTGACGATTCGGATTTAGATATTATTTTTTATGTTGATGATTTTGATCGTTTTGCGGAAGAATTACAAAACACGTTTCAACAATTTGAAGGTTTTCACTTAAAGCGGATAACGATTAAAGGTGAAGATGTTGTGAAGGCTAATTTTCATGCATATGGTTTTGAATTTGAGTTGTTTGGCATGAATAAACCGACTGAAAGACAGCACGCTTATTTGCATATGGTGATTGAAGCGGCGCTGTTAGAACGGTTCTCATGGCTTAAAGACGCTGTGACACGCATGAAACAGCAAGGGTATAAAACAGAAGCGGCTTTTTGTGAATGTTTAGGCATCCAATATCATGATCCTTTTGATGCGTTATTAGATTATGGGCGATATCATCATTTTATTTAGGGGGGATGTCATGGACCAGACAACATGGCATGAACAAGCAAAGTATCAATGGAATGAACGGGCTAGCTTTTGGCATTCAAGGAGTCGATCGATGTGGGAGGAAGGCAGTCGGCAAACGATTATTCCTTTCTTCAAACAATTTGTCCCGTCAGACAGTCAAGTGCTCGATTTAGGGTGTGGTGACGGATATGGGACGTATAAGCTATGGCAAAACGGTTATGACGTTACAGGTGTTGATTTGTCTGATGATATGATTAAATTGTGTGAAGAGCGTTTGACGGAGGATATGGCTACGGTTCAGTTTCGAGAAGCGGATATGACGCAACTACCGTTTGAAATGAGCTCATTTGACAGTGTGATGGCGATCAATTCATTGGAATGGACGGCCCAACCAGCCGAAACGTTTAGAGAAGTTGGCCGTGTTGTTCGATCAGGTGGTTATTTATTGTTTGGCATTTTAGGCCCGACTGCTGGACCACGGATGAATAGTTTCGAGCGATTGTACGGTAAGGATGTCATTATGAACACGATGATGCCTTGGGAATTTGAACAAATGGCTGAGCGTGAGGGCTATCACATTATCGGCTCAGAAGGTATTTATAAAGAAGCTGTTCAATCGTCTATCCTCGGACAGCTGCCTGATTCGTTAAAACAAAGCTTATCGTTTATGTGGTTAACGATGTTAAAAAAAGAATAAGTAATACAAAACGTGTTTTCTTCAACATAATTGAGGAAACACGTTTTTTATAGATCACCAATATACTGCACAGAATGAATATGCGTTTTAGAGAGTTCGATCACTTCTTGGATAAAGGTTTCCTGTGGTTCGCGAAATCCTTCTTGAATCCAACTTTGAATTAAACCATAAAATCCAAGGGCGATATAATGTTTGAAGTAATCCATATTAACAGGGCGGTCACTTAACGTTTGAAATGCGAATTGATGTTTATAAATATCTAAAATCGTATTGGGAAAGCCTCTGTGTAAACCTGGTAATGTATCGTCATAATTAATGAGATCAAAATAAAATCCATTTTGATAAATATATGAAATAATCTCAAAATGCGACGGTTTTAGTTGTCGAGTATTAATTGAACGACGCTGTTTATAAGGAATACGCACTGATTCTACTAATCCGGTTAATAATTCTTGTAATAATTCTTCAGCGACTTCGTATTTGTCATGGTAGTGAACATAGAAGGTACTCCGATTGTACTTGGCTTGTTCGACGATGTCTTTAACCGTGACAGCGTGAAATCCCTTGTCTTTAATAAGTACTGTTAAAGCCATTTTTAAATGATCTTTCGTTCGACTTTGACGCATCGTTAATTCATTCATGAACATTCCCCTTACGTTTAGACACAATAAAACTATCTGTCTATTAAATCGACATTCTAACAATTTTCATGGATTGAGTCATTTATTGAACCATCTTATAGTTAAATTATAAAGCAATCATCTCTTTTCGAACACTAATAAATATGTGAACGATTTAATGGATGTTTGCAAGCGCTTACTTATTATGTGATCGACATTAAAGGAGGTTTTAATGATGAGTGAACGTTTTAATGAACGAGTCGTATTAATTACAGGTGCAGGGTCTGGTTTAGGACAAGCTGCAGCGCTTCAAGTAGCAGCAGAAGGCGCTAAGCTATCATTAGTCGATGTGAATCAAGAATCGTTAGATGAAACAAAAGCGAAAGTGTAGACGTAGCTTCGTCAGCAGAGATTTTAACGGTAAAAGCAGATGTATCAAATGAAGATGAAGTCAAAAACTATGTTGATCAAACTGTGAAACAATTTGGACGTATTGATGGTTTCTTTAATAATGCAGGGATTGAAGGAAAACAAAATTTAACACAAGATTACGGCTCAGATGAGTTCGAAAAAGTCGTTATTATTAATTTAAACGGTGTATTCTTTGGCATGAAATATGTCCTGGATGTCATGAAAGAACAAGGGACAGGCTCCATCGTCAATACTGCATCAGTTGGTGGTATTCGTGGTGTTGGTAATCAATCAGGTTATGCTGCGAGTAAACACGGTGTCGTCGGCTTAACACGTAATTCAGCTGTTGAATATGGGAAGTATGGTGTGAGCGTTAAAGCGATTGCTCCAGGAGCGATTATGACACCAATGGTTGAAGGGTCTTTAAAACAAATTGACCCGGATAATTGGGAGAAAGTCGGCGAACAATTCGTTGAACCAAATCCAATGAAACGTTTTGGTAAGCCGGAAGAAGTCGGTCATTTAGTGGCGTTCTTACTTTCAGATCAAGCGAATTTCATTAACGCAGCTGTCGTGCCAATCGATGGCGGACAATCGTATCAATATTAAGTAAGACATAGAAAAACCGCGTCCCAATAAGGGGCGCGGTTTTTGTGTGAGATTTAGATTTGTACGTTAACCTCTGCATCAGCACGTAGGTTATCGATCAATTCTTGTTGTTGTTCACGTTGTTTTTGTTGTTTAACTTGTGATTCAAGATCGCTACGCATGTTTTCTAAATCATCAGCTTCTTGTTCCATTTCTTCCATACGAGAGACATAATCGTCGTATGCTTGCTGGATTTCTTCATCAGAAACGCTAGGTTCTTCTAAGTTTTCGTCCATGTAATTATTAACAAGAAGAGACTGACGAATTTGACGATTCACTTCTTCTTGTGACATGTCAAGTTGTTCAAGTACGGCATCTTTTGATTCAAGTTCTTGTTGTTCTTGAATGTTAGAAAGTTGCGTATCAACTTCTTCTTGAACTTCCTCATCACTTGGTTCTAAGCCATCTTCTTTTGCAGCTAATTCAATAACTTTCGTATTCACGACTTGGTTAATCGCTGATTCGCGGATAGCACCAGCGTTATTAGATGGATCCATGCCCATCATTTGATATTGTTGGCTAACTGCTTGTTCAGCTTGTAGTAATTGAGCGCCTAGAATATCTTCACCATTTACAGTTGCAACGACATCGTCTTCTGCAACTTCAGAAACGCTTTCTCCTGATTGGTCAGATCCTTCATTATTACTGTCTTCATTATTACTGTCTTCATTGTTATTGTTTTCGTTGTCACTACTGCTGTCTTCATTGTTGCCGTCTTCACTGTTGCCTTCTTCTGCTGTCTCTTCGTTACCTTCGTTTCCGGCATTTTCTTCTTCAGAATTATCGCCGCCACATGCTACCATTACGGTGGCAAGAATCGCTAGTACGAAAAGTAATAGCGTTTTTTTCATGAGAACACTTCCTTTGCTGTAATTAATGTTTCGATTTGAATTGTAGCAGAGGGGATTTATTAGTACAAGCCAAAACACCGAATGAAAATGAAATGTAATATGATTGTTATAGAGTGTTATATAGCTATAATTTCGTGTGAATTAATTTATTTTGCTTTTTTTATAGTTTAGGGTTGCAATTTTCCTCAAAAGCGTGTATATTAAGAGTTGAACAAATGATTGATATCGATGATTACTGAAAGGCCTCTCTTAATTGATGTCGAAAGTAACGAGATTCAATTTTTGTCAACACAATTAAGGAGGTCATTTAATATGACAGGTACAGTAAAATGGTTTAACTCAGAAAAAGGTTTCGGATTTATCGAGCGCCAAGACGGTGACGATGTATTCGTACACTTCTCAGCAATTCAAGCTGAAGGCTTCAAAACATTAGAAGACGGCCAAAACGTTGAATTCGAAATCGTTGAAGGCGACCGTGGACCACAAGCAGCAAACGTTGTTGCTCAATAATAAACGTTAACCAAAAGACGCGTAGCTTAGGCTACGCGTCTTTTTTTATATGATGGCTTCTAGCTATAAGTGCCATATTTATGTTTTTTGTAGTGTAAATAAGGGTACTGAGCTGTAACGGATTTGAAAAAAGGGAGGCGTTTTTTATGCGTGATACTTTTAAAAAAGGAATGTCATTAGGTTTCGGTTTAGCGCAAGCGAGTAAAGAGCAAATTGATAAAGCACTCGATGAGATGTATGACAAAGGTGAATTGTCCAAATCTGAGATAACAAATTTATTAAATGAACTACGCGAAAAAGGTGAACAACGACAAGAACAAGTCGATCAAAAGATTCAAGATATACTAAAAGAACGGTTACATGAAATAAATGTGCCGACCCGCGAAGACTATGATGCATTAGAACAACGAATCGCCGCTCTTGAAGCGAGACATAACTCAGATGAAGAATCTTGAACATAAATGAGGAGGGAAAGATATGATCAGTAAACGAATGAAGCATATGCGACGATACCGCCAAATTGCAGCGGCTCTAGCGCGAAATGGATTTGGATATTTCGTCAAAGAAGTCGGGCTTGATCAAGTATTTTCCCTTCCTCGTCGTGTGTATGTGAATCAACGTCATGAAGAAACGTCCAAACAATTAGGTCGGCGTCTGAGATCATTTTTAGAAGAATTAGGACCGACATTTATTAAAGTCGGCCAAGTGGCGAGCATGCGCCCTGACTTGTTTCCTGATGATATCATCGAAGAATTATCCTCATTACAAGATGAGCTAGACCCGTTTTCTTATGAAGACGTGCAAGCAATTGTTAGACAAGATTTTGGAGCAGACGTTGAAGAATTATTTGCTTCATTTGACCGCGAACCACTCGGTGCAGCGTCAATCGGCCAAGTTCACAAAGCGCAACTGAAGACGGGTGAACATGTGGCAGTGAAAGTTCGTCGACCTGGAGTCTATGAGCAAATACATACAGACCTTGAGATATTAGAAGAATTAGCGAAGAGAGCTGAAAAGCGATTCGACTGGGCAACACAATATCAAGTGACAGGTGTGCTAGAGGAATTTAAGCGAGCGATTATGGATGAATTAGATTATGAAACAGAAGGGCTTAATGCCGACTTAATGCGTAAACAATTTCAAGATTGGTCGTCGATCATCATTCCAACAATTTATTGGGATTACTCATCCAAACAAGTGTTGACGATGGAGTTTGTAGAGGGATATAAGCTTGATGAAGTAGATGACATGAAAGCACAAGGATTTGATTGTGATACGATAGCTGAGACGATGATCCAAGCCCTTTATCATCAAATTTTTAAAGATGGTTTATTTCATGCTGATCCACATCAAGGCAATTTCTTCATTACCGAAAACCAATCCATTGCTCTAATGGACTTTGGTTTAGTAGGGCGATTGTCGCGCGATATGAAAAGCCATCTTGCGTCACTCTTTATTGGTGTTGTTAGACAAGATGCGAAAAGCATTGTTAAGACCATTAAGAAGATGGGGATTACGCCTGATGATTTAGATGAGGATTCCTTGAGACGGGATATCGAACAAGTGATGGTGAAATATTATGATGTGCCACTTAAAGATATTAGTCTAGGCGAATCGATCACAGATTTATATCAAATTGCACAAGAATATCAGATCTATATACAACCCGATTTATCATTAGTAGGTAAAACGATGTTTACGATGGAAAATGTTATTGAAACACTAGCACCTGATATCAATATGATAGAAGTCGCCGAGCCGTATGGAAAAGATCTGTTGCGGCAAAAGTATAACCCGAAACGAGCGGCTGAAAAACTGGTTGATCAACTTGGTGAGTATGCTGATGCAGCAGAAGATTTACCAGAAGTCTTGCAAGAAATCAATGCGATAGCGAAGAAGCGAAAAGTGCCGATTGATATTTCGTTTCAAAAAGAAGATTCTTTTATGCGTAAGTTAGACCAAGTGAGTAATCGTTTATCATTTAGTATTGTTTTGTTGTCGTTCAGTCTTATTATGGTGGGCCTGATGGTCGGATCTGCCTTAAGTCAACAACACTCGATGGTGTGGAATATTCCCGCGATAGAAATTGGTTTTGTTATCGCGTTATTAATGTTTTTATGGATGATATATTCGATATTCCGATCAGGAAGGTTTTAATCCCTTCCTGATTATTTTGATTCGACTTCGGTTAATATATTCGGCAGGTCGTTTGTCTGTTGTAACGCGTTTAAAACCGTTAGCCATTTAAATGCAGACGTTCTCGGGTTGAAGAATTGAAAGCGATAAAAGGTGTCATCCATTAGAAAATCGAGTTTGTGGTGAAAGTGAACGTTTAACCCCTCGACCTTATCAATTGGAAATTTTAGTTTGTTATTTTGATAAGTAAAGACTAAGTTCCCCTCGTGATAATGCAATGAACCACGGTGAATGTGTTGAAAGGGATCACGTTTGTGTGATACATAAAGGTCAACGTGATCAGATAAATCATTAATAACTTTTTGTCGCTTTTCTTCTATCATGGCGTTATAAACGTGTGATTGTTGCCACGCATTCCATTCAGCAGGTGTTCTGAAATGAGTAGCAGGTGAAAATGTACCGTACTCTGTATATTTCTCTGTGTATCGACATTGTTCACATATGAATTGATGACGATCAGACGTCAAATGACCGATTGAATGACATGACGGACACATAAACAAGAGTCGCTCTAAATACTCAGCTAAGTTGTTTCCTTTATACGAATATTGTTTCGATGCTTGCCATTTTGCCTCATCATGATTAAGAGCTTTACTTATACCTTTGTGAATCGATTCGACTGAATTTTTTCTGATATCGTCTGCATCCCACAACTGTTTGTACTCAATGTCAATTTGCCCTTTACGGTGATGCTCCGCCCAGCGTGGGTGACTTAAATGCCCGCCTTTGATTGTTGCTGTTACCACTGGGATCTGAAGTTTTTTAATTAATTTCGAAGTTGAATATGTTAACGGTTCTGTTTGGCCATCCCAATTACGATTCCCTTCAGGAAATATACAAATGACACGGCCGTGCTGTTTGGCTTTTATAACGCTTCGAATCGTTTTCGTGTCATTATAAAATTTCGTTTTCCGTATGGCACCTGTATAATCAAGAATTCGTCTCAGAAGGGGATTGCGAAATAATGGCTCACCCGCGATGAAACACATCGGCTCCTTCACATAACTGTTTAATATTAATGGGTCCCAATTGTTCACATGATTAGATACAACGAGGTAAGGTGGTTTTAAGCCGATAGTATCATTTCGTTCGACATGAATGGATGAACGTTTGTTTAAGAACCATTTAATCGGTTGGATTAATATATTTTTCATGATTGGATTCGGTTTTCGTTCGATGCTCATGAAGTTGTGCCTCCAATTAAAAATCATTATACATATTGTAGCAGATTTGAAGTTGGTTTTAATGGATATGGATAGATATTTTATACATAGATATTGATAGAGTAACGAAAAGTTGTAGGAATATGTCATTTTACGACGATAATTCTGATATATTGATAGTCATTTTGTCATATATGTATTAAAATGATGTTATACGTCATGTTCGAGAGTGGGGAAATCATATGGATGTTATGGACTTTCATCTAATCATGACTGTCACCGTTAAAGGGACATATGATTTGTTTTTAGTTAGTTTATCAATCGTTATTGCTATTATCGCTGCGTATGCGGCGTTGTCATTAAACGAACGACTTTATCACAGTGGGTTAATTCATCCGTATTTTTGGATTGGATTGGCTTCCTTAACAATGGGTGTTGGCATTTGGTCAATGCACTTTATAGGCATGAGTGCTTATCAATTAAACGTTCCAATGACGTATGATACAGCGATCACGATTTTGTCGGTCGCTCCTGCTGTTATCGCATTGTTGATTGCCTTCTGGATGGTCTATTACCGTAAACGCAAATTCAGACATATTGTACTAGCTTCGATGCTGATCGGAATAGGAATTGCTACGATGCATTTTACTGGCATGGAAGCGATGGTCGTCGCTAATGCAACGATGCAGTACCATGCTGGTTTTGTAATATTATCTGTGTTAGTTGCGATTGTCATAGCGTTTATTGCGTTGTTAATATTAATTAACCAGCCAGATAAGATGCCTTTTTGGAGTAAGATGATTATCGCTATATTACTTGGTTTAGGTGTTTCAAGCATGCACTACACAGGTATGTATGCTACGACCTTCGAAATGAATGAGTCCCTTGTAGGAAAGTACGAAGCCAAAGGACCGATGGGCATATTAATTGCGAGCATTACCATGGGTATATTAGGGATTGTGTTGTTTTCGATGTTTAGCACCATTTTTGATCGTCAATTGAAGCGTCGCTTAGAGTTGTATGATCCATTAACGAATTTGCCCAATCGAAAAGTGTTCAATCAACAAATCGCTCAGTATAAGAGTATGAATGAAGTGGGCCTTGCGATTGTGCATTTACATGATTTAGACACGATTAATAATAAATATAGTTACCAACAGGGCGATGAAACGATCAAAATCCTCGTTGAATTAGTGAAACAAGCGTACCGGAAACATTTTTCACGACGCGAGTTTTTGGTCTATCGTATTAGTAATCAGAAAATTGGTATCGTCGTTAACGAATATTCGATTGTGAAGAAGATGCAACATTTCTCAAGTGACTTAATTCATTTATGTCAAAGTGAAAATATGGCAGGCTTAAATATTAGTGTCGCCTTAGCAGCTAAGCCGAAGACAGCGAAACAGACTATTGAACTTATCGACCAAGCCTATGCAGTGATCAATATGCATGGTGAAGAATTAATTAATGATTACGCCATGTTTAAAGACAAAACCCATAAAGAAGGTTTACGTGATAAACTCATTGAACGTCTCCGTTTAATCGAATACGATGAGGAGTTTGTAGTGAAATATCAACCGAAAATATCGAATATACACCATGATTTCGTCGGCGTTGAGGCACTCATACGTTGGAACGATGACCAGCTCGGTTTTATACCCCCGAACCAATTCATACCAGTTGCCGAAAAAACAGGCGAGATTCATCCGATTACGATATGGTTGATTGAGCATGTGTGTAAGCAAATTAAAGAATGGCAGGTAGCAGGTTTTAATGTTGGAAAAGTCGCGATTAATTTATCGAACCGGACTTTGACTGAAGATACGTTTGTTGTCGATGTTGAAAATATAATTAATCGCTACCAAGTCGACCCGAGCTTATTAGAATTTGAAATTACCGAATCAAGTATTATTGATGATGAAAAGATCGCATTAATGACAGTGAAAAGCTTACGCGAACTCGGAGCGACGATCGCGTTAGATGACTTTGGTACAGGCTTTTCATCGCTTACGTACTTAAGAAAACTGCCGATCGACAAAATGAAGATCGATAAATCATTTTTAGATGGCATAGTAGAAGATTCTTTAGCACAGCAGTTTCTAGCGGATGTGATTAACTTAGGTTCGACGCTATCATTAGGTGTTGTCGTTGAAGGGGTTGAAAATGAAGAAGAACTCAATATTATTGGCCAAACATCTGCTGACGAAATTCAAGGATTTTATTTCGGTAAGCCAATGTCATCTGACGAATTAATAAGTTGGGATACCTCGTACAACGAAAAAATATTAAATTAATATAATAAATTATGCATGAATAAGGACGAAAATGGGTATAGCAAACAATAGACTTTCAATATAAAGGAGTGGTTAAACATGAGTCATTTATTTACAACAAAAGCTACAGCTAAAGGCGGCCGCGGAGGTCATGTTACATCTGAAGATGGTGTGATTGACTTAAACGTTGTCATGCCAACTGAAAATACAGATGAGACAGGGACAAACCCTGAACAATTATTTGCAGCAGGTTATGCAGCTTGCTATGATGGTGCGCTTAACTTAGTCGCGAAAAATCAAAAGAAAGACATTGATTCAACAACTCACGGCGAAGTTAGCTTCATGAAAGATGAAGCGGACGGTGGCTTTAAAGTTGGCGTGAAACTTATTTCTGAAATCAGCGGTGTATCACAAGATGAAGCAGACGAATTGATGCAAGAAGCTCACAAAGTGTGCCCATATTCTAAAGCAACGCGTGGCAACATTGAAGTTGAGTTAGAAGCAGTGGTTAAATAATAACCGAGTTAAAAAACAGCAACGGCGATTTGGCCGTTGCTGTTTTTTTTGTGCGTTTGATGCAACGAATGAAGAAGTTGATTCAACACTTTGTTCATTTGAATCAAGCGCTACAAAAAGTGATTCAAGCAATATGGAATGTGGCTCAAGTAAACGAAAAGTTGAATCAAACAATGTTGGTGCACCAACAAAAAAACCAGTTAAGTACCGAACTTAACTGGCTTCAATATTAGTATTCAAGAATTTTTACTTGAACTTGGCGGCGGCCAAATCGAAATGCTTCGTCTTCACTTGGAATGAAGACATCAATCCGATTGCCTTTAATGTCACCACCAATGTCTCCAGCTACAGCTGTGCCATAACCTTCAACCCAAACTGTCGCGCCTAATGGAATAACGTTAGGGTCAACAGCAATCACTTTTTGATTAGGATTGGCTCTTAAATCAATCCCTGTATACGTCGTGCCGCTACAACCATCACAATAAGCGGTGTAAGCTGTTGCCTCCATATACATCATTTCCTTCGCGCCTTCTGATTCGCTTACTTGTTGAACATCACCAGATTGCTCATTATTATTAGATTGATTATTGCTAGATTGATTGGTGTTGTGTTCACTTGATTGATTGCTTGTGTCATTTGAGCTACTAGATTGTTGGCTTGCTACTGCTGTTTTTGGTTCTGGTTGTGGCTTAATGACGTCGATCGATTTCTTTGCTGTTAACTCTGTTGAAATCGCTTGGTATTCATTGTTAATAACTGACTCTGATTTATCTGTTGACATATCTTCGTGTGTGTTTGCCTTCTTTATATCTGAATCAAAAGCCACTAACAGAATGGCGATCAGAATGGCTGCGCCAATCATTAGTAAAATAGTTTTATTCATGTACATACCTCCGTAAATTAAACAAACTCGCAATAGGACTATGGTTCTTTTTTCAAAGCCCGAGGGCTAGTATAACAGTTACACATAACAGGTCAATCTCAATGCTTGGGCAAGTGTGTAACAGTTTCATGACAAGCTTGAAAAGAATCTCAAAATTTTAAACAGACTGATAAACGGTACAATTATGATAAATTTGAAAAGCGTATAAGCAAGGGTTAAAATAGAGTAAGTGTCAATGGTATAACAAAGGTTAAACTCCGTGTTTGATAGAGAGAAAATCACTATGAAAGATGTTGATCGTTAGGGAGGTTACATGATGAAAGTCGCGCTATTAAACGGGACAATGGTGGGATCTAAGACGAAGGTGTTGTTAGAAGAAGCTGAACATCATTTGAAAAATATATCGCATGAAATTGAAGTGGAACATATTCATTTAGATCAATACCAAATAGAGTTTGCAGATGGTCGAGCCGTTGAAGAATATGGTGAAGAAACGCAAACGCTTATCCATCAATTAGAGAAGGCTGATGGTTTCATTATCGCGACCCCTATATTTCAAGGGTCTATACCAGGCGCATTAAAAAACGCACTCGATCTTGTTTCGCCGCAAGCGATGCGCTATAAACCAGTCGCACTGATGGCTAATGGCGGCACGGTGCAGCATCATTTAGTCATTGAAAATCAATTGAAGCCAATTTTCGATTATTTCAGATGCTTAATCACACCGAATTATGTGTATACAGACTCGTCGCAGTTTTCCCATACCAATGTTTTAATAGATGAAGACGTTAAACACCGTATTTATGAATTGGCACGCGTTTTTTCGCATTATTTACCGATGAGTCAAGCTATTAAAAAAGGCGATCACTTATACTCATAACACCATATTGTTTCTTACTTTAGGAGGCTTGGACAGAAGTAGATTCGATTTTACAAAAGACGAATGTTTGAACATCGTAATAGTTAAGCACTAATGAAGCAGAATCAAAACACGTAGACGCCTGCGGGAACAGCACGCGTCTCGAGACCCCGAGAGATGCACCTGTGTCTTCTAGCAACGCTTCGAAGTAGGCTTTCTCGGTGCAAGTTACAAGGTAGCTTACTCGATGATGTTGCCTGGCTCGAGCCGTGCCCGCGGTCGACTAAAAACGGTCACGTCCTGCGCCTGCGAGTACTCGGCGCAGAATTAGTCAAGGAAGCTTATGAAATCCGCTTTTGTGGCCAACGTCGACACTAGACCATCCGGGTCGTCGGAAAGCGTCCACCGTAAACGGATCACACAATCAACAACGTACTTTAATAATGGATTTGATTAAGCATTTCTAGTGTTGTTATTCCCACTTAAAGTCAGGCTGTCTTTTGTTTAGGAAAGCATCGACGCCTTCATGGTGGTCGTTTGTTTTTCGCATGGCTGTTTGTGCAGTCGTTTCTGCTGCTAAAATAGACTTCAATTCGTCAAGCTGTTGTTGGTGATAAATCGTTTTCGTTTGAATCATCGCGAGAATAGGTGAGTTCTTGAGTTTATCCGTATATTGTTTAACCGATTGGTCCAAATCAGACGTAATGACAAAATCGATTAACCCAATTCCTTTCGCTTCATTAGCTTCTAGCTTTTTACCTTCCCAAATTAAATGTTTCGCTCGGACGGTGCCGACGCGTTGTTGCATCATGAAATGTCCAGCGCCATCTGGGATCAGCCCGATTCCGATGAAGTTCATCGCAATTTTCGCATCAGATTTCGCTAAGACGTAGTCGCAACCTAATGCCAAACTTAGGCCTAAACCAGCCGCCGATCCGTTTAAGGCGGCGATCGTGATTTTCGGCATTTGGTATAACGTTAGAACGATTTGTTCTATTATGTTCATGATGTCACTAAAAGCATTGTCGTTATCAGCACTTGCAATCATGTTCAAATCGCCACCAGCTGAAAACGCTTTCCCATTCCCTTGTAAAACGATTATTTTCGAGTCGTTTTCACTTGCTTCTTTCAATTTGGTAGCCAGCACATTTAACATTTCTTCATTCAAAGCATTAACTTGTTCAGGTCGGTTTAAGGTGATTGTGGTGACGCCATCTTCTTCGTGTAATAATACTAAATTAGACATAAAATCCCTCGCTTTAATTATATTCCAAGCTTTAATATTTTTTCATAATACGTTATCGCATCACGGTGGTTTTGTTGCGCCATTAATGATTCAGCCATTAATATGTACAATTCTTTAAGCGTTCGGTTTTCCCCACGTTGCACTAAATAGGGAATCCATTGTTGCTTCGCTTCTAGAAGAAAAGTATTAGTTGCAACAGTTTGGTTGATTTCGTGGGTTAACATCCAAAGTAAACACCGGATTTTTTGGTCGCCGATTTGTTGGCTCAATGTCTCCCCTTGGTTAATATACGATATGGCTGTGTCGTATTCCTGCAAATGATAGTGAATTTTTGCGAAAAGTTGCAAACATCGTAGTTTTTCATATGACGTGTTAAAACCTTCATAAGCTGATGTTAGATAGGTAAGAGCTTTATCCCAGTCTTCTTTTTCGATATAAAGGTATGCGATATTGTATTGGAGATTTGCTGTGACGCGTTCAGAGTCCATCATCGGTCTGGAATTAAGGACTTGAAAGAAATAGTGCTCGGCGATATCGAAAGCTTGTAACAAGGTGTAATTGATACCGAACAAAATATAACAATCAGTAATCTTAGGGTATAAGAAAGTGTTAATAAATTGTTCTTTAGCGATTTGGCAGTAATGATTACTACGTGACGGTTCATAAAGTCGAGTATATGTCGCCGCGATTAAATAATATAAGTCGGGGTCATTTAACCCGTATTCATCGAGAACGTTTTCGGCTTCGATAAAGTGTACAATCGCTTGGTGCGGGTACGCTAAATGAATATAATAAATGCCGATAATTTTGTAGAAGTAGTAGCGTTTTTTGTTTTGAAAGCTCGATTGAATGTTGAATAAGTTATCAATAGCATAGTTCGTGACGCGATCACTCTTCGTTTCAATTAAGTAATAGAGTTCGATGAGCTTAAAAAAGTGTTGTACATCGTCGTGATGAAAGGGAGATAGAGTTGCTTGAATCGTTTCATATAAATCGTGAGCTTCAGTGAAATTTTTCTTTGTAATGAGTTTATAAAGTGTTTCGATATCGTCCTCAATATCACTACCTGAAGCGGATTCAATTGAATGAGCGGGAATGCCGAGTCGTTCGCAAAGAGATTCAAAAACGGATTGACTGGGTTCGATGATTTTATTTTCGATCTTACTTAAATACGAGATCGAACAGATACCTGTCGCTAATTGTTTTTGTGATAACCCTTGTTTCGTTCGATGATATTGTATAAAAGAACTCGTATTAAACATAGCATTCACCTCATTCGTTTCTTAAACATCATTGGTTGTTGGCGATTATTGGTAACCTTATTGTAATCAAAATTAGTCAGGCTGTAAAAAATCCCTTTCGATTCATCGTCTGGAATCGAAAGGGATTGATTCATTAATGGAAATGTGATGTTTTTTCGTTTAGTTCTTCGATCATAGCCTCGAGCTTTTCGGCTTCTTGTTGTAGTTTTTGGAAGGCATTTTGTTGTTCGCTTGCTGATGCTGAAATTTCTTCAGTGCCGGCAGCTGTTTCTTCAGTGACAGAGCTAATGCTTTCCATCGTGGCTGTAATTTGTTCAGATTGTTTGCGTGACTCATCCATATTGGCGGATAGGCGTTCCAGGCGATCGTAAATTTGTCCCACATGGTCAGCAATATTGTTAAATGAGTTTTCTGATGTGTTCACAGCATCCACTTGTTGTTCGCTTAGTCGTGTTGTTTCTTCTGTTTGGTTATTGATTTGATCGACGCCTACGCGGATTTGATCGACCATTTGTTTAATATCATCCGTTGCAGACGTTGATTGGTCAGCAAGCTTACGGACTTCGTCGGCAACAACTGCGAAACCTTTACCGTGTTCGCCAGCACGAGCTGCTTCAATCGCTGCGTTTAAGGCGAGTAAATTCGTCTGTTCAGCGATGTCGTTAACGAGTGCAACAGCTTGCTCGATTTGTTCTGTATAGTGAGTGAACTGTTCAACCGACTGACGGACTTCGGACATGGCTGTTTGGTTGCGTTCCATGATCGTCTTTTGCGATACGAGTGCTTCGTGGCCGTCTTGGACCGCTTGTTGAGCATGCGTGCTTTCCTCATTCGCTTTATCGCTTTCTTCGGCGTTGGCTTCAAAATCGTGTTGCATTTTTTCGACGAGCGTGACCGCATCTTGGACGTCATTCGAGATCGATTGACTACCTTGAGCTAATTCATCTGTCGAGCTAGCGACTTGTTCGCTACCTTCTGTTAAACTCTTGATTTCGTCATTTAGTTGGGTACTAAATTCATCGACGCGACGATTAATCGAATGAATCGACTCGACGGTGTCTTTTAAGTTGTTGATCATTGTCTTGAATGATCGTTTTAATTGGCCGATTTCGTCTTTTTCTTTTTCGTCAACTTCAATGTCTAGTGATAGTTTACCAGATGCTGCTTCTTGTGCTTGACTAGATAATGATCTTAACGGATTGGCGATACGATTCGACAAACGTAATGTTAAGAGTAACGTGAATATGACGAGTACGATACTAGCGATTAAAATAGCTGTTAAAACACCAGCAATCAAGTTTTGTTGCTCTTGTGTATTGTTGTCGTACCAATTGTTACTTGCGCGTTCTAGCATGTAAGCATCGTTAACAAGTCCTGCTGTACGCAATGCTTGGCGTTGAACTTCATTCATATCTTCACTTTCTAAAGCTTGTACAGTTAGTTCTTGCCAATCATTATACTTTTCTTGCGCTTGGGTCGCCCAACGTTCTTGTTCGTCTGTTTTAACTAACTCAGTAATACCTTGAGCCATCTCTTCTGTCTGTTCTAGCTGTAATTCAGCTTCTTGTTTCGTCGCGGTAGACGGACTGTAGAAATAGGTTGTGAGTGCTTGTTCTGTCGCATGGAATTGCGCATAAATCTCTTTACTCTCTAGTAATACATCAATATCATCTTGTGATGACGCCTGTAAGTTCATCATTTCGTATGCGACATATGACACGATCAACAAACTTAAAATTAAAGGCGTCAGTGTCATAATATATAATCGTTTTTTAATTGACATTTAAAGACTCCTTCCTCGTTTAATTTCGTGCATCGTCTAACGTTTGTTGTTGTTGATCAGTCAGTTCAATGACGCGGATTGGGGCTAAGCCGACACCGTCTTGATCTAAACCTAATTCGCGGTGATTACCTTCGAGTGTCTCCCCATTAGCTAGTTGTTCCATGACATCATAAATCGCGACGTTCACGTTTTTAACCATGGATGTAACAACAGCATCTTCAGCAATCGTATATTGGTCGGTATCCACACCGAAAGCATAGATACCTTGGCTTTGTGCTTCTTGTAGTGCTCCTGTACCCGTGAAACCGGCAGATGGGAATATGTAATCAGCACCTTCATCAATCATATCAGCCGCAATATCTGCACCGAGTTGGTCATCATCAAAAGACCCAGCATACTCAGTTAAAATCTCTGTATCAGGGTTGGCTTCGCGAACACCTTCTTTAAAGCCGTTCTCAAATCGCTGGATAACATCACTTTCCACACCGCCGATGAAACCGACCGTGTCGCTTTCAGTACGCATACCAGCAATCAATCCGACTAAGTGGCTTCCTTCGTCTTCTTTAAAGGTGATAGATGTGACATTTGGTAGGTCAATTACTGCATCGATCATGACGAATTGTTGATCGGGATACTCTTCCGCTTTCGCTTCAATCGCAGGAGCTGTTGTAAAACTTAACCCGAAAATTACATCGTGGTCTTGATCGATTAATTCTTGTAATTTTGCTTCATAATCTTGATCAAGTGGTTCCCGGTAATCGAAAACAACACCTAACTCATCGCGCGCTTGGGTTAACCCTTGGAAAGCTAAGTCACTAAACGCATTATCACCAATACCACTTTCTGTGACGAGAAGCCCAGCTGACAGCGTATCGTCGCTTGAGTCTATATTCTCATTATTTGAAGAACATGCCGCCATTATAATCAGGATGAAAACAAGCAGGGCGGTCATTTTATAAAACTTCATAGAAAACCTCCTAATTTAAAATAAATGTCGAAATTTATCGGTAATTCTTACTAAGATATTATCTTATATTTCTCGATAAATTTAAAGGTTAAAGTTGGAAAAAATAAAATTCATTTGACGTTCTGATCGTTTAAGCTTAAGATTAAAAGTGACAAAATAATCAATAGAATATGTAGGTGTAAATGACAATTGTTGTTTACTTAATAGGGAAGTCCGGTGCGAATCCGGCGCGGTCCCGCCACTGTGTAGGGGAGCTACTGACCATGCCACTGTCAAATGACGGGAAGGGGTTAGACGCTTCGATCCTGAGCCAGGAGACCTGCCTATATATTTTAGCTGATTTCCTTCGGGGTTAAAGGAAACGCTATATATCAATCAAACGATTCATATATAGTTTGAAAGCCATGATGCGCTTGTTTTCTCTAAACTCACGGAGGAAATAAGCGCATTTTTTAATACAGAAAGGAAGAGGTTAAGATGATGTTAGGTAAAATGAAGCAATGGGTATTAATCGTCTTACTCGTGCTAGTTGTCGGGTTAACAGCTTGCCAAAATGGTGAAGAATCCACAGATGACACAACTAGTACAGACAATACGGAACAACAAGAATCTGAAGAGAACACTTCAGATGAAAACGACGACGACAACAGCGAAGCAAGTGAAGAATCAGAATCGACATTTCCTGTGACGATCACCGACCGAACAGATCAAGAGATAACGATCGAAGAAAAACCTGAGTCGATCGTATCTGTTATTCCGAGCGCAACAGAAATTGTATATGCCGTTGGAGCTGGTGATGCTGTTGATGGTGTGTCACAATGGGCCGATTATCCAAAAGAAGTGAACGACGTTGAAACAGTAGGAGATATGAACTTAAATATTGAAAAAATCGTGAGCTTAGAACCAGATTTAGTCGTCGCTGACGTACAAAATGCCGATGATATCGACGCGATGCGTGATGCAGGATTAAATGTATTAGTCATTGGTTCGCAAAGCTTAGATGCAGTGTACCGTGATATTGAGATGGTCGGTCAAGCAACAGGTCATATGGATCAGGCTAAGGACATCGTCAGTGATATGCGATCACGCGTCAGTGATGTGAAAGATGCGGTTAGCGACATTCCAGAAGAAGAGCGGAAGCGTGTTTGGGTCGAGGTTGGACCCCAGTTATTTTCTGGTGCACAAGGGTCGTTTTTACACGAAATTTTAACGCTTGCTGGTGGGCTTAACATTATCGGTGATCAAGAAGGTTGGCCCCAAGTGAGTGAGGAAGTGATCATTGAACAGAACCCAGATGTTATCATAACAACTTACGGTGAAACGACAGAAAATGCACACGAGAAGATCATGAACCGTGACGGTTGGGATACGATTACAGCGGTGCAAGAAGAAGCGATTTATGACATGAAAAACAACTTATTATCTCGACCTGGTCCGCGTTTGGTTGATGGTTTAGAAGAATTGGCACGAATACTTTATCCGAACGAAATGAATTAATTTTTTAAATTGAATGGATGTTACACATGACGAAACACAAAACGTTATGGCTTTCATTAATCGGTTTGCTGCTAGGGCTCGCTGTATTAATGAGTCTATCGATCTCACTCGGTTCTGCCAATATATCATTCACAACTGTCTGGCAAGTGATTTTATCGCGCGTGCCTATTGTGAATGGCTTCATAAACGGAACATGGTCGGATGCCACTGAAACGATTGTCGTCGATTTACGTATGCCGCGGATTTTGCTAGCAGCTCTTGTTGGAGCAGCATTAGCGCTTGCAGGTGCGCTTTATCAAGGGGTTTTACGTAATCCGTTAGCGGATCCGTTTATTTTAGGGGTGTCTTCGGGCGCTTCATTTGGTGCCGCTATAACGTTTGTGTTTGGCCTGCAGTTGATGTGGCTCGGTCAATTCACGTTGCCTGTTGTCGCGTTTGTGTTTGGCTTTGTCACATTAATGATTGTTTATATGATTGCTCGCATTGGGCAAAAAGTTCGCATGGAAACCATTATATTAGCAGGTGTAGTTGTTCAATCTTTCCTCGGGGCATGCTTGTCATTAGTCATGGCTTTAGCAAACGAAAAACTACAGACGATTGTGTTTTGGATGATGGGTAGTTTAACGTTAACGGACTGGAGTTATACAGCGGTTGTGTTACCTGTCATGGCTGTAACAGTCATCATATCGTTATTTTTCACACGTGAGTTAAATATGCTCGGTTTAGGCGAAGAGGTGGCCCACCATTCAGGGGTGTCTGTCGAACGGACGCGTTTCATATTATTGATTTTAGCATCGCTTATGACCGGAGCGGCTGTATCCGTCTCGGGGGCAATCGGTTTTGTCGGCTTAGTCGTCCCGCATATGATTCGGCTCATCGTTGGGTCGGATTACCGATTGATTTTGCCTCTATCACTCGTTGGTGGTGCGATTTTCCTTGTCGGGGCAGATACGTTGGCTCGGGTGGTTTTAGCACCGCGTGAGTTGCCGTTAGGTGTCATTACAGCCTTTTTAGGCGCGCCGTTTTTCATTTATTTACTCCGCCAAGCGAAGCGGGAGTATTTCTAGGAGGATGTCTATGTTATCGCTACAACATGTTACGAAAATGATCGATGCACAACCGTTAGTGTCAGATGTCTCTTTTGATGTTGAGAAGGGGCAATGCTTCGGCTTAATCGGACCGAATGGGGCAGGTAAATCGACGTTAATGAAGTTGATCTCAGGTGTGTATGATACAACAGGCGGGCAGGTGCGTTTAGATGGTCAGCCGATCAAACGGTGGTCACATAAAAAACGGGCCCAACGAGTGTCTGTGTTAACGCAAGATGGGTTGTCGCCTTACCCGATCTCAGTGCTGAATGCGGTCATGATGGGGCGTTATCCGCATTTGAAATTTTTCCAGCGTGAAAGTGACGACGATATGAAGCGGGTACAAGACGTTTTAGCGATTACAGGACTTTCAAATATGCAAGATCAAATGCTCGATACGCTTAGTGGTGGTGAACGCCAACGTGTAGCGATTGCGAAAGCGATGGTACAAGAACCGGACTTATTATTACTCGATGAGCCGACGTCTTATTTAGATATTGGGTATCAAACAGAAGTGCTTAACTTAGTGCAAGATTGGCAAAAACGGACAGGTTTAACCGTCTTAATGGTATTGCACGATTTGAATTTAGCAGCGCAGTATTGTGACCGGTTAATTTTGATGGACAAAGGGGAAGTCGTGAAAGAAGGAACGAGCGATGATATTTTGACGACGGAAACGCTCGCGACGGTTTACCAAACGACTCCTGAAATTGTTCGTCATCCGACAAAAAATATTCCACAAATTTTACTCTAAAGGCATCTTCCGTCAATCATGTTATGTATAATAGAATAGACAAGAGTACGTAGCTATGAATGGGAGATGACACATGTATGGAATGGCGTAATATATATCGTGGTATATTAATGGGAATTAGTGATATTGTCCCTGGTGTGAGCGGTGGAACGATCGCTGTTGTATTAGGTATTTATCAACGATTAATTGAAGCCATTAATGGTGTATTATCGCGCGAATGGAAGAAACATTTTGCCTTTCTAATTCCATTAGGAGTAGGTGTATTATTCGCGTTGTTTACGCTTGCCAATGCGATTGATTGGTTGTTTGAACATTATCCGAATCAAATTCAATTTTTATTTATCGGTCTTATCATTGGGATTATTCCGATGTTGTTAAAGAAAGCGAATGTATCGTCGACGTTTGGGGCGACGCATTATAGTTTATTTGTATTAGCAGCTATTCTTGTCGCGTCAATGGCGTTTTTCCAAGAAGGCGTATCCGATGCGATAACAACGTTTGATGCTAGAACGTATGTATTGTTGTTTTTATCAGGGTGGCTGGCAAGTTCGGCAATGATTTTGCCTGGTATTAGCGGATCGATGTTGTTGCTTATTGTCGGCATGTACCCGACGTTTACGTACGTTTTAGGTGATGTTATTATTCAAGGCTTGATTCCATTAGCGCTTGGTATAGGATTCGGTCTGTTAGTGATGAGTAAAATTATACGTTATTTTTTAACGCATTATTTTTATCAAATGTATGCGTTGATTATTGGACTCGTGGTCGGATCTGTTGTCGTGGTGTATCCAGGGTTTCAGCCGAGTTTTATATTAAATATTATAAGTGTTGCTCTTATTGGTGTCGGCATTTATGTCGCTGTGTTGCTCGGGAAGTTAGAGCATCAAGGATAAAGAAGAAAACGGGGTCATCCTACTATAAAAGTAGGGTGACTCAGTTTTTTTATTACAAGTTATTGTGCGTTCTTCGATTTATTTGGGCGTGTTTGCTATGAATTGGGCGAGACTGGCTATGAATTGAGCAGCTTTGCGTTATAATAGAGTGAGTTAAGTTTTAATTGAGCGACTTTCTCTATGGAATGAGTGACTCTAGATCATAATTGAGCAACTCTTGATTATAAACGGTGGAAAGTCGGTTTGAGCTGATCAAATGTTGTGACGTATTTGAATCCGATATCACGCAGTAGGTCATAGCTTGATTCGATGTGGTCGCCGACGCGTTCTGGTTTGTGCGCGTCAGAACCAACCGTCACAATCTCGCCGCCCATATCATAATACATTTTCAAAATATCACGCGTTGGGTGCACGCGGTCCATGCCATATTTATAGCCCGATGTATTAATTTCAATTCCTTGTCCACGAGGAATGATCACTTTAAAAATTTCTTCAATCACATCATGAAAATGATACACACCTGGTTCGTATTTATAACGGGTCACTAAGTCAATGTGGCCCAAAATACTAAAACCATCGAAAGCCTTCGCACATTCGAATAATTCGGTATAATATTTTTCATACGCGTCGTTTAAAGATTGGCCTTCAAATAGTCGACCAGAGTGTAAGTCTTTGTTGTCTGTCGTATGCATTGAGCCAATGACAAAATCAAATGAGTGCTGTTGCAGTAGTTGTTGATATCGTTCGGTCAAATGGGGTTGGAACCCGAGTTCTATCCCTTTACGGATCGTGATTTGGTCGCCGTATTGTTGTTGCATCGAACGGATGGATTGATGATAACGTTCGAGGTCGACATCAAAGTGAATCGACGGGTCAGGATAGTCGTAATCGATGTGTTCAGTGAATGACAATTCTTGAACACCGCGAGCGATACCCGCCTCAATCATGCTTTCCATCGGTGCGTCACAATCGGCAGAGAAATTAGAGTGCATATGGTTATCAAACATGGTATCATCCTTTCTAACGGTCTTATTTTAATAGCTTGACAGGACACGACGCAATCGTTAAAATATAAAACATAAACTTTATTCTGATAAAGTGATAAACTAATAGAGTGATAAAGGGTGGAAATTATGGCATTAAACCAACCGTTACCACAAGGGGTAACTGATTTGTATGCGCAAGAGTATGAGTTAAAACAAACGATAATCGATCGGTTAAAACAACTCTACCATCATTATGGATGCCAACCCATTCAAACGCCAACATTTGAATACTATGATTTATTTATGAATATACCAGGAACGATGAATGATGACCAGATGATCAAGTTGATTGATACGGATGGGAAAGTCCTCGTGCTACGACCAGATGCGACAGTACCGATTGCTAGAATGGCATCTCAAGCTAAATCAGACATGCCATTATTAAATAAAATGTACTATGTCACCAATATTTTTCGCATGGAAAGCGGCGAATCAGATCGAACATCGCGCTCATTTTCACAAGTGGGTGTTGAGTGGTTTGATGACGGTCGTGAACTAAATGATATAGAAATGGTGATTTTAGCCGTTGATACGTTGAAACAAATTGAAGTGAGTGATATTCAACTCGAGCTAGGTCAAGCAGGTTTTTTCCGAGCACTCATGGATGAAGCGCAATTAGATGCTGAGACAGAGGCGTTAATTCAAGCAAAACTCGAAGCAAAAAATGAATACGAACTAAGCGATTTATTAGAGTCATTGCAAGTAAGTGATGAAGTAAAACAGGCATTATTACGGCTGCCGCATTTATTCGGTGAAGCGAATCACGTGCTAAAAGATGCGAAGTCGGTTGCCATCAATGATCAAATGGCAAAAGCACTCGATCAATTAACAGGATTAGTTGAGCATTTAACCGAACTAGGTTATGCCGACTATATTTCGATCGATTTAGGCTTAGTCAATCATTTGAATTACTATACTGGTGTGATGTTTCAAGGTTATGTTGAAGGGTATGGTAAACCAGTGATTCAAGGCGGTCGTTATGATCAGTTGATGACTTACTTTAATTTAGAATCGAGTGCCATTGGCTTCGGCGTTTATATTGATGATTTGCTTCGTATTGTTAAACAACAGCAAACATTGCAGTTAGAAGAGCCAAACCAAGCTGTCATTTTGACGAATCATACGACGACAAAAGAGGCGTTTAGTTTGGCCCAGTCATTGCGACAAAACCAAATTGTCACCTCGATTGCTTATGAAGATGATGTTGTTGATGAATCGAGTATCATCATTGATATTGTCTCTAAAACGGTCAATATCAACGGTGACAAACAACCATTTGAAACAATCGATCAAGTCTTAACGAAAGTAGGCATAACGTATGGAACCGATTAAAATCGCCTTAGCAAAAGGACGTTTAGCGGATCTTAGTCTTGAGATTTTTGAACAAATTGGCATTACATTTTCGTCTTATTACGAGAAATCGCGTAAACTGACTTTTTTAAGTGATGATGGCCAGTATGAGTTAATTTTAGTGAAAGCGATGGATGTGGGCACTTACGTCGAAAACGGCGCTGCCGACATGGGTGTTGCAGGTAAAGATACATTGCTTGAAGCGGGAGCTGATGTGTTTGAACTGGTCGATCTAGGCTTTGGGCGCTGCGAATTTGCGGTGGCAGGTAAGCCAGGTACTGATTTATCAGATTACCAGCCGTTAACTATAGGAACAAAATACCCGAAAATTACGAATGACTACTTCCAATCACAAGGACGCCAAGTGGAAACGATTAAATTAAACGGGTCGGTTGAGCTTGCCCCGCTTGTTGGGTTAAGCGATGTCATTGTCGATATTGTCGAAACGGGGAATACACTGAAAGAAAACAATCTCGATGTGCTAGAAACGATGCTGTCGATTAGTGCGAGACTCGTCGTAAATAAAGCGAGCTTCAAAACAAAAGGAACCTCTATTCGTCCCGTCATTGACCAAGTAAAAGCTATTATCGATAACAAAGGACGTGTCACGGATGAAGATTAATGTGATTGAAGAACAAGATATCGCTGAAATTGTCACCAATCGAAAAAATCGCGACGCTGTTCAGTATGATGTGATTGATGAACGCGTTAAGTCGATTGTTCAAACGATTAGACGCGATGGCGACGAAGCGGTTCGCGGTTATATTAAATCGTTGGACGGTGTCGATTTAAACAATGTCGTCGTTTCAGCTCAAGAGATAGAAGAAGCCTATACACGCGTTAGCGATGACATGATGGCTGTTTTAACGGAAGCGAAAGAAAACATTCAGACGTATCATGCGAAACAAAAAGAGACGTCATGGTATTCGCACAATGCAGATGGTGTTTGGTTAGGCCAACAAGTTACACCGATTGTTCGTATTGGCGTTTATGTGCCCGGCGGTAAAGCAGCCTATCCGTCGACGGTGCTTATGAATATTATGCCAGCTGTCGTTGCTGGAGTGAGCGACATTACTGTGACGACACCTGTTCAGCCAGATGGGACGGTTAATCCGATGACGTTAGTCGGGGCTGATTTAGCAGGGGCGAGTCGCATTCTTAAAATCGGTGGTGCGCACGGTATTGCGACATTAGCGTATGGGACAGAATCGATTACGCCAGTTGATAAAATTGTTGGCCCAGGTAATGCGTATGTCGCTCGAGCGAAAAAATACGTCTTCGGTGATGTGGGGATTGATATGATTGCCGGGCCGAGTGAAGTTTGCGTCGTCGCAGATGAAACAGCCAATCCGGCATACGTTGCAGCGGATTTGCTCGCACAAGCGGAGCATGACGAGCTAGCTTCAGCTGTAGCCGTCACGACGAGTGAAGCGATAGCCTCAGCGATACAAACTGAAGTGGAGAGGCAAATGAAAACACGTGACCGTCAAGCGATTTTACAAGAATCGGTAACGAATCAGGGTGCTATTTACGTTACAACAGACCTTGAAATGGCGATGACATTTGTGAATGCGTGGGCACCAGAGCATTTAGAGTTGCAAATCTCTCATCCGTTTGAATGGTTGCCGAGTGTTAAACATGCTGGCGCAATCTTTCTTGGCCATTATACACCAGAGCCGCTCGGTGATTATTTTGCTGGTCCAAACCATACATTACCAACGAATGGAACGGCTAAATTCTCATCACCACTCGGCGTCTATGATTTCATGAAAAAATCGAGTGTCATTTATTATACAGATGACGCATTGGAACAAGTGAGACAACAAGTCGAACAATTCGCAGGCGAAGAAGGATTAGACGGTCACCGCGATGCCGTTCGAATTCGGTTTGATGAAAAGTAGGAGGTTTTAGCATGCGACAAGCGATGATCACGCGTAACACGAGTGAAACAGCGATTGAGTTATCATATGTCCTCGATGGCAAAAAAGAAGTCGAAGTCGATACAGGTGTTGGCTTTTTCGATCATATGCTGACGTTATTTGCGGCACACGGATCGTTTGATCTCACCGCAAAAGCAGATGGAGACGTTTATGTTGACGATCATCATACAGTTGAAGACGTCGGCATTGTTTTAGGACAAGCCTTTAAAGAAGCACTTGGCGACAAACGTGGTATTAAACGATACGCTTCTGATTTTACGCCGATGGATGAAGCCTTGAGCTTAGTATCCATTGACGTATCTAATCGGCCATATTTAGTCTTTGATGTCGATGAATTATCCGAAAAAGTCGGCACATTTGATACTGAACTCGTCGAAGAATTTTTCCGCGCGTTTGTGAATCAAGCAGGCGTGACGTTACACATTAAGTTAATGCATGGTTCGAATAACCACCATATCATTGAATCAATTTTCAAAGGATTTGGTCGTGTGTTAAAAGAGGCTGTCACAGTCCATGATGACGACGGCAGTGTACCGTCTACAAAAGGGACATTGTCGGAATAAGGAGATACGCTATGATTGCAATAATAGATTACGGAGCAGGTAATTTAAAAAACGTGAAGCATGCCCTAACGTTATTAAACATCGATTCGTATATAACAGGTAATCCGCGTGAACTCACGCAAGCAGATGGCATCATTTTACCCGGTGTCGGTGCGTTCGGTGAAGCGATGAAACGGCTACGCGAGCAAGGGTTTGTTGATGAAATTGTTAGTCAAGTGAATGACGGTAAGCCATTGCTAGGTATATGCCTTGGTATGCAATTGTTATTTGATAAAAGCTATGAACATGGTGAACATGACGGTTTAGGATTGATTGATGGTGAGATTGTTCGTTTTTCAAGTCGTGAAAAAGTGCCGCATATGGGCTGGAATCAATTACGTTTAAAACAGACAACACCCTTAAATGATCGTGTTCAAGATGGTGATTATGTCTATTTCGTTCATTCGTATTATGCACGCGCTAAGGACGAAAATGATATCTTGCATGAAACAACGTATGGTGATACGTTCACATCAGCCGTGAAACGTGATCACGTAATGGGTATGCAATATCACCCAGAAAAAAGTTCGCGTGTCGGCATGCAGTTATTAAAGAATTTCGGGGAGATGGTGAGATGAGGATTTTTCCAGCGATCGATTTGCGCAACAAACAGTGTGTTCGGTTAAAGCAAGGCGATTACAATGACGAGACAGTTTACGGTGATCCGCTTGAGATGGCAAGGCAATGGGAAGACGCGGGTGCGAGTTATTTGCATTTAGTCGATTTAGACGCTGCGAAAGGAGACCCATCGGAAAATGTCGGCGTCATTGAAACGATTGCGAATCATGTATCGATCCCCGTTCAAGTCGGCGGTGGCGTCCGCGACCTCGACCGGATTCAATCTTTGTTAGATGCAGGCGTTGAACGTGTCATCTTAGGAACAGCAGCGGTGAAAGACCCTACCTTTGCCCGAGATGCCGTGAAACAATTTGGCAGTAAACGTATTGTCGTCTCGATTGATGCGCGCGAGGGTTATGTTGCGACTGATGGTTGGCTCGAAACGTCTGACTTAGAAGCGGTCGATTTTGCGACCCAAATGCAGTCTTATGGTGTGAAGACGATCGTTTATACCGATATCGCGAAAGATGGCATGTTGAAAGGACCGAATGTCGATGCTTTGTACGAAATGAATGAAGCAACCGCCCTTAATGTTATTGCCTCTGGTGGCGTTTCATCGCTTAAAGATATTCGCGCGTTAAGCGACATTAAATTGTACGGCGCAATCGTTGGGAAAGCTTTATACGAAAACAAAGTCACGCTAGAAGCGATCATGAAGGAGTCTTCAACATGTTAGCGAAACGCATAGTGCCATGTTTAGACGTACAAGATGGGCGCGTCGTGAAAGGGAAAAAATTTGCCGATATTCAAGACGTCGCAGACCCAGTTGAACTTGGTAAACGTTATAGTGAATTAGGTGCTGATGAACTCGTCTTTTATGACATTACGGCATCGCACGAAAAACGAAATATTTTTCTAGACGTTGTCGAACGCGTCGCAGAAGAAGTGCACATCCCGTTCACGGTCGGCGGTGGTATTCGTTCGGTTGACGATTTTCGCGCTGTATTAAATGCTGGTGCGGACAAAGTATCCGTTAATAGTGCCGCTGTTCACAATCCGTCGTTAATTGATGAGGCGTCTGTTCGCTTCGGTAATCAATGTGTCGTGCTATCGATTGATGCGAAAGAAGAAAACGGTGAATGGTACGTGTTTGTTAAAGGTGGCCGTGAGAATACGGGCCGTACCTTGTTAGAGTGGGCGATAGAAGGTGAAAAACGTGGTGCCGGGGAGATCGTGTTAAACGTCATGGATACAGATGGTGTGAAAGAAGGCTACCGGAGTGATGTGATGGCGATGCTGAGTGAGCGCGTTAATATTCCTGTCGTCGCATCAGGTGGAGCTGGCAAAAGCGAACACTTTCTTGATGTATTAACACAAGGTCAGGCTGATGCTGCGCTAGCCGCCTCTGTTTTTCACTTTAATGAAATCGACATTACCGAATTAAAACACTATTTATATAACCATGAACTTCCGATAAGGTTAGGGTGATCACAATGGAATCGTTAAACATACAATTCGACGAGCAAGGACTCGTCCCCGCCATCGTACAAGATGTAACGTCGGGTGAGGTCCTCATGCTTGCTTATATGAACGAAACATCGCTAAATAAAACGATTGAAACGAAACGAACGTGGTTTTACAGCCGTAGTCGTGATGAATTATGGCAAAAAGGAGCCACATCTGGTCACGAGCAACATGTGAAACAATTATACTATGATTGCGACCAAGACGCATTGCTCGTGAAAGTAGAACAAATCGGTCCCGCATGTCATACCGGCGCAAACAGTTGTTTTTATCGTGAAGTCGACTTAGGCGAGAAACCTCATTATGATCGCCAAATTATCCAAGAGGTATTCGAGTCGATTCAAGACCGTCGTGACAACCCTAAGTCAGGATCTTATACAAACTATTTATTTGATGAAGGCGTCGATAAAGTTTTGAAAAAGATTAGTGAAGAGTCTGGCGAAGTCATTATTGGCGCGAAAAATAAAGATAACGAAAACTTATCGATGGAGATAGCAGATTTGATCTATCACACACTCGTGTTAATGGCTATGCGAGGTCTTACGATTGAAGACGTTAAAGCCGTATTAACTGAACGCATGAAAGGGGATTCGGATGAGTAAGTTTTGGAGTCGGACAGTTCAAGAAGCTGAACCTTATGTTCCAGGTGAGCAGCCGACAGAGACAGATATTATTAAGTTAAATACCAATGAAAATCCGTACCCGCCATCACCAAAAGCGATTCAAGCGATGGAGGACTCTATAACGAGTGATTTACGGAAATATCCGAGTCCGACAGCTGAGCGTCTTAAGGCGATTATAGCCGAACGTGAGCATGTCACATCAGATCAAGTATTTGTCGGTAACGGGTCAGATGAGGTGCTAGCCTTTGCGTTTCAAGCCTTTTTCGAGCCTGATCAAACGATTAAAATGCCGGCTATTACGTATAGTTTTTACCCAGTGTATGCTAATTTGTATGATATTCCGTTTGAGCAAGTCCCGCTGAATGATGATTTATCTATTCAAGTCGATGGCTTAAAGCAGTCTGTCGGAGGTGTCATTTTCCCTAATCCGAACGCACCGACAGGGCTAGCGTTATCATTAAGTGATGTAGAGTCGATCGTTCAAGCGAATCCAGCTCAAGTGGTGATAGTCGATGAAGCGTACGTCGAATTTGGGGCTGAGTCGGCTGTAGCATTAACGACGCAATACCCGAACCTACTCGTCACCAAGACGTTATCGAAGTCCCATGCTTTAGCTGGTATGCGTATCGGCTATGCGATTGGACACACTGGTTTGATCGAAGGTTTAGAGCGAATTAAAAATTCATTTAATTCATATACGATGAATCGCGTGTCTTTAGCTGGGGCAGAAGAGGCCTTAGCAGATGATGCATATTATGACCAGGTGTTAAGTGATATTGTCGTGACAAGAGATTGGGTGACTGAACGATTAAAAGGTTTAGGTTTTTGGGTGTCGAATTCGAAAGCGAACTTTTTGTTTGTACAACCTGTCGGGATTGAGGCAGACGTGTTGTACAATGAATTGAAGGCACAAGGTATTTATATTCGATATTTTAATAAACCAGGGTTAACTGGCTTCGTTCGGATTTCGATCGGCACGGATGATGAGATGACAAAATTGATAGATGCCATAGAAAATATGGTGTAAACAACGCCGCGAGGTCACGTCAACCTCGCGGCGTTGTTTATCGGTTATTCATTAATCGTAAGGCATTTAATGTGACGAGTATTGTGGCGCCCATGTCAGCTAATATCGCAATCCATAACGTGAGCCAACCAGGGATGACGAGAAGTAAGGCTAATGTTTTCGTACTCAATGCAAAGATAATATTTTGTTTAATAATGTTAAGTGTTTTACGACTTAAACGCACGGTGTAAGGTAGATTCGACAAATCATCTCCCATTAGAGCGATATCAGCCGTTTCTAACGCTGCATCCGTCCCAGCGCTTCCCATCGCAATCCCGACATCAGCGGTGGCTAAGGCAGGCGCGTCATTAACGCCATCGCCGACCATCGCAACCTGACCGTATGATTGTTGTAGATTCTTCACTTCGGTTTGCTTATCTGCGGGTAATAGTTTCGCAATAAAGTGACGAATGCCGACTTGCTTACTAATTGATTGGGCGGTTTTATCATGATCGCCCGTCAATAGAATCGAATGGGTTAACTTAGCGTCAGATAATTCTTGAATCATATGTTTTGATGCTGAACGAATTGGGTCGGCAATGCTGATGAAGCCAAGTAAGTTATCGTTTTGACTCATTAAAATAACCGTATGCCCCTGTTCTTGAGCTTCATTGACAGCCAATTGTTTCTCGGGTGATAGAGTGAACACTGACGGACTACCAATGGTGTAATCCTGGCCATCGATTCGACCTTGAATTCCTTTTCCAGTTAGTGATTTAAACGCTTCAACAGAATGTGAGTCGTTTAGGCCGAATTGGTTGTCAGTATACTGGATGACTGCTTGAGCTAATGGATGCTGTGATTTCGCCTCTAACGCGCTCGCTATTTGAAAAAAAGATTGAGGCGTTAACTGATTGCTGAAAAGGTGAAAATTTTGTACAGCTGGTTTTCCTTGTGTAATGGTCCCTGTTTTATCAAATGCGATAGCTTTAATTCGACCAAGTGTTTCTAAATAAGAGCCCCCTTTAATTAAGACGCCATGCCGAGCAGCGCTTCCGATCGCCGTTACAATGGCGACGGGGGTGGAAATGACAAGAGCACACGGACAACCGACGACAAGGACCGCAAGCCCTTGATAAAGCCATGTTTCGAAACTTAATCCGAACACGACAGGCGGAATCGTTGCGACGCCGAGGGCAATGATCATAATCAGTGGTGTGTAGTACGCTGCGAATCGGTCGATTAATTGTTGCGCAGGCGCTTTTTCATTTTGTGCTTCTTCGACTAGGTGAATGATTCTCGCAAGGGTTGATTGATCGGCGCGTTTCGTTGCTGCTACTTCTAAATAGCCGTCCTCATTTAACGTGCCAGCATAAACACTATCATCCATTGTTTTAAAGGTAGGGACTGATTCACCGGTAATGGCTGCTTGGTTAATCGATGATTCACCGGCTGTCACCGTGCCATCGACGGGGATTTTTTCACCAGGTCGAATAATGATCGTATCGCCAATGATTATGTCATTTGCTTTAACTGTTTCTTCGTGACCGTTTCGTCTGACGGTTGCTGTATCAGGTGCGATCGTCATGAGCGATTGAATAGATGAGCGAGCACGGTCAATCGAATATTTTTCAAGCCATTCACTGATTGCAAACAGAAGGACGACGACGGCACCTTCGACCCATTCGCCGATTATAACTGCTCCGATAACAGCAATTGTCATTAACGTCATCATATCAAAACGCCACTTCGCTAAATTTTTGAGGCCTGTGATGACTAATGAATAGCCGCCAATAGCAATAGAGCCAATGAGAGTCGTCACGGTAAACGGATGATGATCCCCGAATTGGAACATTCCGTATAGCCCGATTGCGAGTAGACATGTTGCAATGAGTAAGTTCCAATTAGATGCTAACGTTTGTTTTAAATCAAATGATGTTTGGGTGAATTCTTTTGAAATAGCGAGCTGTTCAAATGATCCAGCTTTTTCGAGTTCATCAACAGACGCTTCTCCGTAAACGGTAATTTTTGATGCGCCAAAGTTAACGTCCGCATCGTTAACAGAATCAATCGCTTTAACGTTCTCTTCAAATGTCTTCGCGCATGAAGAACAAGACATGCCTTGGACGTAATACGTTTCTTCTGTCATGATAGTGCCTCCAGTTTTTCTTCGTGCTCAACAGCCATTTGAATTAACCGAACAATATGGTGGTCGTCTAGAGAGTAATAGCTAATTTTCCCCTGCTTTCGGACGTTCGTCAGGCCGTATTGTTTTAATGTTCTTAAGTGATGGGATGCTGTTGCTACAGATACTTCCATAATTGCTGCAACATCGCAGACACAAAGCTCGTCTTCGATTGTTAAGGCTTGGGCGATCTTGACACGCGTCGGATCAGCTAAGACTTTAAATAGGTTTGAAACGGAAGAGGTATTGGTTTGGTGGACCTTATGATATACGTGTTTTAATTGATCTTCGGTGATATCTGATGCGCAATTTGCTAATTTCATCGGTCATTCGCCTTCTTTCATTCAAATGATTGTTTGAATATAGTGTATTCAAACAATCATTTGAATGTCAATCCCCCCTCGTTCACGTTAGTGTGATGAGATGTTAAACTAATAAAAAATGATTAAGGTGATCAACATGATAAGAGAAGCGACAAAGCACGATTTAGACCAAATTGAAATCGTTGTAAATGAGGCGAAGGATGTCATGGCACGCGCTGGGTTATCTCAGTGGGGAGAGACTTATCCACTTCGTTCGCATTATGAGAAGGATTTACATAATCGAGAGCTGTATGTGTATGAACAAGACGGAGACGTGATTGGTGTAGCTTGTATTAGTGATCATGGCCATGAAGAGTACCATGAGATTGCGTGGTCAGAAGCAGATACGTTTCTTTGTTTGAAGCGTTTGGCCGTTTCGCCGAGTGCGAGGAAGCGTGGGGTAGGTTTAGCGTTTTATCACTTTGCAGAACAATTAGCGGCTGAACAAGGCATTCCGTACATCAGAACGGATACAAATGGCGAAAATAAAGCAGCGTTAAAATTATTCCAAAAAGGCCAATACACATTAGTCGATCAACAATACCACGGCGATTTTACAGAGCCATTCTATTATTATGAAAAGAGAGTCGAGCGTTCATAAATAGAGCTTGGGATAGAAGGGGATTCAATTGTACAAAAGCTAAATGTGTAAGCAACATAAGAGTTAAGCACTTATAAAGCGGAATCAAAATGCGTAGACTCCCTCGGAAAATGTTGTCATGCCAAGGATGGCGTTGTGATAAGTACTTTAAGCAGAAAACCCGGACGATTTATTTTTTAATTAAATCGTCCGGGTTTTACTTTACTGAATTGGGTTTGTCACAAGCTCTATAATTTATTTAGCTGTTAAATTCAAGTACTCTTCAACATCGCGTTTGCACAGTTCGATACCTTTTTCCCAGAATGCTTCTTGTGTAATGTCTTCGCCTAAATGTTTCATTGCTAACTCTTCCACCGTCATGCGCGCGGTATCTTGTAGTAAGGCGATATATTTATCCTCATAACTCACACCTTCTTCAAGCGCCTTCGCATAAATGCTTAACGAGAATAGATAACCAAATGTGTACGGGAAGTTGTAAAACGGAACGCCTGTAATATGGAAATGTAGTTTGTTCGACCAATAACTTGGGCTCGTTGAGTTCACGGCATCTTGATATGCTTCGCGTTGCGCTTCATCTGTTAATTCATTTAAACGCTCGGCCGGCACGAAACCATTTCGGCGTTCTTCATAAAATCGTGTCTCGAACAAGAAACGAGAGTGGATGTTCATGAAAAATGCCACACTGCGCTGTAATTTGTCTTCTAATAACGCGATTTTATCTTCATCTGTTTCAGCCTCTTTCACTGACGCATCAGCCACGATCATTTCCGCAAACGTCGATGCCGTTTCAGCGACATTCATCGCGTAACGGCGATTCAGTGGATGAACGGGCTTCAATGCGTGAGTGTGGAACGCATGACCGAGTTCGTGTGCTAGCGTAGCGACGTTAGACATCGAACCGCTGTACGTCATGAAGATACGAGATTCACCGCTTAATGGGAAGCCAGTACAGAAGCCGCCTGGGCGTTTGCCTGAACGATCTTCCGCTTCAATCCACCCGTTTTCAAACGCATGCTCAGCGAAATCAGCTAATTTTGGACTGAATTGTTTAAAGTGTTTCAAAATAAATTGAGCGCCTTCGTCATATGTTAACGTTTGGTTGTTTTCTTGTGTTGGCGCACCTAAGTCGTACCACTCTAACGTCTCTTTGCCGAGTAAATCCGCTTTACGATATAAAAAGTCAACGAACGGTTGTTTATGTTTGGTGATTGCACCCCACATCGCATCTAACGTGTCTTGTTGCATACGATTAATATCGAGTGGTTCTTTTAAGACGTTGTCCCAACCGCGTTTATCATAAACATTTAAACGGAAGCCTGCTAAATGATTTAACGTGTTGGCGAATAAAGATTCTTTTTCTTTCCATGCGGCTTCTAATTGTTCATAGACGTGTTTTCGGACGTCTGGGTTTTCGTGCGACAATAAGTTGTTCGCTTGGCCGACAGATAATGTTTTCTCTTCACCATCAACGGTTACATCGACAGTCATTTCCCCGACAATCGTGTTATACATTTGACCCCATGCGTGATAACCATCGACAGATAAAGCAGTAATAAGTGCTTCCTCATCTTCTGATAGTTGTTCCGCTGCTGCTTCACGCCATTCATTTAAAACAAAAAATAGCTCAGCTAGTTTGTCATGTTCTAATAAGGCTTGCCATACGCTTTCTTCTGTTTGGGCTAGCTTTTGGCGAAAGCGATTGAATGCTGCACTGTATGTCGCATTCAGTTCGGTTACTTCGCTTCGTAAGGTACTTGCCTTATGGTCACTCATGTCTTGCGCTTCTAAACAGGTAATATAAGCTCCTGCTTGGCGAATATGTTGGCTAATGTCCGAACCTTCTTCGATAAGGGCTGCGATCTGGTCAGCTTCTGAACTCGAAGTCGGTGTGTCGAAGGCGTTTAGTTTGTCAGCATATGTGTTCAGACGATCTTTCGTTTCGTCTAAATGACGGCGTAATTCTTCTGAATCGCTACCGCCTTGGAAAAAGGTCTCCAAATCCCATGTGATCGGGTAACTCGTTTGTGGCATCGTTCGAACCTCCTACTTATTTCATAATTTTCTTAATAATACAACGACAGTATAGCATAGAAATTAATTCGAGTGAAGAAAATTTCGAAACCTGAAGTAATTAAAAATATAAAAAATCACGCAATGTAATCATTGCGCGATTTTAACAGTTTATTAGTCATCTAAATGTTTCTTTGCTAAATACCAATCGACGACTTCGAGGCTATCATCGTTAGCGCGTGCATCAGCATCTGCTTGGGTAGCAGGTGGTGGAACGAGGACTTGGTCGCCCGGTGTCCAGTTGGCTGGTGTTGAGACTTGATGATTTGCTGTTGTTTGTAACGCTTTGACTAAGCGGACGATTTCAGCCATGTTACGTCCTGTAGTAAGTGGATAATAAATGATCGATTTAATTTGTTGTTTATCATCAATAACAAACACCGCACGGTTCGCTTCTGTTCCGCTATCGTTTGGATGGATCATGCCGTATTTGCTTGCAACATCTTTGCTTAAGTCAGCAATCACGGGGAATTCTATTTTGACATTAAAATTATCTTCAATGTTACGAATCCATGCAAGGTGTGACTGATTGCTGTCAATACTAAGACCGATCAACTCTGTATTTAACTCTTTTAACTCTGGTAAAATTTCTTGAAACGCAACGAATTCGGTCGTGCATACAGGGGTGAAATCAGCTGGGTGTGAAAATAATACCCACCATTTGCCTTCGTAATCTGTCGATTTAATTGTCCCTTGCGTCGTTTTGGCTTCGAAATAAGGGGCATGGTCACCAATTCGCGGTAATGTGTAATGCTGTTCATCGCTCATCAAACATCGCTCCTTCTTAAAGTGTATAATTCTGATAAACTTACTTAGTTTTATTATATACTTACTGTAACAAATCGATACTCAAAAAGCAAAAAAAACGACCCATATATGAGTCGTTTTTATATCAATCTATTATTCAAGTGGTGCATCATTTAATTTAACGAATTCAAATCCGTCTTCTAACAGTTGAGGAATCGCTTGGCGAATGCCTTCATTCGTGTCGCTATTCGGTTGATTCATATGTAATAAAGCAATCGAGCCGGGTTTGGCTTTGAGTAACGCTTGTTCGACCTCATCACTTGAGTAAGTGCCACCAGCATCGCCAAGAATGTCGTAGTTAACGACGTCTAAATCGAGTTGTTCGACTAAATCAACCGCAACATCGTCATAATGCGCTGTTCCAGAGCGGAAAAAATCAGGCTTCTCACCAGTCACCGATTCGATATAATCTTGATTAATCATCACTTCATCATGGGCAGCTTGTGCTGAGTGCGTACCAGCTATGCCATACGCTTCTCGACCTGTTACTGATAACGGTTGGTGATGTGTACCGTGATTTTCGATTTGAAAGAGTGGATTGTCAGCTAAAGACTTAGCAATGTCCTTGTTGTGCTGGATCCAATCTTTGTTTAGAAAGAGTGTGGCAGGAATGTTGTGTTCAATTAAAAATGAGATGAGTTCGTCATCATAACTATTCCCATGAGCACCGCCACACGCATCGAATGTTAGGGCGATTTTTTTCTCATTAGTATCTAACGTCGTTTTCACTCCATCGACGAACTCACCCCATTCAGAAGGTTCTCGTTCAAATGGGGTAAGGTCAATCGTTGTCGTATGGTGTGGTGTTTGTTTTCTGGTTAGCTTTGAGTCGCTCATGTTATTCGCATTAGACATCGCAAGTGAACAAGCAGATAATATGAAACTTAAACTGATTAATAGAATAAGATGTTTTGCCATAATAACCTCTACTTAAATGTAATCGATTCAAAGTGAGCGGTGAGATGGTCGCCGTCTTCAATCGTTATGGTACCATTGTCTAATAATAAACCGGATGGCGATGTGGCTTCTGGTGCAATCGTTTGTAACTGATTCACATAACGTTCAGGATCATCGGTACCAACTGTTATCGACGAAAATGATGTTGGATTAATGAACGTCGCATCACTTGGACGATTTATGTCGCCATCCCATTCAATTAAAAAGGGAAGAGGGCGGTTTAGCGTTTCATCGTGCGGGAAAAGCATGCGCCAAGCAAGTTCGCTTCCGTCAGGTTTCGTGCGACTGCCGGGAAACGGTCCTGAGAATGCTATATGATGATGGCGTAATCGCTCCATGACACCGTTTAAATCATCGACGCGCAAGGCGAATTGAATCGGCCCTTCTTTACGTGCATCATACGCATCGATCGTCGTTTGAATGAGTGGGTTATCCGAATGCCGTGCGATGGTTTCGTCTTCCACGCCTAACCATTCGATATAGCAATCATTGGTCATAAACGCCAGGTGATTAAACGTTCCCCAATGCTCGTGCTGCCCACCTGGCACTCCTTTTAATTGATGAATTGCCGAAAACGTTTGTTGATGAACGTCTGGATTGAATGAATGGACGACGAGATGATCGAATGCCGTCATAGTAATCCCTCCCAATTATGATAATTGAAATGCGCCGGCTAATTTTTCGTACGCTTCTAACCGTTTTTCGAAAGGCGCAACGATTGAATTAACCATAATCTCATTGACTTGATAGTGTGCCGCTAAATCAATCAGCTGCTGTTTTACACTTTCGACACTGCCGACAATCATCCTGCCACGATTTTCGACAATTCGTTTTTGTTCGAAATGGGTGAACGATTGTTGACTAGCCTCTTCAGGGTCTGGGAAATGGCCACGTCGTTGTCCTTGATCAGCCATTAAAAGCGCGACATCTAAACTTGATGCATAGTATTCCGCTTCTTCATCGGTATCACCAACGACGACGAAAACAGCGACACTCGCATAAGGGTCTTCTTGAAGTGGTGACGGGATAAAGTGATCATAATAGCGCTGGACAGCTTCTCGTCCATCATCTGGATTGATGAACTGGGCGAATGTGTATGATGTGCCGAGCTCACCTGCTGTTTGAGCACTTGAACCACTAGACCCTAACATCCAAACAGGCGGTGTCGTTGGGCTCATCGGTGTGGCTTGTACTTGATAACCTTGAGGGTCGTGACCAAGAATATAATCGATTAAATGACCAGCATCAGTTGAGTAGTTAGCTGTGTCGGGGTATTTTCCTCTATTTAAGGCGTAATAAACGCCAGGTTGGCCGCCTGGTGCGCGCCCAATACCTAAATCTATACGATTAGGATACATCGCTTCTAACACGCGGAACTGTTCAGCCACTTTGAATGGGCTATAATGGGGAAGCAAGACGCCGCCAGTTCCGACACGGATCTGCTTCGTGTGCGCTGCGATAATGGGAACCATCATTTCTGGAGCTGAGCCGGCTAAAATGACCGTGCTATGGTGCTCGCTCATCCAATATCGTGTATACCCTAATTCGTCAGCATGTTGGGCTAACGTCAACGTTTGTTGTAACGCGTTTTGTGGCGTTTCGTTATGTAATAATGGTGATTGATCGAGTACGCTTAATTTTAACATTGTGAATCGACACCCTTTTCAAAATAAGTTATGATTATAATTGTTTGAGATTTGCTGGGAAAATTCAATTGATTTGCCTATAGAATGAGGGGAAAATGATGGGAACGAAAACTGTAACGTGTCACCGATGTCAAAAACCAATCGAAAACCAAACCGATTTGCGTACGGCGAATGTGAAGATGACTGTGCGCCCGTATCATGAATCGTGCTTTAAGAAGCGGGTCGAAGAGAAAAAAGAAAAAGCGTCGATGTTTTTTGATGCGACCCCGTTTAATGGTCGTTACGCTAACATGATGACGTTAATCTTTATCGTGCTCTTTGTCTTATTCTTAACGGTTATCGACGTCCCTTCCGTCGCATACGCATTCGTCCTTATCTACCCACTATACCGATTATTTAGTTGGGTATGGTTTGAAAGACGATTAAATTAAAACAGGCATGCCTTCATCAAGTGGAGGGCATGCCTGTTTTCTAATGCTTATAGTCTTTCGCAAGGGATGCGAGGCTTTCGGCTGATTGGTTAACTTCAGCGTATGATTCGCTTAATTGTTGAATGATCTCGTTAATATGCGCTAGTTTTTGTCCCATTTCATCATTCATCGCCTTGCTTTCTCGTGTGTTCGTTAAAATATCATTGAAGAATGTGTCCGTATGCTTCATCTTTTCGCTGCCTTGTTGAATTAATGACGTGGTGTCAGCGACGCTATGAGAGACTTGCTTGATTTGTTTGTTTGTCGTATTGATTAATTCTGTAATGTTATCGATCGAACCGCGTGTCTGTTCCGATAGTTTTTTCACTTCTTCTGCGACAACGGCAAACCCTTTACCTAACTCTCCCGCACGAGCTGCTTCAATGGACGCATTAAGTGATAGTAAGTTCGTTTGCTCTGAGACATCGGTAATGAAATTCAAAATCTCGTTAATTTTCGATGACGCTGTCTCAAGTTCGTTCATTTCGCTATAAATCGTATTCATCTGTTTTTCGATATCGTTCATTTGGTCGAGTTGTTTTTCTAACTCTGATTTACCCGTGTTCGATTGCTCTTCGACAGTAGAAGCTGTTTCAACGGTTGTCTGTGAGAAAGATCGGATTTCATTCGAATGTTCGAGTAATTGCTTCGTGGCGGCATCTGTCTGCTGGGAAATAGCGACGAGCTCATCTGACATACGATCGATCTCTTCGATTAATTGTTGCTGTTGATCATATTGTTCCTGGCGTTCACGATTGTTTTCATGTTCAAACGTTTCTAGAACGAGTTGTTGTTCGATGTTTAATATCTTCGAAGTGGCCGATAACGCGTTGCGAATGTCATCGATATGGTCGAAATGGTCGAAGAAAATCTCGTGAAATGAATTGAGTAAGTCTTGGAATGCGGATAAATACCATTTCGGCATTAAACCAATTTTGACATGAGCGTATGCTATGTATTTTCGTTGTTCCACAAAAGATTCGTCGATAACGCCATTAAACATTTCTTGAATATGACGTGTGAGCGTCTTTTTCAATCGTTCCACTGAGCTGTTTGATTCAATAATACGCATAAGTGATGGTTCATGTTCGATGTTTTTGTAAAACTGTGAGACGATGGCATCAATATGTTCTGAGACTAGTGGCTTTAACGCTCTTAATGTGGCTAGATCTCGATGCGTCATGTTGACCATTTTTAATTGTTTTGTTAAATCAGCATTTTGTTTCGTGTCCATTTTGACTTGTTGTACGTAGGCATCCGGGTTCAGTACAGGTTCACTTTGCTTTTGGCGCTTAAACATTAATCGCGACACTCCTAAAATCAATTTCTATTGATATTAGTATAATAAGAAATGAATGGAAAGTAAATGCGCGTTAAGCAATTTGTCTTATTTTGTCGATTGTGCAACGGCGATACCTAATGGGGAATGGACGCCTTCACGACCTGGTTCGATGAGAACACCGTTTTGATAGTAAAAGTCGACGTGTTCATAATCAGCAAATAAATCGTGAAATTCAGCTATCGTGAGTTGGTGCACGTGAAACGGTGAGCCGCACGGTTTCCCGCGACCTTGTCCGAATGGTGTTGAGACGATTAATGTACCTCCTGGCTTGAGTAACCGTTTGTAATTATCGAGTAAGGCTTTTTCTTCGGCGATATGTTCAATCGTTTCAAAACTGACAATCGCATCAAATGTGCCGTAGCGGTCGATCAGTGTTTCATCGATTGCGTTTTCGACGACAAATTGGGTTTTCGGATGATAGTATTCGCCTTTAGCGTATTGAATGATGTCAGGGTCGAGATCGATACCGACGACTTCCTCAACTTGTTTCTTTCGTCGTTTGGCAATCATATGACTGCCGTATCCTGCGCCGCACGATAAGTCTAAGACGCGTCCGTGTAAGTATGGTAATGCAAATTGGTATCGGGCAATATGTTCAAGCAGTAAAGGGTTAAGCGGGTCCATCTTTTTCGGGATGACGCGCTCACCTGTATCGTCAATCATGTGTAGACCTCCTCGGTATTGTCTATTGCTTATTATGCCAAATGCAACTCGTGATGAAAAGATAAACCTGTTTTTGACGGGTCGGCAGGAAAATTTTATAATTAATGTATTATACATAAAGGATGATGAGGATGAACGAAGAAGAATACAGAGCACGAAAAGAAGACCCATCGTTAAAGTTATTTGTTGTCATGTCAAAAGCGTCCGGCACGCTTAATCATCTAGCCCAACACGATATGACGAGATACGGACTGAATCCGAGTGAATTTGCGTTACTTGAATTACTGTATCACCGTGGTCGCCAGCCATTGCAAAAAATCGGGGAACGGATTTTGTTGACGAGCGGCAGTATTACGTATGTTGTGAATAATTTAGAAGCGAAAGGCTTATTACAACGTGTACCATCGCCTGAAGATAGACGTGTCACGTATGCTGAGATGACTGATGAAGGTCGTCAGCTATTAAATGATATTTTCCCGAAACATTGGGAGGCTATTGAACAATTCATGGACGGATTGTCTGATGATGAGAAACGCCAAGCGATTGACTTAATTAAGAAGCTTGGACGCTCAGCCGAACAACATATGCATGACGATGCGTGATGCACACCTATGTCTAATAAACATATAGTGAAGATAAAGACGCTTAAGCAAGAGAGGGGTTAGCATCATGACTAACACTTTTAATGACCATTGGGTGAGTCCTGTTGTTTATTATTATGATCCAACAATCGCACCAGAAATGACACCTTATGCCAATGATTATACCCCATGGATGATTGATGATGTTCCGGGTGTAACGAATCAGTCGGCTATTTTGTGGCAGTATTTCCAAAATGAAAATGGCGAGCTTGATATGGATAAAGTGTTTAAAACGTTGGGGCAAGTGATGCAATTAAGTCAACAAATCACACCGATTGTGAAGTCTTTATCAACTATTGTTCGTCCGAAATAAGCCAACCTTAACGCCTGTTATGATATGTCATAATGAGGCGTTTTTTGTGCGTCTATTTTGACAATTGGATTCTAATCATCTTTAGATTATGTTAAACTAATTAGGGTTACGAATGATTTCACAAAAGAGGGTTTGATATAAAATGAGCAGTCAACCACCGATTAAGACGAATTTCTATTATGGCTGGTTAGTTGTGGCAGTCGCCGCCCTAGGTGTATTCTTCTCTGGGCCAGGACAGACTTATGCGATTTCGATTTTCATAGAATATTACATAGAATCATTTGATTATTCGCGGTCACTCGTATCAGGGTTATATTCAGCAGCGACGTTGTGTGCTGGATTTCTATTATTTACGATCGGAAAGTTAACAGACTTATATGGACAACGGATTATGATGATTGTCATTGGATTATCCCTTGCCTTTGCGACATTTTGGAATGCTTTAATCGTCGGACCTGTTATGATGTTTTTTGGCTTCTTTATGTTAAGGATTTTTGGACAAGGGTCGATGACGTTAGTGCCAAATACACTTGTCCCGCAATGGTTTATGCGTAAACGTGGACGGGCGTTAAGTGTCATGACGATTGGTGGTTTCGCAAGTGCAGCGTTATTACCCCCATTGAATACCTATTTAATTCAAACGTTTGATTGGCGTATGGTTTGGGTGTTTTGGGGTGTCGCGATTTTAGTTATCTTCATTCCAGCTGTATTACTAGTCGTACGCAATAAGCCGGCAGATATAGGTGAAGTAATTGATGGATCTGCAAAAACGCCACAACGTCGCTTGCCAACACGTTTGCCGTCATATATATTGATCGGTCTCGCGTTACTCGTATTAGTGACATTAATTCCGCCTGTCGAGACATTTTTCATCGACGTAATCGGTTGGTTACCATCAGCGTTTTGGCGTATTTTACTCTTTACAGGGCTTGTGATCACGGCATTTTATGTCATGCGAAAACGCCAATTCCAAGTGGGACAAAGGCAGGACAGCTCGGAAGAAGTGACGACGGAAGAAGCCCCGCTTGATGATAACGAAGTCAATTGGACATTGCGTGAAGCTGCAAGGACACGCGCCTTTTGGTTAATTTTGTTCTGTGTTAGTGTTCCGGCTTTAACGAATACAGGAATTACATTTCACCTCGTATCGATTTCGGAAAGTAAAGGCTTATCGGTCGAAGTGTCAGCGATTGTGTTGTCGTTAATGGCGATTATCGGCTTTCCAGTGACCTTTGTGACGGGGTATTTAGTTGATAAGTTTAAAGTAAATGTCGTGTTGTCTGTCACGTTCATGCTTCATATTGTGGCGATTTTGTGGTTGTGGCAAACATCTACGAATGCGGGCTTTATTATTTACGGCGTCATTTGGGGTGTTGTGCATGGCTTTGAGCGAATTACGCTTAATATTGTTTGGCCGAATTATTTCGGTAAACAGCATTTAGGGAGTATTAGGAGTGTGGCGCAATCTGTCATGGTTGTCGGATCAGCACTTGGGCCACTTCCGTTTGGTATTTTCTATGACTGGCTTGGTGGTTATTCAGAAATCATCTTAATCGCTGTTATTTTCCCGGTTATTGCTGCGATTTTTGCCTTGATTTCACCTGCCCCACAACCTAAAGAATAAAAGGAAAAAGGCACGCCGAGTATTGCTCGACGTGCCTTTTTTCGTTTAAACATCATCGCGTAAGAATGAAATGACGAGGCCGCCTTCACCTGCGTAGTTGGCAATGAGAGGCCCCATTTCGACAATATGATCCTCATCTTGATGGTAGCGTTCTTTAATTTGGTTCATAATATCTATCGCTTTGTCGTGACAGCGGCTTTGGGACATCACAATCGTTTTACCTTCTAATGACTTTGAATAATCGCCGATTTGATCGACTAAACGCCGAAGTGCTTTTTTCTCACCGCGAATTTTTTCAGTGACTTCAATTTCGCCTTCGTCAGAGGCGCGCATTAATAGTTTAATATTTAATGTTTTCGCAATCGCCCCACGGAAACGGTCAAGACGCCCGCCTTTGATTAAATTTTCCACTGTGCGAAGTGAAAAGAGCGTGACGGTTCGTTCAGCGTTTTGTTTCATCGTATCAACAATTTCTTGAAAGTCCATTTGTTTCATTTTTAATTTAACGACTTCATTTGCTAGAAGTGCCATGCCACAAGATGCGGTCTTCGTATTAATAATTTCAACTTGTCGATCCGGCTCTTCATCTAATAACATATCACGCCCGATGACAGCGTTTTGGTATGTGGCACTTAAGTTTTGCGATAAAGATAAGAGTAAAATAGGCGTATTTGCATCAACCGCTTTGAAAGCATCGTAAAATTCATTTGGACTTGGGGCCGATGTTTTAGCTAAATCCCCTTCATCTTTTAGTTTCTCGTAAAACTGTTCTGTCGTTAAATTAACACCACCTTTGTAAACGCCGTCGTTAAAGTGAATGTTTAACGGAATCGTTATGACGTTAAATTTGTCGGCAAAACTTTGTGGTAAATCGGCTCCACCATCAACCATGATTTGAAAAGACATGATTCATCACCTCTATTTTAATTGTTTGTTTTCACGTTGGTTTATAACTTTCACCTTTCGCTTTTTAGATGTACTAATGATAAATAACATTAAACCGACGATCACGATTGATCCACCTAAAAACTGTGACCAAGTGACGAGTTCTCCCAGGATAAAATAAGCTAAAACTGATGCACCGACAGGTTCGAATAATATGCCCATCGTGATTGTTGATGCACTCACCCATTTAATGGCCCAATTAAACAGTGTATGGCCGAAGAAAGTCGGAATAATAGCTAATGCTAAAAAGTAAAGCCATGTATCACTAGAATAGCCGGTGAATGGTTCGTTTAATATGATGTTGTAAAGAATTAACGTGATCGAACTAATACTATAGACGATAAAGGTATATGTCATGAGAGACAGGCGTTGTCTGACGTTTTGCCCGAATAAGAAATACCCTGTAATCGCAATCGCACCCATTAAAGCGAGGAAGTTTCCGAACAGTGCCCAACCACTAATTTGGAAATCACCCCAACTAATGATCGCACTTCCCGTGAAAGCGATTAACATACTTAAAACAGCGCCGCTTGTGAAGCGTTCTTTGAAAAATAAGTACGTCCCGATAAAGGCGAAGATGGGTTGAGTCGTCACGAGAACGACAGAGCTTGCGACTGATGTGTGATTTAGCGATTCAAACCACAAGATAAAATGAAAGGCGAGAAAAACGCCAGCAGCAGCCGAATAGACCCAATCACGTTTTGAAATGTGACGGAATTCGCCGATGTTACGCCACAAAATATACGGTAGCATGATGATAACCGCAAGCAATAGCCGGTAATTAGCGGTGATTGACGATGGAGCGTCAGCAAGGCGAACGAAAATAGCCGAAGTCGACACTGCGATAACGCCGATTATAATCGCCACGTAAGGTGCAATTTGTTGTTTGTTCATCGTGTCACTCCTCATAAATGAGTCGAGTTAAATGCGAAAATGACCTTTGTATCCAGCGAACAGGATCGGCCCTATTGCTAGGCCTCCAATTAAGCCGAATAAATGCGCGTAAATATTAATATTAGGTTGGAATGTCATGACAAGACTGATGATAACAATGACGATGATAACTTGACGGCTGCTCGCATCAATCAATTCAGGACGCATGAATAATAAGTATAAGTAAATGCCGAATAACCCGAAAATTGCACCAGAAGCACCAACATGACTATACATTAAGTCAGCTAAGAAAAGGGTGGCAACATTTCCGATTAAGCCAGCTGTTAAATATGCTAAAATGAACTTGATGCGACCGAGCATGACTTCCAAAGCGGGTCCAAACAAGATTAAACTAAATGTATTAAACAAAAGATGCATCGCGCCAGTGTGAGTGAAGATAGGCGTCATCAAACGCCAATACTGGCCATCGACTAAAATAGGTAAGTTCCAACCGATCATTAATTCGCGCAATCCAAGCGATATGTTCACTAATAGAAAAACGATTAAATGAATCGCGACAATGGTTGAAACGATAGGATAAAATTTAAGGAATTGCTTGAAGCTTTCCGTTCGAATGAAAAACATAGGTGTTAGCCTCTCTTTAGTACGCTTTATTTCTTTTAAGAATACTAATCTTTGGCTCATCTTGCAATAAGAAAGCAGGTGAAATCGTTGATTCAAGGCATAGGTGTTGATATTCAAGAAATAGATCGCATACAGACATTACTGTCACGTCAGCCTCGTTTTACTGAGCGTATTCTCACGACACGCGAGCGTCAAGTGTTATCACATTATACGAATGAAAAACGCCGACTAGAATTTATCGCAGGTCGTTTTGCTGCAAAAGAAGCTTACAGCAAGGCGCTAGGCTGTGGCATTGGTCGTGACGTGTCATTTCATTCGATTGAAATAATATCAAATGAAGCGGGGCGCCCAAGCATTTATGTTGAAGGTACGCTTGAACCACATGTCCATGTATCGATCTCCCATAGTAACCACTACGTCGTCGCCCAAGTCATTATTGAAATCGTCTCATAGCTCGTCTGCATAATTGTACTCCTCGTCTCATAGAGTGTATTGCGGGTAACAAAAAGGTCCGATGTGCACATTGTCACCGCAACTGAATAGATAGCTTGTGATATAAGACAAGCGAAAAACGATGAGACGGAGGAGTTGTTTGCATGATTAGAAATCGTATTCTCTTCGTAACCTTAATGGTGGCTGTCGTGTTACTGGCAGCTTGTGGGGAAGAGACAGTAGATGATGTATTACAATCATTAGACGATCGAGTAGGTGAGATGACGAGTTTTTCAGCCGAGGCTGAGATGACGATGTCGACAGGGGAGGAGCCCGAGCAGTATCAAGTGGATGTGTTACACAAAGCGGATGATTTCTTTAAAGTTGTGATGAACAATATGAATGATGAAAAAGGCGATCAAGTGATTTTACGCAATGATGAAGGTGTCTTTGTTTTAACTCCTTCGATCAACAAGAGCTACAAGTTCCAAAACGATTGGCCAAAACAACATAGTCAACCGTATATGTATACATCGTTAGTAGCTGATGTATTAAATGATAGTGATCGAGAGTTTCAAATGACAGATAATTATTATGTGTTTAAAGTGAAAACGAATTACAAAGGTAATCAGCAGTTGCCATATCAAGAAGTGTATTTCCATAAAGATTCGTATAAACCAGCATTAGTGCGTGTACAGGACCAAAACGGCGATACGATGGTAGAAGTTGAGTTTAGTTCGTTTGAATTTGACGTTGATATTGCAGATAGTGAATTTGATACAGACGAGAACCTGTCAGAGGGTGCGGTGAGTGTGCCAACGATGACGGAATTAGAAGAACGTGATATGACCGTTTACACACCAAATGTCGTCCCTGAAGGTGCTAGTAAATCAGGTGAAGAAGTGGTTGAGTTCGAAGATGGCGAGCGCGTGATTTTGACGTATGAAGGTGACAAATCATTCACGCTAGTGCAAGAACAGTTTGAATCCTACCCGACGAGTTTACAAGTACCTGTGAGTGCAACGGGGGATTTAGTCGATTTAGGTTTCACTGTCGGACATTTAAACAATCATTCGCTAGAGTGGGAGCTTGATGGTATGCGTTTTGTGTTAGCGAGTGACTCGTTAACAGTGAATGAAATGGTTCAAGTTGCGCAATCGGTCGACCAACAAGTGATGAAATAACGTATAAGCTAGTGATAATCAAGATGATTCCCGCTTCATAGGCGGGTTTCTTTTTTTGAGTGTTCGTCATTAAACTGACATAAGAAAATGATTTTAGTTGGAGCGACTTCCGTTTGGGATTGAACGAGTTTAAAGCTTTTAGTGGATAATTGACAGGCCTGTGTTTGCGGTGGATAATGACAATAAACGAATGTTCGAGGAAGAGAAGGGATCATCATGACACACACTTTTTACCGTGATACATGGGCGGATATTGATTTAGATGCCATTCGTCACAATGTTAAACAACTGAAAAATTTGTATCCATCGCCGAAAAACGTCTACGCTGTTGTGAAGGCAAATGCGTACGGTCATGGTGATATCGAAGTGGCTCAGGCGGCATTAGAAGCAGGTGCTGATAAACTAGCGGTTGCGTTACTCGATGAAGCCATTCGTTTACGCAGTCATTTTCCACATATACCGATTTTAATTTTAGGACGGATCAGACCAGAACAAGCACCGATTGCGGCAGCACACAATGTCATGATCACACTCTATCAAGCTGAGTGGGTCGAACAAGCTAAGGCTTATCTGGATGAACCGTTAGATGTTCATCTTAAGATTGATACAGGCATGAACCGTCAAGGTATAAAGTCTGCCGATGAAGCGTATGCTGTATTAACGGCGATGCAATCGTCAAACCTACGTTTAAAAGGGGTCTACTCTCATCTAGCAACAGCTGATGAAGATGAACATGTTGTCTTAACCCGGCAGATGACCCGTTTTAAAACGTATTTACAAGAATTTGACGGCTATATATCAGAGGATGTTGAAGTCCATCTTGGTAATTCAGCTGGGTCCATGCGTTTTCCGAATGAGATGTTTGATTCGGTTCGGTTTGGCATTGGCATGTATGGTTTGTATCCTTCTGATCTCGTAGCAGCTGAAACAGGGATTCCGCTTAAGCCGGCATTTTCGTTACAAAGTCGGTTGATTCATATTAAAAAAATCAGTCCTGGTGAAACGGTTAGCTACGGAGCAACTTATACAGCGGAACAAGAAGAATGGATTGGTACTGTGCCACTTGGTTATGGTGATGGCTGGATTCGTCAGTTACAAGGGTTTCATGTTTTACTAGAGGGCAAGGAATATCCGATTGTCGGACGAGTGTGTATGGATCAATTTATGGTTAAATTAGACCGCTACATGCCAGTTGATACACCTGTTACAATTATAGGTGAACAAGAAGACGCTTTTGTCTCCGTTGATGATGTTGCTCATCATCTCGATACGATTAACTATGAAATTCCGTGTATGTTAAACGAACGAATTCCACGTGTCTATCATCATAAAAAAGATTAAATTCGCGTCAAAACCCTATTTTATTCGCAATTTCGCTTTACGAACCTTATCGAATGATGTTAAGATGTTTCTAGATTTGTTGTTCGTAAATTGTTGGGGGTGTAAGGATGTCTAATTCTTCAAAAGAGGTAGTCGTCGAACTGCCGATGTCTTTACTAAATGAGTGTGATGAACTCATTGGAGATGAACAAGATTTCTCTGATCATCAGGAACTCATTTTGCAAGCTGTGCATAGCTATGTGAAAGAAGAGAAGAAACGTCAAATCACAGAAAAGATGCGCCGTGGTTATGTCGAAATGAAAAACATCAACTTAGATATCGCATCTGAAGCTTTCCAAGCTGAAGAGGAGGCTGAAACCACTCTTGAGCGCTTAGTGAGTGGGGTGTAATTAACTTGTACGTTAAACGAGGCGATGTCTACTACGCCGATTTAACACCTGTAGTAGGATCTGAACAAGGCGGCGTTCGCCCGGTTCTCATTATACAAAACAATATAGGCAATCGTTTTAGTCCAACTGTCGTCGTAGCAGCAATCACAGCACAAATTCAAAAAGCGAAATTACCGACTCATGTCGAAATTGATGCTAAAAAATATGACTTTGAACGTGATTCTGTTATTTTGCTTGAACAAATTCGCACCATTGATAAACAACGTTTAACGGACCAAATCACAACGTTAGACGAGTTTTTAATGGGACAAGTTGATGACGCCTTGCAAATTAGCCTTGGACTAATGGATTTATAACGTTCATCATAAGGAAGACCGTCTATTTCATAATAGGCGGTTTTTATATTGAGGTTTAGGCATTTTGTGTCAAATAAGCGAGAATACTTTATGTTTTAGTAGAATAACGGTACAATATACACAAATATGAAAAGTGATGAAGTTTTCTGAAAAGTATGGTAAAATTTAATCTTAAATGATACATTGATTTTTTAGATTTCAAATAATGGAGGTTGTAACGAATCATGGATGTCAAACAAGTGGTGCTTAACAATAGTGATTACTTAATCGATCGCTGGATTCATCAATTAGACAATAAATCGCTAAAGGATTATACATCGACAATTTCAGACGATATGATCAATCAAATGAATCAAGAGTTTGCAGATTTTGTCATGAAAAGTCTGCAACAAGAAGACTCTAAAATCGAATCACTCGATCAATTTGCGGAAAAAGTCGTAAATCTTGGTTGGCCTTTCGGATACATAACAGAAGGGTTACAAACATTTCGAACAGAGAGTACTAAATTCGTTTTAGATCAGTTAGAAACAAACGATAAAGATGAATTCATCGATGTGATGGAACGTGTGAATAATTGGATTGATCCGTTGAAAATTCGATTATTAAATCAGTATTCGACAAATTGGAACAATATTTTGTCGATGCAAAAACTAGCCCTTGAAGAATTATCTGCACCACTTATTCCAGTCATGGATGAAATTACGGTGATGCCATTAGTTGGAACGATCGATACAGACCGGGCGAAGTTAATTATGGAGAATTTACTTAATGGTGTCGTTAAAAATCGAACGGATGTCGTGTTAATTGACATCACAGGGGTGCCTGTTGTCGATACGATGGTTGCTCACCATATTATTCAAGCCGCTGAAGCTGTACGGTTACTAGGCGCAACATGCATTCTCGTCGGTATTCGACCTGAAATTGCCCAAACGATTGTAAACCTCGGCATTGATTTAAGCCAATTCCCTACGAAGAGCTCGCTTAAGAAAGGGTTTGAGACAGCTCTTCAAATGACTGAGCAACACATTGTGTCGAATGAATCAAAGCATGAAGATATTGAAGAAGTCTTAGATTCAATCGGGAAGGAGTCATAATATTGCGCGTACCTATTTTAAAGCTACACAATTACTTATTAGTTTCAATTCAGATTGAATTAGATGATCAAACAGCGATGGAATTTCAAGAAGATTTACTGAGTAAAATTCATGAAACAGGCGCGACTGGAGTGGTCATTGATTTAACGTCAGTAGAAGTCGTTGACTCGTTTATTGCGAAAGTATTTGGTGATGTCGTGTCTATGGCAGACCTTATGGGTGCAAAAGTTGTCTTTACTGGGGTGCAGCCTGCTGTATCTATGACGTTAATTGAGTTAGGCATTTACTTAAAGGAGGTACCGACGGCTCTCGATTTAGAGCAAGGTATTATTAAGTTAAGACAAGAATTGGAGGAGAAGTGATGAAGGAAACTCTATCCTCTGTTGTCATTAAACAAGAATGGGATATTGTTGGAGCGAGACAAGCTGGTCGACAAGTGTCGCAAGAATTGGGGTTTGGTTCGGTTGACCAAGCACGAATTGCGACTGCGATTTCGGAATTAGCGCGTAATATTTACTTGTACACAGATGAAGGTCAAATCACATTTGAAGAAGTGCGCGATATCCCTAAAGTTGGTTTGAAAATTGTAGCCCAAGATCAAGGTCCAGGTATCAAAGACTTGAGCGCTGTCATGAAAGATGGTTATTCTACTTCTGGTGGTTTAGGAGCTGGATTACCTGGTGTAAAACGATTGATGGATGATTTTGATTTAGAGTCAAATGAGTCGGGGACAAAGGTGACCGCGATTAAGTGGGCTCGGTAGGAGGGGTATGCATTGAGCTCGATCGAATCAGATATGCAGAATTATAAAGAGTTATTGTCGCAATATTTATCAACTCGTGATGAAGCTATTTTGTATCAGGCAGAACAATTTAGTAAGCAATCGATTCAACAAAATATTTCACCCGACGAAATTGTTAACGTCCATTACGAAGCGTTAGAAGAAGTCGTTCCAGATATGGATGAGCGTGTGCGAGATTCCTTCCAATTCCTAATCGAGACGATGATTTCTTACGGGTTAGCTTATCAAGAACATCAAGTGTTGCGTGAAAAACAAATTGAATTGCGTTCAGAAATTGGTGTTGCTGCTAATATGCAAGAAACATTGTTAAAAACGACGATTCCGACACATAATAGTCTAGACATCGGGGTTAAATCAGTCCCTGCTAAAGAAATGAACGGCGATTATCATCATTTTATTACAGATGAAGATGGGAATATCGGTGTCGCGATAGCTGATGTAATCGGAAAAGGTGTGCCAGCTGCGTTTTGTATGTCGATGATTAAATTTGCGATGGAAAGTTTTTTAGACAATGATATTAATCCGCAGCGCGTGTTAGATTCACTTAACCGAGTCGTCGGTCGTAACGTGGAAGAAGGCATGTTTGTCACGATGTTTTACGGTTATTATGATACGACGTCACATCAGTTTTATTATGCATCAGCTGGTCATGAACCGTGCTACATATTAAGACATGATAGTGGTGAATTTGAAGAAATCGATGCAAAGGGATTACTTCTTGGTGTCGAGAATTTAGTGTCTTATGAAGAACGGCAAGTCGACATACACCCAGGTGATTTAATTATTTTATTAACTGACGGTGTGACAGAGTGTCGCGTGAACGATCGTTTCATAGAGCAAGATGAAGTGTTAGATATTATTAATCAATACGCTCATTTAGACGCACAAGAAGTCGTCGAAGGTGTATTTAAATATTTTGAACGCCTACAAGATTTCCAATTAAGAGATGATTTCACGTTACTTGTGATGAAACGAAATGATTAATGATGTTTCAAAATGAATAAATCGGGAAAATAAATTAAGGATATAACGAATGGGGGATCTACAATGAATTTACATATCGATGATCATCTAGAACAAGAGTTAGGTGTATTAAAACTATCTGGTGAAATCGATGCATACACTGCTCCACAACTGAAAGACAAGCTACTCAATCTCGTAGAAGAAAAACCAAAAGTCGAAGTCGATCTACTTAAAGTCAGTTACATGGACAGTACAGGATTAGGTGTTTTTATTAGTGCCCTAAAATTATCCAAAGAAAAAGATCACGAATTTAAACTAATTAATTTGCAAGAAAATGTTTATCGCTTGTTTAATATTACAGGGTTAAATGAAGTGATCACGATTGAAAATACAATTGAGGGTGAAATGTCATGAAGGAAGCATTTGATTTTGTCGAAATGAAATTACCTGCGAAGTCCGAGTTTGTTGGTGTGTTAAGACTGACGATTTCCGGTCTTGCCAATCGCATGGGCTTTTCTTATGAAGAAATTGAAGATTTAAAAGTTGCGACGTCAGAAGCGATTACTAATGCGGTTAATCACGCGTATTATGACGAAGATTCAGGTGAGGTTACAATTGGATTTGGTTTGTACGAAGACCGTTTAGAAGTGATGGTCGCTGATCGTGGTGGTAGTTTTGACCTTAAAGAAGTACGCGAGCAAATTGGACCTTATGATGATGGCGAATCTGTCGAAGAAATGCGCGAGGGAGGTTTCGGTCTTTTCTTAATTGATGCCCTAATGGACAAAGTCGAAATTAACAATAATCATGGTGTTATTGTCATCATGACCAAGTTTTTGTATGAAAATGAGGTGGGGCAAAGTGACGACCAAATCTCAACAACACAATAGTGAAGAAGATATTTATGCACTTATTACCTATTTACACGACAATCCAGACGACGAACGAGTACAAGAACGCATTATCTATCAATACGAAAACTTGGTCCATTCTTTAGCTAAGAAGTATTCTAAAAATAGTGAGATTCATGAAGACTTAGTTCAAGTTGGGATGCTTGGTTTAATGGCTGCCATTAGACGTTATGATGGTTCTTATGGTAAGTCGTTTGAATCGTTTGCTGTTCCAACTATTATAGGTGAGATTAAGCGTTTTATTCGTGATAAAACGTGGAGTGTTCATGTCCCGAGACGCATTAAAGAATTAGGTCCGAAAATCAAATCAGCGGTCGAAGAGTTGACGACAGATCACCAAGAGTCGCCGTCAGTTAAAGAGATTGCTGATTATTTAGATGCAAGCGAAGAAGAAGTGCTTGAAACGATGGAAATGAGCAAAAGCTATAACGCTCTATCAACAGACCGACAAATTGAAGCCGATGCAGATGGTAGTACGGTGACGATTTTAGACCTTGTCGGGCAGCAAGAAGAAGGTTATGAGCAAATTGATCATAAAATGTTAATTGAAAAAATTATGCCATTACTAAATGATCGAGAACAAGAAATTTTACAGTGCACTTATTTTGAAAATTTAAGTCAAAAAGAAACAGGTGAACGATTAGGGTTATCGCAAATGCATGTATCCCGCTTACAACGTCGTGCTTTACGAAAATTAAGAGAGTCAATGAGTGAAGAGGATTTGGAGGTTTTATTTTGATTGAAAAGCAAGCTCGTATGGAGGTTGCGACATTTCAAAAACCGAAAAAAGGCAATTATCACTCAGGTGACTCTTATTTTTATATCGAAACAGAGCGAGGCTTTATTTGTGCTTTAGCAGACGGTTTAGGAAGTGGTGAAGTGGCGAAAGAATCAGCTGATGTTGTCATTGAAGTCATTAAACATCATTATAATGAACCGTTAGAATCAATCGTTTATAAAGCAAATCAAGCATTGTTCGGCCAAGAATTACGCGGTTGTGTGCTAGGTTTGCTTTATGTTGATTATGAGAATGAGACGTTTTCATATACATTGATGGGTAATATTAGCGTTATTATGGTGGATCCGAGAGGGAAGAAACAACGCAATATCCCGGTGCCTGGTTATTTATCTGGTATTAAAACGAATGTGACCGTTCATACGAAGTCGCTTGAACCAGGTGCATTATTTTTTATGTTTTCCGATGGTGTGAAAGAACGTCAATTAACCAAGGAATTTTACAACCAAAACACGATGGATTTAACCGTTGAATGGTTTACGATGCGGCAAGACGAATATATGGATGATGACACGACATTAATCGCAATGAAGTATAAAGGGTAATCTATGAAAGAGGTGGCGAGAGAGCCATCTCTTTTTTAGTTTGAAGGCCCGTATGTGCATTGGGTGATTTTTTGTTATACTTTAAAAGGATTATGATTTTAGGGAGGAAATAGTGTGACGACGATACAATCACCTTTAATCGATGCTGTAGCAAAACAAGTACAAATCGATGCAAACATTGTTCAAACAGTAGTCCAACTGTTATCAGAAAGCAATACCGTACCGTTTATTGCACGGTACCGTAAAGAACAAACAAAAGGGTTGGATGAAACAGAAATCCAAGCCATTCAAGAAACATACGATTATCAAGAACAACTCCAAACCCGAAAAGAAGAAGTCATTCGACTCATTGATGAGCAAGATAAATTAACCGATGAATTACAACGCGACATCATGCAGGCGACGAAACTCCAACGTGTGGAAGACCTCTATCGCCCGTATAAACAAAAACGTCGCACCCGCGCAACGATCGCCAAAGAAAAAGGACTCGAACCGCTTGCCTTAAAAGTTTGGGTACAGCAAGGCATCGATGTCCGCACTGAAGCGGAAGGCTTTATCTCTGAAGAACAAGAATTACCTGACGTGGAAGCGGTCGTGCAAGGTGTGAACGATATTATCGCCGAATGGGTGTCAGATGAACCGGCTTTCCGTGATGATATTCGCTCGTTTACATACCACCACGGCTTACTACAAACTGAACTGAAAAAAGACGCGTCTGATGAACAAGAAATTTATCAAATGTATTATGAGTATGAAGAACCGATTCGCAAAATTGTACCGCACCGCGTGTTAGCTGTGAATCGTGGTGAGAAAGAAAAAGTGCTTAAAGTATCCATCGAGCCACCAGCAGATAAGGTATTGGATTATCTGAAACGAGCGATTATTCGAAATCAAGATACAGAAGAGGCGCGACTCATTGATGACGCGATTCAAGATAGTTACAAACGGTTGATTCAGCCATCGATTGAACGTGATATTCGCACGTCTTTAACGGACGATGCTGAAGAGCATGCGATTGATATTTTCGCGAAAAACTTACGGAACCTATTATTGCAACCACCGTTGAAAGGGAAAACCATTCTCGGTGTCGACCCGGCTTACCGTACAGGGTGTAAGTTGTCGGTCGTGGATGATACAGGGCAAATGCAAACAGTGGATGTGATTTATCCGACTGCACCGAAAAATGATGTCGCTGGAGCGGAGAAAAAGGTGCTTCAGTTTTTAAACGACTACCCAATCGAATTGATTGCAATCGGAAACGGAACGGCATCGCGTGAGACGGAGCAGTTCATTGCGGACGTTATCCAAAAGCATGATTTAGATATTGCGTATTTAATCGTGAATGAAGCGGGGGCTAGTGTGTATTCCGCATCGAAACTAGCCCGTGAGGAATTCCCTGATTTACAAGTTGAAGAACGTTCAGCCGTTTCGATTGCCCGCCGCGTACAAGATCCGTTAAGTGAACTCGTTAAAATTGACCCGAAGTCGATAGGTGTCGGGCAATATCAACATGATGTCAGTCAGAAAAAACTAGCCAACTCACTACAATTTGTGGTTGAGACGGCCGTTAACCAAGTCGGTGTCAACGTAAATACCGCATCATCGTCTTTATTACAATATATTTCTGGTTTAAATAAAACCGTCGCGAACAATATTGTCGCTTATCGTGAAGAAAACGGACGATTCACCGACCGCAAACAAATTAAAAAGGTGCCGCGCCTCGGTAATAAAACGTACGAGCAGGCGATAGGTTTTCTTAGAATATTGGACGGTAATCAGCCGCTCGACCGAACGTCAATTCACCCTGAAAGCTATGATGCGACCAAACAATTACTTGAGAACATCGATATGACGGTGCACGCTATCGGAACAGATGACATGCGGCAAACCCTCGGTAATCAGTCACTCGATCAACTCGGGCAAGGGATAGATATAGGGCGCTTAACATTACAAGATATCGTCGAAGACTTGAAGAAACCGAACCGTGACCCGCGTGACGAATTGCCGAAGCCATTACTTAAAACAAATGTGTTATCAATGGACGATTTAGAACAAGGGATGGAACTACAAGGAACTGTTCGAAATGTCGTTGACTTCGGCGCATTCGTTGATATTGGGGTTAAGCAAGATGGTTTAGTTCACGTTTCAAAACTGTCTAACCAATTTGTGAAAAATCCTTTAGACGTTGTCGCAGTAGGGGACATTGTGACAGTGTGGATTGAGGAAGTGGATGTGAAACGACAACGGATCGCGTTGACGATGATTCCGATGACGAGCTAGATAGAAGTAGCCTACGACTTAGAGTATGTCGTAGGCTATTTTATATCTCGTACATAGTAGTACCAACATTGATTTAGTATGATGATTTGCGCTCGGTTTTTATTAGCAAATGCACGACGCAACTGACTTTCTAACCACTGAGGCACTCGCATCACCTTCTTACATCCTTTATAATATAATATGCACGTCATAGTGAATCGGTTATGGTGAAAGAAGGATAAATGTGGATCAACAAACACTTGAACAATTAACGAATGAATTATCGGAGCAGTATTTTCATAAACCCTTTTTGGATCATGTCACATTTAATCGTCGTCTGCGCACGACAGGCGGGCGTTACATCCCGGCTAAACGTGTGATAGAAATCAATCCTAAATACGTGACAGAACTTGGGGAAGACGCCTTGAAAGGTATTATTAAACATGAGTTGTGCCACTATCACTTACATATAGAAGATAAACCCTATCACCATCGAAGCGCAGAATTTAGGCGACTATTACAGGTGACAGGTGCACCACGATTTTGCGGACCACTTCCTTCAGAAGCTACGAAAAAACGTGTTATTTATCAATGTAAGGATTGTCGTGCTCAATTCGAGAGGAAAAGACGAATGGATACGAAGCGTTTTCGCTGTGGTCGTTGTGGCGGACGAATTAAAGAAATCTGACGGACAATATTGACACAGTTAATCGACGCGTGATACTTTATAAAAGTTGCTTAAGAAGCGATCAACGTATCGATCTTAAAAACATATAAAATTCTCTATAAAGTGATTGACAGGGAAAACAAGATGTTATATGATACTAAATGTCGCTGAAGAACTGAGCGTTTTCAACACGACATAGCACCTCAGAAAAGTAAATAAAAATCATAAAAAACACTTTACATTAAACAGTAAACATTTTATAATGATTTAGCGTTGAAGTTATTCGACAGTTATTGACTATTCCAGCGTAGCTCAGAGGTAGAGCAGTTGGCTGTTAACCAATTGGTCGCAGGTTCGAATCCTGCCGCTGGAGCCATGGAGAAGTACCCAAGTGGCTGAAGGGACACCCCTGCTAAGGGTGCAGGTCGCGTAAGCGGCGCGAGGGTTCAAATCCCTCCTTCTCCGCCATTTACGGCCCGTTGGTCAAGTGGTTAAGACACCGCCCTTTCACGGCGGTAACACGGGTTCGAATCCCGTACGGGTCACCATTTCATTTTTGGTCCGGTAGTTCAGTTGGTTAGAATGCCTGCCTGTCACGCAGGAGGTCGCGGGTTCGAGTCCCGTCCGGACCGCCACTATATATTGGGCCATAGCCAAGCGGTAAGGCAACGGTTTTTGGTACCGTCATGCGCTGGTTCGAATCCAGCTGGCCCAGCCATTGATTTTTCAAAATCTAATAGAAGCCATATCTCTTTTTTTATGTCTTCAACTCAATAGATTAACAATGATGGCCGAAAGCCAGAGGGTCTATTGAACTTTCTAAAGCTCATCACTCGCGGCCGTGGCGGAACGGCAGACGCGCTAGGTTGAGGGCCTAGTGGGGTTTTCCCCGTGGAGGTTCAAATCCTCTCGGCCGCACCATTCAATTTTTAAATTTTATCCTTGCAATTACTTGCGCAATTTGATATTATAGAAGTTGTCGCAATAAGCGCCCGTAGCTCAATTGGATAGAGCGTTTGACTACGGATCAAGAGGCTAGGGGTTCGACTCCTCTCGGGCGCACCATTTATAATAAATGTTACATGCGGGTGTAGTTTAATGGTAAAACCTCAGCCTTCCAAGCTGATGTTGTGGGTTCGATTCCCATCACCCGCTCCATATATGGGCCTGTAGCTCAGTCGGTTAGAGCGCACGCCTGATAAGCGTGAGGTCGGTGGTTCAAGTCCACTCAGGCCCACCATATAAGCAATCGAACCTTGAAAACTAAACAAAATAGCCTGTCGTCAATTCGGTTTTCTTCTTATTTTATGAAATGAGGAGAAAGCGGAGACGAAAAGAAACAA
>NZ_JBEPMX010000011.1:0-84074 GCF_040545925.1 Alkalibacillus flavidus
CATGTATTAGGCACGCCGCCAGCGTTCGTCCTGAGCCAGGATCAAACTCTCCATAAAGTGTTTGATTTGGCTTATTGTTTCTTTTCGTCTCCGCTCTCTCCTCATTTCATAAAAATAAGAAGAAAACCGAATTGACGACAGGCTATTTTGTTTAGTTTTCAAGGTTCGAAATCATTTGTCGTTTTTGCGCGACAAGAATTAATATAGCATAACTCAAAAATGACTGTCAACAACTTAATTTAAAATTGTTTTCTCTTTGTTTAAGAGTCGATGTGATGTCTTGTCTTTCGACGACAAAAATAAATATACCACATGGATTATTCGACATCAATAGGTTTTTTAAATTTATTTTACATCGAATAAATTTTTATGCGGAATGTACTTCAAACAGTCTTTTTGTCCGGCAAACCGTTTATAAATATTAAACAATAACCGGTAACGTTCTTTAATGGCTTGTTGGACGTGTGAGTCTAAATCATGGTAGTTAAAATCATATAATAATTCGTCCATTTCTCGCTTCAATAAATACTCGAGCTCTTTTTGCTCAGCACCATTCACTAAAAACCCTAACATTCACTCACATCCATTCTTCTAATCAGTCAACTTCATTTTACCCGCAATGATTGGGAATATGTATAATCACCATTCTAAAACTATGCTCGATATCATATATATATTTCAGAATTCCTTATTTCGTTGACTCACCAAAGCTGAACTTCCATCACTAAATTCCACACTAAAGGGTGATAGTTATGATCAAGACGATTAATTGGACAAGCTGGAAAAAATGGGTCGCTGCCCTAATCATGCTTGCCATTACTTTTATGAGTTGGCACTATACGGCAAATCACACATTAAGCTTCAGCCATACACGCGACACTATTCCGTCTAGTGCCATCACCAACAGTCAACAAGAAGAAAAAGAGATTGCCCTAACGTTCAATGTATCATGGGGTGATGATGTAATTATCGATATTTTAAATGTCTTGCAAGAGGAGAAGGTGCAAGCTACATTCTTTATTAACGGTGAGTGGGCACTTAGGCAAGACGATTTAGCACAACTCATTGTCGATGAGCAACATGAAGTTGGATTGCTTGGTCATGCCCTTGATCAATACCACGACCAACCTGATAAGACCATTATCGAAGATCTTGAGAAAGGGGAAATGGTGATAAATAACTTAGACTATGAACCATTGCGTTTTGTCAGACCACCGGAACATGAATATCATCAACATGTGAATGACGTCGTGCAATCAGAGGGGTTTCAAATGATCTTTTGGCGTGTTTTTGCTCACGTTCAAGCTGACAGCGAAGTAGATACTGTTGTCGACCAACTCCATTCAGACGTTGACCCAGGAGATATTTTATTATTTTTTGCCCAAGATAATCTCACACAAACACCTGACATTTTAAAACAATTTATTCGAGACAAAAAAAGAGAGGGGTACGACTTTTTGACAGTCACAGAACTCTTATCGCCTGCTGACGTCAAATGGACCCCTCTCAATTGATTATGTTGTTTTTGCTTCTTTTTTATCTTCTGGATTCGTAAAGCCAACGATACGATGGAGCTTTAATAATTGGTACGTATTACATGCTAATAACGGGACAACCATTAACACGATCCAGTCGGTGTCACCTGTACGAAGCGACGGAATCCACTCGAGTGTCGTCACCACAATCATAAAAAACAAAGCCGGTAAGAAAGCGCGTGGATGCGTTTCTTTTGCTTTAATTTTCGCAATAGCATAAGCAAAAATCGCTAATAGTATCGGCGCAACAAGGTAAGGCCAAAATCCGTCAGGCCCTGCATCTTGATGATAACGTAAATAGACGAGCTCAAATAACGTAAAGAAAATCATGATCACTTGAGCATGTTTCCAAAAGTAACCGAAAAAACCTTTACCGAATTGGTGTAATGTTAAGTATGCGAAAAAACCCATTTGCGCAATAACACTATAAACTAGCCCATAACCTGTATACCAAAGAACCACACCTAAAAGCTCCCAAGCGTTAAACGGGTCTAAGTAAGGTTCATAAGCTTGCGTGAAAACAAAAAAGCTTGTCACAACAGTAGCGAGCGCTCCGATTGCTAATAATGTTATGAAAAATTTAAACCATACGCGAATTGTCACGATTGTTCCTCCTATTACAATATATCCAGTCCATACGCCATTTTACCATGCTTTGGCTAATTTTGCTTTCTTAAAATATGTATATTTTTTCACATCATTCTCATATTAAAACTACAACTTACGCAGCTAGAGGTGCATCGATGATGAAAAAACTAATGATAAGCCTAGTCATGATCCTTTTTATCATGGCGGGATGCAATCAAACCAGTAGCGACCAATCCTCACCTGATTATGAAGCAACGAAAAAAATGGTGACCGACATTTTAAAAACGGACGATGGTAAGAAAGCACTTCAAGAAGCATTAAAGGATGAAGCGTTAAAACAAGAGATCGTCATGCAAACGGATACAGTTAACAAAGCGGTTGAAACGATGTTTTCAGGCGATAAAGGAAAAAAGTTTTGGACAGAATTATTCAATGACCCGTCATTTGTGCAAACATACGCTAAAGCCACTCGCGAAAAAGATGAACAATTGATTAAAGGTTTGATGTCTGACTCGAGTTATCAAGATAAAATGATTTCGCTTTTCCAAAACGAAGAAGCGAGACAACTCATATTACAAATTTTAAAGAGCCAAGACTTTAAAGGTCATTTAGAAAAAACAATTCAAGAAACGATCAATAGTCCTGTATTCAAAGCGAAAATAACCGAGTCATTAATCAAAGCAGCCGAAGAAATGGAAAGCCAACAAGGTGGCTCGTTCAATGAAGGACAGGTTAATCAACAAAACAGTGGCGAAAGTAGTAATGAGGGCGAATCTGGCGGAAGTGGCGAATCTGGCGATGGCGGATGATCATAAAAAAATAAGAGGTGCAGGCAATCGCCTACACCTCTTATTTTTTTTACGCACGCTTCGTCACTTGGTTTGCAATCGATAAGAAAATCTTACCTGTCGGGTGATCTTCTTGATAAACCCCAGGTGCAAACATATCTTCTTCATCGTACGGCTGTTGTAACGGTAATCGGCCGAGCACATCTGTGTTCAACACTTCTGCTAATTTGTCGCCGCCACCTTCGCCGAAGACGTATTCTTTTTGACCTGTTAATTGGCTTTCGAAATACGCCATGTTTTCCACAATACCGATTAATTCATGGTCTGCTTTTAGAGCCATTTGCCCAGCACGTGCTGCGACGAATGCTGCTGTTGGGTGTGGTGTTGAGACGATTAGCTGTTTAGACGATGGCAGTAACTCTTGAACGTCAAGTGCAACGTCACCTGTTCCTGGTGGTAAGTCCAATAGTAGGTAATCTAAATCGCCCCACTCTACTTCTTTAAAGAAGCTCGTTAACATCTTACCTAGCATAGGACCACGCCAAATGATCGGTGAGTTGTCTTCAACAAAGAAGCCCATTGAAATCAGTTGAACACCGAAACGTTCAACTGGGATGATTTTTTCACCACGAACTTGTGGACGGTTTTCAACACCCATCATATCTGGAACGCTGAAACCGTAAATGTCTGCATCAACAATTCCGACTTTATAACCTAGGCGTTGTAATGCGATCGCTAAGTTGACGGTAACCGTTGATTTACCGACACCACCTTTACCACTTGCAACTGAGATAAACGTCGTTCCTGTTTGGCCGATAAGATTTGCTTCTTGCTCTTCATTCGCTTCAGCCATATAAGCATCGCGTTTTTCTTCTGGTAATTCCGTGAAACGCAGACCAACTGTTGAAGCGCCTTCTTTCTTCAACATACCGACGATTTCTTGTTGTAATTGCAATTGTTCACCTGAGTTCGGATCAGCTAATGCTACCTTCACACTCACGTGACCTTTGTCCTCTTTAATCTTCACGCTCTCGATGGCATCGGTCTCCTCGAACGTTTTATGTATATGGGGATCCTGTATCGGTTTTAATAACTCTATGACACGTTCTTCTGTAATCACGTCTGACACCTTCCTTTTAATTGTGGTCAAATTTATGCCAAAGCTAGTATAACATAATTTAGGGCGACACTCAGTTATTTCGATTAATCGATTTTACGAGGCTTCGTTTGCTGCAACGTACTCGATAATTCCTTCATATATAGAAGACGCTAAACGGCGTTGATAATCCTTTGTCGTTAATAACGCTCGTTCCTCACTGTTAGACAAAAACCCCATCTCCACTAATGCGCCCGTCGTTTCGGCATGTTTCAAAATATACACCCGATCAATCGCTAATGCTTGACGTGGCGTTTCGACCGAGTCCCTTAAACGTTCTTGAATCGCTTCAGCTAACTGTTTATTATCGTCACCCTCTGGATAATAAAACGTCTGCGCGCCTTGCCAGCTTTCATTCGTCACGGAATTTAAATGAACACTAACGACCAGATCCGCTTCAACATCTTTAATCATTTTCACGCGCTCACGAATATCATGCGCCTTGCGTTTAGAGTAACCCTTCATATCGTCTGGCGCTAAATCATAATCCCCTTCGCGCGTTAAATGCACCATGGCACCCGCTTCTTGTAAATAATCGCGTAACAATAAAGCTGTATTTAACGTGACCATCTTTTCTTTGTCATCGCTATAATCTGCCCCGCCATCAACCCCACCATGACCCGGATCAATCACGATCACTTGTCCAGCTAGAGGGGTAACCGTACTAGCCGCTTCCCCTTCATCGTAAAACACAATAAAGCCATATATAAGAACAGCTAAGCAAATTAATAAACTACTGCTTAACACGACTCGTTTTATCATAAAACAAACCTCCTCACCTCACTATACGGGCGAGAAGGCTTGTTTATGATTAATCATGAGCATGTTCCTGTCTTAACGAATACCAATCAGCCATGCGATCAGCATCCGCTTCATTCACTTCACGCAATATGACGTGACGCCCTGCAAAATGATTGAGTAATGATGCTTTTACCGTTGCTAAACCGTGCTTTCGATGAAGTATTGATTGGCGCTTCTCGAATGCCTGTACACGATTATGTTTCATCATGACCGTATCTTTACTAAACTCACGATACGTTAACGTTAAATGCTGGTCATCCATCGCATAACCTGCTGTTTGACGTCTTAACCACGCGAGGCCGAGCGCCAACACGATTAACACAACCGGAACATACCAAACAAACGGAAGCCATATGAGGATAGCTATTAACGCAATGACAGGGAAAAACACGGTACGGAAACCGTAATAATAAATCGTCCGTTTCGGCACACGTTCAAAAGCTGTCGGAAAAGCTTGATACTCTGGCAACATCTTTTGTAAAAAGGTTGCGACTTCATCCTGTTTGATAATCGGGAATAAAAAGGTGCGCGCGTTCACATTTTCCCCTTCTAACCCACCGCCTGCTATCTCAACATATAATGTCCCAAAGCCAAACGGTTGGCGAATCGGTGTCTCTTTGAACCCAATCGCCTGAATTCGTTTAAGCGGCACAGTCATTTGCTTTTTCTCTAACAAGCCACGTGTCATGAATAATTCCGTATCATAGCGCGTGATTTGGAATCGACCATACTTAATAATCGTACCTAAAATACCTAACACCCATAATAGGATAAACATGACTAACGCTAAGAAAATCAACACTTCAACTGCTGATGACACCATCCAAGTCATTGCTTGGTCATAAGCCGCTTCAGGAATAAATCGTTCTAATTCGGAAAATCCGACAGCTAACAACCCGAGAATGACACCGACACTACCAGACGTCGATCCTGCGATAATGAGTCGCCCCAGCGTAATTTGTTCTTGCGGGTAATCTGGTTCTTCTGCTTCATCATCCGACGATTCCACATGAGCCCGCGACTTCAACTCATCCCGAATAGCCTGTCCTTCTGCAAACGTCACCGCACTGAGCGATGCTTCTGTCTCAGTACCACTTCCGGCCGTCTCGATCTTTACTTTTGTTAATTTTAGCATACGATGAATGACGCCTTGAGTTAGATCAATTGACTGAATACGGTGTTTTGAGATATAACGATGCTTTCGGATGAACACCCCTTGTTCAATCCGAAGTTCATCGTCATAAATGTAATACCGAAAACGCGCCCACTCCACAATGCTAATCCCAATTAAGAGCACAATTAACACAAATAAGCCAAGTGCAACATAAATAAACATATCTTGGCCGAATGCAGCAATAACACCAGCACTAATGACATAGATTAAGTTTTTCAGTATTCGAATGACGCTAAAAATCACGGCAGCTGGATGGAGACGTTTTGGTTCAGACATCATCTTCATCCACCCTCGCTAATTCAGAGATTTGATCCCGTAAAGCCGCCGCCTCTTCTTGGGGTAACGCCGGGATTTCATGAACCGTTGCGGCTGTTGAAACTGTTAAATTCGATAAGCCGAACCGCTTTAGAATCGGGCCTTGCTTTGTATCAACATGCTGCACACGAATCATCGGTACTAATGTGCGCGAGACGATCAAAATGCCATGTTGCACATAAATCTCTTGGTCAAACACTTCATACCGCCACCGTCGCCAACGGACAATCGGAATGACAAACACAATCACATACGAGAGCACCGCCCAAACAACTAAGGCTGTTACCGAAATCCATAACGGCCAATTAAAGAAATGACCGACAATAAAACTAGCAATCACCAGTAATAGAACAATCGCCATGACGATCGCATCCGCCATTCGCCATGCTTTAACGGCATCTTCAGCAATCCAATGCTGCGGTGGTTGTCGCATCGAGAAACCTCCTCTATTATGCTTTATTCATGAATCACGTACGTATCACCAATCATGTCGTGAATGCCTTGTTTTTCCGGGTTAAAGGCAACGACGATGTACAATAAATTCGTAAACCCTAACACTCGGTAAAAGAAACGACCCACAACCTCACGAAAGACGAGATCACTCCAACTTAACGGTTCACGGTCTTGACGAATGACTCGCAAACCGAAAATACGCTTGCCTAACGTTTGATTAAACCATTTCGTCATGAAAACAAAATAAGCATACAAAACAATTGTCGTTAAGATAGCAGCAACAGTCCAAAAACCAATCTCAACATTATCGCCACCCGTGACGATGCGATACGGCATCAAGATAACTCCATTAATCGCAAAGACGACAATTAAATCGACGACATAAGCCCAAAAGCGCATCCAAAAACCAGCATAACGAACATCTTCATGTTGAGCATGTTCATCCGCTTCATAAACGTTCGATTCATACGTTTCAGTCATCGACGTCACCTCCTATTCTGTGTATAAATACATCGCACGTGGCGAATTCGATTCACGAATCATTTCTTCTAATTGCGCAAAACGTAATTGATCGCCAAATAAATTCGCAGCCGCTCCATTTACAAACGAGCTGAATCCTGCGTTCGCATTTAACTCCACAACTCGTGCGTTCTGCAGATCCTGATCTTCTTTCAATTGGGCAATGGCATCATCTAATGACCCTAACGAATCTACCAATCCGTTTTCAGCTGCCTGTGAGCCTGTATAAACGCGACCGTCACCAAGCTCACGGACGGTTGACTCGTCCATATCTCGACCTTCAACAATGACGTCAACGAAATCGTTATACATATCGTCGACCATCGTTTGTAAAATCTCTTCCTCATCTTCTGTCATCGGACGATAAGATGACATGATATCTTTATATTCACCGCTTGTAATTGTATTGAACTCCACACCTAAATCGTCGGCTAATTGAGCAAAATTAATCGACTCCATAATAACGCCAATCGAACCTGTTAATGTGGCAGGGTGAGCAAAAATCTTATCAGCTGGCGCAGAAATGTAATATCCCCCTGATGCTGCCGTATTGCCCATCGAAACATAGACAGTTTTATCGGCTTCTCGAATCTCAACTATACGGTCATGAATTTGCGCACTTTCGACAACACCACCACCTGGCGTGTTGACATTCAAGACGAGCGCTTTATATTGGTCACTTTCTTTAACATGGTCAAGCATTCCCAATAATTGGTCATGATTATATGTACCAGCACTTAATACGCCACCTGTGACACCTGACTGAATGACTCCTTCAACATTAATCACCGCGACGCTTTCATTCAAACTACCTTCTTCGACGACTTCTTCAGAATACTCGCTATCCGTTTGGAACATCTCAGTAAAATCAGTCGTCGCAACGGTTGTCGTAATTTGTGCGACGGTTGATAAGACGAGAAGCCCAACCGCTATAGCTAATGCAATCCAACGCTTTTGATTCATAGCTTATTCCTCCTTAAATTGATTCAATTTCGACAATAACGGTTTCATTATATCATGCTTGATGATTTTTCCAACATGGTTATGTTGAAATAATTGATAAATATAAAAAAAGCGGGGTTATATAAAAACCCCGCTTCTCACTAGCTATGCTGCAGCAATGCCTTGTCGATCTTGTGGACGTCGTGTTTGGACGTACCACACAAGTGCAATCATCACGACACCGGCAATATCGATATACGGATTCGGCGTAATTAGCATTAAACCAGCTGTAATTAATAGTAGTCGTTCCCAAACACGACTATCACGTTGGAAATAACCCATCACTGAACTACTCACACCCATCATACCAATTAACGCTGTCACGACAGCTAATATTAGCGCAAACACCGAATGATCGCCTGCTTGAACTAATATCGGATTGTACACAAAGATGTACGGTATAATGAATGCGGCTATCGCCAGTTTAACGGCGGTTAACCCACTCTTAAACGGATTCGATTTGGCTATACCTGACCCGGCGTATGCCGCTAAGCATACAGGCGGTGTAATATCAGCCACAATACCGAAATAGAAAACAAATAAATGGGCTGCTAACACCTCGACACCAAACCCATTAATTAAGGCTGGTGCAGCAATCGTCGCAGTTACGACGTAGTTCGCTGTTGTCGGTAAGCCCATACCTAAAATGATACACGCAAGCATTGTGAATATTAAAGCAAGCAATTGAATATCATTCGATAATGTAATGATGGCTGCTGCCACTTTACCACCTAAGCCAGTCATACCGACGACACCTGCGATAATACCAGCCGTACCAACTGCCGCAATAACAGGTAACGCTGTGCGAGCACCTTGTTCTAACACAAAGAAGATCTTCTTAATCGACATGCGTGTTTCTTTACTAATCATACTAACGACAAAGGCTGTTAGAATACCGATCAAGGCCGCACGTTGCGGTGTATAACCGATAAACAACGTCGTTACAATCGTGATTAACGGCAGTAGCATGTACCCTTTTATCTTTAGCAAGTTCCAAGCACTCGGTAAACTTTCTTTAGGCGCTCCAAAAATACCTGCTTTTTTCGCTTCATAATGTGCCCCCATAAAGATACCCGAAAAATAAAGCATCGCTGGGATGAGAGCGGCAAGCATAATCGTGCCATAATCTGTCCCCGTATATTCAATCATAATGAAGGCCGCTGCCCCCATAATTGGCGGCATGAGCTGACCACCTGTAGAAGCTGATGCTTCGGCTGCTGCCGCAAATTCTGGCCGGAACTTCGCCTTTTTCATCATCGGAATTGTAAACGACCCTGATGACACCGTATTGGCAATGGAACTACCTGATACCATACCTTGAAGCGCACTGGCCGATACAGCTGCTTTGGCCGTACCACCTGTGAAACGACCGGTCAAAGCAAAGGCTAAATCGTTAAAGAATTGCCCAATCCCAGAATGAACTAAAATCACACCAAATAATAGGAATAAGAAAATAAAACGCGAGGACACTTGTACTGGAATACCGAATACCGCATTTTCTCGGTACCACAAGTCAGTCATCACTTTCTCAAACGAAAAGCCTGTATGAGACAATACTTGTGTCGGGATTAAATTACCGTATAACGCATACAGTATGACCGCTCCTGCGACGATCACGATTGGCAGTCCTACCGCACGTCTTGTTGCTTCAAGTAACAGAAGCACACCAATAACCGATACGATAACATCTAACGTCTCATAACCATGTATTCGCGCATCTAAAATCTTATCGAAAAAAATAATCTTATAGTAACCAACAAAAATAGCTGTGAACGCCAAGATGACGTCATACCACGGAACACCACGGTCATGTAGTCCCTTTTTTGCCGGGTAGAGTAAATAAATGATACCGAGCGCTGTTCCGACGTGGACGGCACCTTGAATTTGTGATTGAAGCGTTCCATAATAACCTGTGTATAAATGGAAAAACGTCAAATAGAGTGCTAGAAACGTAACAATCCAAGCCCATTTTCCGATATTACTTCTCACATTGCTTTCGCGATCATATTCTCTCAGTAATTCTTGTTCATCAACGTGATCACCGTGTTGTTGGGTGTCTGTTGATGCTTCCTCATTTACATCGTTGTTCTTGTTGTTCGATCTTTTAGACACACCCTTCACCACCTTCAACATATATGGGTAGGTACAAAAAGGACCGGCACACTGTGTCGGTCCTTTTCATACTCATCCATTGACCTACTATCTTATTTAAGGTCAGATAATGATTCAACGCCTGTTTCTTCACGCGTAATAATCTGCATCACTTCTGGATAAATATGACCAATGAATGCAAAATTATCAACGGCTGCATCTTCGAATTCACCTTCACCGTTAAACGCATCTTGCGCTGGGATGTGAACGGTCATACCTAAGTCTAGTTCGTCACGCCCAATTGAAGCTAAGTTCTCTACAGATGCACCTGTTTCAGTTGATGTCACACTTACACCATCAATATTGTTATTCCATACTGTTGCCATTTCACCGCCTAGTGGATAGTAAGTACCACCAGAGCTACCAGTACCCATAACAATCTCGTCAGCACGATCTTCAGGAGTTGCTGAAACCTCTGCCACATCTCCTTCAATCTCTAAACCTTGCTCTTCATAATACTCAGCAGCACCAGGGTGTACAGGTAACCCTTCAGAACCACTTAGTGCATTTTCTAATGTCATATGATCAGATTGAGCGTGTGTATTTTCATCAGCATTTTCAATCGATACACGCGCCAGATCATACGCTAATTCATTATCAATCGTATTCGTATTCGCAACTAGTACAGCATAAGCTGTAACCGTTTGCACGTCCTCTTCTAAGAAATCATAAGAATCTGAAGAAATCGTATACGGAAGATAACCTAATTCATCTTGTGCGTACTGCACTTCATCTTCTGTTAAACTGATTAACTTCGCATCACCTGTGTTCGCTTGCAAGTCATTAACACTACCAGCAGGCAACCCTAACAAACCAAATGATGCATCAATATTTCCGTCTTGAAGACCATCACGAGCATTTCCGAAACCTTCTTCATACTTGTCATAATCGCCGTCTTCAATACCGGCACCTTCTAAAATAACTGTCGCAGCAGCTTGTGTACCACTACCAGCAGGTCCGATCGCAATACGCGACTCGCCTCCATCTCCTGAGCCACAAGCAGCTAATACCATCGTGGCAATAAAACCAATTGCAATTAATCCAACAATCGATTTTCTCATGTGAATCTCCCCCTAAATTAAATTGATTTATATAACTAGACTCCTTACACGATAAATCTATTATAGTAAGAAACCTAGACGTCACACAATTGTAAATTTTAATCCCTTACATAGTTTAACTCAAACTAACTTAAAATGGCAAATTTTAAAACTTTTATGTCCGATAATACTATACCATGTTTATTGACTCTTTGCATCTATTAAGCTATAGTTATGTTAGACAAGGGGAGTAGCGACCGTATTTAACGGTTGATGAATCGTCAATCTCGGTAATGTGATTATTACCCGGTTCATCATATAATACGCAAGACCTTGGCCTCGTATGATGGCCAAGGTCTTTTTTATGTTCTTTTTTACCATTCTTAAAGAGGAGAGACAGACATTATGATATGGATTAGTTTTATCATTGCGGCTATCGTCGTCGTGTATGCCGCAATCAAATTAAATGAATACGGTGATCAAATTAGCAGGCAAACGGCCATGAGTGGCGCCATGGTTGGTGGTTTACTCATTGCTGGTGCAACCTCATTACCCGAATTAACGACAAGCGTAACTGCGGTTTATGTCGATAATGTTGATATTGCTGTCGGGAATATGGTTGGGAGTAATGTTTTTAACGTGTTAATTTTAGCTGCTGTTGATTTGTATTACCGAAAACAACAAGCATTTAACCAACTTGAATCACGCCAACACATCCCGTCGATCCTATTCGGCATTGCGTTAACCGTCACGATTATTATCGCTATGCTAGTCGACAACAGCATTACTCTATTCAATATCGGGATCGAAATGTTCATTCTCGTCGGCTTATATATTTTAAGTGTGAAATTATTTGAAGAAGAAGAGCCTGATGAAGACGTGATCGTTGATGAAAAACGGATGTCGACTCGTAAAGTGATTCAGTTCTTTATAATGTCAGCGGTCACGGTTCTAATTGCCGGAAGTGTTTTATCAATTACAGGGGATTTAATTGCTGAGCAAACAGGCATCAATTCGAGTTTCGTCGGCAGTGTGTTAATTGCCGCTTCAACGTCTCTACCAGAGCTTGTCGCAGTGATTGCCGCGTACAAACTCGCCAACTATGCGATTGCAGCCGGGTCTATTCTTGGCAGCAATTTATTCAATCTATTATTACTTGCCTTTACCGATGCGTTTTATCAAACGGGACCTATTTTACAAGGGGTGAGTACCTCAATTATTACAACAGCGACATTAAGTTTAGGTATGATGATTATCCTACTGTTTATCTTAATGCGCCAAGCGAAAACGTCTATGATTCGCTACACATTACCAGCGATTCTAATCGTGATCATTTACCTTGGTGTCTCGTATATGACCTTTTAAATAAAAAACGAGCTTGGGACAAAACCTAATTCAGTAAAGTAAAACCCGGACGATTTAATTATAAAAAATAAATCGTCCGGGTTTTCTGCTTGAATGACGCTCCATCAAAACACTTCGCTTGGTTCTACGTGACATAAGCTCAACATCGGCTCTTCTGGCGCAATCGCCATGTTTCCTTTACCGGGGCACGGCTCGAGCCAGGCAACATCATCGAGTAAGCTACTCTGCAACTTGCACCGAGGAAGCAAGCTTCGAAGCGCTGCTAGAAGACGCAGGTGCATCCCTCAGCCCCAAAAGCGGGGCTTGCGGGGTCTCGAGACGCGTGCTGTTCCCGCAGGCGTCTACGTGTTTTGATTCCGCTTCATTAGTGCTAAACTATTATGATGTCCAAACACTCGTCTTTTTTACAATTGAATCTACTTCTGACCCAGTCCCGTTTTATTTATGTTGATTTAATGAGTGACTTCATCGTGCCTGTTCGTTCAAATTGCGTATGCCATGACAATGCTTTTTCTAACATATGAGGCGTTTGTCCACCGCGTGAAGCCGCTTCGTTAAAATATTCATATAAAGCATCGCGGTAAGACGGATGAGCACAGTTTTCAATAATTCGCTCGACACGTTGACGAGGAGCGAGCCCGCGCAAGTCCGCATAGCCTTGCTCTGTCACAAGTATATCAACATCATGTTCCGTATGATCCACATGCGATACCATCGGGACGACACTTGAAATATCGCCATTTTTCGCAATCGACTTCGTGACAAAGATCGACAAACGCGCATTACGTGCAAAGTCGCCTGACCCACCAATACCATTCATCATCTTCGTTCCGAGCACATGCGTTGAATTGACGTTTCCGTAAATATCCATTTCAAGCGCTGTATTAATCGAAATCAAACCTAATCGACGAATGATTTCTGGATGATTCGATAACTCTTGTGTACGAAGAATTAATTGATCTTTATAATCGTCAAAATGATCGTATACTTGCTTCATTTTGTCTTCTGACAGTGTAATGGAACAACATGACGCCTTGTTGACTTTTCCTGCGTCAATCAAATCAAACACCGCGTCTTGTAGGACTTCAGAATATACGTCTAAATTTTCAAAGTCTGATTCTAACAACCCGTGGAAAACGGCATTAGCGACCGACCCAATCCCTGATTGCAATGGCGCTAATTCCTTCGTCAATCGACCTTGTTCCACCTCAGATTCTAAGAAACGAATGAGATGACTCGCCATTTGTTTCGTTTCATCATCTGGCGGGACGATCGGTGACGGTGAGTCAGGTTGATTCGTCATCACAATGCCGACGATTTTATTTGGATCAACCGGAATTCCTCTCGTTCCGATTCGATCATCTGGCTTTGTTAATGGAATCGGCTCGCGACTCCCTTGCTTATCTAATGAATAGATATCATGCATACCTTCAAACGCCTCTGGTTGTGCAGTATTAATTTCCACAATGACCTGAGATGCGCTTTCGACAAAGCTTAATGAATTGCCGACTGACGTTGTCGGTATAATCATGCCATCATTAGTCACTTTAATCGCTTCAATAATGGCTACATCGATCGCTTCCATCGTTTGATTCCGCAACATTTCCGCTGTATGCGATAAATGTTGGTCGACAAAATGAAAATCACCTTGGTTAATTTTCTTGCGCATGACTGAATCCGCTTGAAACGGTAAACGTTTGCGAATAATACCCGCTTCAGCCATCATTTGGTCTAAGTCAGACCCAAGCGATGCCCCTGTAAAAATATCTACCTTAAACGATTCTGTCTCACTCCGCTTAACGAGCGCTTGCGGCACAGCTTTCGCATCGCCCGCTCGCGTAAATCCACTCAAACCGAGTGTCATACCATCTTTAATCCATGCCGCTGCTTCTTCAGCTGACACGATTCGATTTTTTAATTCTTGTTGTTCTATTCTTTCGATTCCTTGTGTCATCAAACAACGCCGCCTTTCGTTACGACTTTTGCTTACACTCATACTATACCACACCCCGTATTGTTTTAACGGCTATTTCAATGACAATTGTAAGAACAAAACAAACTGAGCAGTCTTTCATTCATTTAGTTCACACGTTATATAACCTAAAATTACCAGCTTAAAACCTACTCTTTTTCTGAACACTAATAGCGAAAGGAGAGAATACTATGCGCGTTTTAAACACATTCATGATGCTTTTGTTCTTCATGTCATTCGTCATTCTAACTCCTGTATCAGCCCAATCACCAGAAGAAAAAGTGGCTGAGTTAACGAATGCCGAAAGACAAGATCAAGGAAGAAGTCCGTTAACGTATAGTACAGAATTGTCGAAAGTCGCTGAAGAAAAGGCGAAAGATATGTACAACAATAACTACTTCTCCCACACGTCCCCAACATACGGATCGCCATTTGATATGATGAAGGAATACGGAATCAACTATCGTACAGCCGGAGAAAATATTGCGAAAGGCCAACCGTCCGCATCAGCCGTCGTCCAAGATTGGATGAACAGCACCGGTCATAGACGGAATATGTTAAGTCCAGACTTTAATCGGATTGGTGTTGGCTATTATGAAGGGCATTGGGTGCAAATGTTTATTTATTCAGAAACAGCACAGGATCCAAGCCCGCCAGCACCGAAAGAAGATAACTATGATCCAAGTCCCGAGCGCTCTTCATGGCAATACTATACCGTGAAACAAGGCGACACAGCTTGGGAAATCGCCATGGACAACTGGATTAGTCTCAAACAGCTAGAAATTTTAAACCCAAACCTTGATAACTTAGGTCGTTTACAAGTTGGACAGGAGATGCGAATTAGCGGCAATCAATATGAGGTCAAACGAGGCGACACAGCGTCAAGCATTGCCCAAAAACACGGCATGAAACTGTGGGAGTTACGAGAACTAAATCCACAAGATGATAATTTAAACACCCTTTATATCGGCCAAGGGCTTTATGTTAGATAAAAAGAGCCTGGGACAAAACCTAATTCAGTAAAGTAAAACCCGGACGATTTAATTATTAAAAATAGATCGTCCGGGTTTTCTGCTTGAATGACGCTCCATCAAAACACTTCGCTTGGTTCTACGTGACATAAGCTCAACATCGGCTCTGCTGGCGCAATCGCCGTGTTTCCTTTACCGGGGCACGGCTCGAGCCAGGCAACCTCATCGAATATGCTTCCTTGCAACTTGCACCGAGAAAGCAAGCTTCGAAGCGCTGCTAGAAGACGCAGGTGCATCCCTCAGCCCAAAAGCGGGGCTTGCGGTGTCTCGAGACGCGTGCTGTTCCCGCAGGCGTCTACGTGTTTTGATTCCGCTTCATCATTGCTTACCTGTTATGATATCCAAACATTCGCCTTTTGCACAATTTAATACCCTTCTGTCCCAACCTCTTTTTAGGTCATACTATTTTTAATTTTAGTGGGGATCATGGTAACAGAAGGAGTTAAGTCAATTGGTTTACTGGTTTGATCTATACATTCTTCCCAGTATTCTAAATGCTTCTGATCCACCCAATGATTCGAACCCCCAACATACTGGCCACCACTTCCTTGAATCGAATACCAATATAGATATTCTTGATCACCATCATTCTCTCTGAAAATCGTTTCAACATACATTTGCTCATCTTCTAACGTTAACAACACGCTTTCCATATGTTCGTTTAAAAAGTTCAACCATTCATCAACTTGCTTAGACTTACCATCCTTAACTTTAAATTTTGTTAACTCGACAAACATCATTCGACTCCTTTTAGCTATTTAAATCAACCACAATTCCCTTGGGTTTAACTCATAATATCCCTTATCCCGCGTCATAAACTGGTGCATAATAAACTCTCTTCGAATGGTGGCAAAATCATCGTGAAATTGTTTAATGTGTTTGTTAATTTTTGGCTCAGGATACGACTGACCTGCTTCTAAACCTTTAATAATATGTTCTAATATAATTAATCGCTTTTTCAGTTGAGCAGGCATTGATTTAATTCGGCCATCAGACTCAATAAAATTATTTAACACTTTATGCTTTTTTTCATCTGTTACTTGCAATTCTTCACTCATACCATCATCCCCCAATCGTGTAATCGCTCCTGCTAATAAGTCTAATTTCCGCTCATTTAGCGCATAATAAATCGTATTTTTGTCACGTCGTTGGTAAACAATACCAATTTATTTCAACTTCGCAATATGATGTGAAATCGTCGGTGGCGTTAACCCCAACTTCCCTGCAATAGCTTGTCCATGTAGAGCTCCGCCTTCTTTTAGTAATCCAATAATTCTTAAACGCGTTTGATCGCCAACTGTTTTATGGAAATGGACTAATTTATCTAATCGCATCAACTCAACTCCTATATTAGACATTCATCTAATTAGATGGAATTTACAAGCACTAATTTTAAATTTACTACCGAAACAATCTTATCTCCATAAAAAATACCCTTTTTGCTTCTGAAAGCAAAAAGGGTATAAACCTTGATATATAAATCTTTTTAACGCTTTGAGAACTGTGGTGAACGACGAGCGCCACGAAGACCGTATTTTTTACGTTCTTTCTCGCGTGCGTCACGCGTTAGAAGTCCAGCGCGTTTTAGCGATGGGCGGTATTCAGGGTCAGCTTCTAATAGAGCGCGAGCAACGCCTAAGCGGATCGCACCAGCTTGACCTGAGAATCCACCACCATCAACGTTGACATAAATGTCATAGTTTCCTGTGTTTTCTGTAACGTCTAATGGTTGGTTAATCACACGACGTAGAGTTTCGTGTGGGAAGTATTGTTCTGCATCGATTTTATTCACAACGACTTTACCATTACCTGGTACTAGTCGTACACGTGCTACTGAGCTTTTACGACGGCCAGTGCCGTTATATTGTACTTGTGCCAATTCAATTACCCTCCTTAATTATCCACGAAGCTCGTAAACTTCTGGTTTTTGTGCATGATGTCTATGGTTAGCGTCACGATAAACGTGTAGCTTTTGGCCCATTTTACGACCTAATTTGTTCTTAGGTAGCATGCCTTTGATCGCTTGTTCAAGCATTTGTACTGGATAATTATTACGCATTTCTTCTGCGCTACGTTCTTTCAAACCACCTGGGTAGTTTGAGTGACGGTAATATTTCTTGTCTGTTAACTTCTTACCTGTTAACTGAATTTTATCTGCATTAATGATGATGACATTGTCACCTGTATCAACGTGTGGTGTGTAGCTTGGCTTATGTTTGCCACGTAGAAGTGTTGCAACTTCTGTCGATAGACGACCTAAAGTTTGGCCTTCTGCGTCAACTACGTACCATTTACGCTCAACGTTTTGTTCGTTTGCCATAAATGTTTGGCGCATGACGATTCCCTCCTGTTATTTCCGTTTCATTACGTTTATCTCATCACGAATAGTTTCCGGGGCTATTACGTGGATATGATAAAATGCCATAGAATATATTATAATATCTGTGGGTAGAATGTCAAGATAAATAAACGTTTTTATTTATCTTAAACTTATATATTCAGTTAATATAATCATTATTATCTTGTTAGGTTTTGCGCAGCTATAACGGTGTTTCTTAATAGTATCGCAATCGTGACAGGGCCGACACCGCCTGGCACAGGAGTGATTGCACTCGCTTGTTGATAGCATGTTTCATAATCACAATCGCCCACATTACCTTTATTATACCCAGCATCGAGGACAATCGCGCCAGGTTTTAACCATTCCCCTTGAACAAAATTCGGTTTTCCAACAGCCGCTACAACGATATCTGCTTGTTGAACGATATCACCGAGCCGTTCTGTTTTAGAATGGCTGACTGTCACAGTCGCATGACGATTGAGAAGCATCATAGAAACAGGTTTACCTAAAATCGGACTGCGCCCTATAACAACCGCATGTTTACCTTCAACATCAATATCATAATAATCTAACATTTTCATAATAGCCGCTGGTGTACAGCATGGATAAGCATTTAATTGAAATGCTGTTGATCCAAATCCCTGACTAGTCACGCCGTCAACATCTTTCGATAACGTAATTGTATCAAATGCTAAGCGTTCGTCGATATGACTAGGCACAGGGTGTTGTAGCAAAATACCATGGACCGAATTATCTTCGTTTAATCGTTGGATTGTTTGTATCAAGTCCGTTGTCGACGTTTCGGTTGGTAGTAAAACCTGTTCAGATACTATTCCTATTCGTTCACACGCGTTTGCTTTCATCCTAACATATGTATGAGACGATAGATCATCACCGACTAATACGGTAACCAGTTTCGGTATCACACCTTGATTCCGTAATGTTGCAACATCACCTTCTAATTTAGCTTTGATCGCCTTCGATACTTCTTGTCCATTCATTAGTAATGGTTCGTTCATATTAAATCCTCCTGAACATATAAGAGAAAAATTCCTCCTGCCCAGACGACCGGCTTAATTAACATGCAGCTCCCTTATGGTCATTTCCAATTCAGTCGTCAGTCACCACATGTATTAATGTAATTAGTTATAACTTTTGTAACGCTTTATTTGCAATGTCTTTACGGTAAAAGACATGTTCTGAATCTAAATATTTTATTTGTTCGTAGACATGTCGCTGCGCCTGTTCGATGGTCGCTCCGCTCGCTCCAATCAGTAGCAATCGACCACCATTAGTAACCCACTTACCATCTCGTTTTTTCGTGCCAGCATGGAAAGTGAATAGATCTGATTGTAAATTGCTTAAGCCTTGCAGTGGCATTCCCTTCTCATAAGATGCAGGATAGCCTAAAGCTGCAAGAACGACACCAACAACAGCTTCATCTGACCAAGACAACATGACAGGTCGATCATCCAGTACGCAATCGATAACGTCAACTAAATCTGTTTGTAAACGCGGTAAGACAACTTGTGCTTCAGGATCACCAAATCGAGCATTAAATTCTATGACTTTCGGTCCTTCTGATGTGGCAATTAAACCAGCATATAATATGCCAGTAAATGAACGGTTTTCGGCGATGAGTGCTTTTGCTACTGGCTTTAATATCGTTTGAACGGATTGATGATAAGTTTGTTCGTTAATTTGAGGAACTGGTGAATACGCTCCCATTCCTCCTGTATTAGGACCCTCGTCGTGATCGAAGGCTCGCTTATGGTCTTGGGAAACGACCATCGGGTAAACGTTTTCCCCATTTACGAAAGCCATTAATGAAAATTCTTCTCCCTCTAAGTAATCCTCTATGACCACACGATGATTAGTTTCTTCGTCTTGTTCACCTGACAACATCGCATCGACTGCTTGATGCGCCTCTAACAATGTCGTTGCAACGGTGACACCTTTACCTGAAGCTAACCCGTCTGCTTTAATAACAATTGGGGCGCCTTGATTTGATATATATCGTTTAGCCGCTTCTGCATTTGTAAAGGTTTGATACTTCGCGTTCGGAATCTGATAATCATGCATTAATCGCTTTGCGAAATCTTTACTGCCTTCAATTAATGCAGCTTCTTGTGTCGGTCCAAAAATCCGAAGTCCTGCTTGCTGAAAACGATTAACGATACCATCCATCAATGGCGCTTCAGGTCCAACAATTGTTAAATCAATCGCTTGCTGAAAAGCCAGTTTAATTAATTGATCGTGATCGTTTTCTGCAATTGGTTCAATGTGAGCGACATCACGCATGCCATCATTACCAGGTGCTACAATAATTTGACCTACGCGCTCACTTTGGCTCAAACTACACGCTATAGCATGTTCACGACCTCCGCGACCGATGATTAACACATTCATCAAAACACCTCTTTCTCAACAGCATTAATGATTAACTACACGTATGAACTCCTGTGTAATGTATTGGGTTAATGTTTAAAGTGGCGTACACCAGTGAAAACCATCGCTATACCGTATTCATTACATTTTTTGATCGAATCACCATCCCGTTTAGACCCACCTGGTTGAATAATCGCTGTGATACCAGCTTGATACGCCGCTTCAACGGTATCATCCATCGGGAAAAACGCATCAGATGCCATCACAGCTTCGTTTGCCTTAGCACCCGCTTGATCAATCGCTATTTTAGCCGCTCCGACACGATTCATTTGTCCAGCACCAACCCCAATCGTTTGTTGATTAGTCGCCAATAATATCGCGTTCGATTTCACATGCTTCATCACTTTCCATGCAAAAGCCATGTTCGTCCATTCCTCTTCAGTTGGGTCACGTTCTGTTACGACGTCGAATTGTATATCCTTCTCAAGGTATCGATCTTCATCTTGGATTAACAGACCTCCCGCAACAGAACGCAACGCCAACTCAGGTACACCTTGTTCCGTTGACACTTCAAGTAGACGAATATTTTTCTTTTGCGTGAGTATGTCTAAAGCTTCATCTGTGAAACTCGTTGCTATAATAATTTCTAAAAATATTTGACTTAAGTCTTCCGCAACGGTTGCATCGACTTCACGGTTTAATGCGACAATACCTCCAAAAATCGATATAGGATCAGCATCGTAAGCGCGATTAAACGAAGCCTCCAACGTATCACCAGTTCCCACACCACAAGGGTTCGTATGTTTGACGACGACAGTAGTAGGTTCTGAAAACTCTTTTACGACTGTTAAAGCGACGTCTGCATCTTGAATATTATTATAGGATAATGCTTTACCATGTAACTGTGTTGCATTAACAAGCGACGCGTTACTAGCAAATGGATCAGCATAAAACGCAGCTTGTTGATGGGGATTTTCACCATAACGAAGTGTTTGCTGTCGATCCAAAGTAAAAGTCTTGGATTCAGGATAAGATTCACCCGTTTGTTTCGTTAAATAATCAGCAACAAGCGCATCATATTGCGCTGTGTGACGATAAACTTTAGCTGCTAATTCACGGTTTAGGTCATGTAACTCCTGAGAGGAGGTCAACGCATCAATAACATGCATATAATCGTTCGGATCAACTACAACCGTCACATCCTCATGGTTTTTTGCCGCCGCTCGAAGCATCGCCGGCCCACCTATATCGATGTTCTCAATCGCTTCATGATATGTTACTTGCTCTTTAGAGATAGTCTCTTTAAACGGATATAGATTAACTACAAGAAGATCAATTGTTTGAATAGCCAATTCATCTAATGCGTTCATATGATCAGATTGATCACGTTTCGCTAGTAATCCCGCGTGAACATTCGGGTGTAAGGTTTTGACCCGTCCGTCTAAAATCTCAGGAAACTCGGTGACCTCTGATATACTTGTTACCTCGATCCCCGCTTCTTCTAATACACGCTTCGTTCCTCCTGTCGATACAATGTCAAATTGTTGGTCAACTAATTGTTTTACAAAATCAACAATTCCTGTTTTATCTGAAACACTAATTAACGCTGTTTTTTTCAATTAACTCATCCTCTCGTATCACATGCTTTAATGTTTGGGGATATAATATATGTTCTACTTCACGTAACTTCATTTGTAATATGTTATATGTATCAAATTCAGCAATACTGATTGATTGTTGTGCAATCATCGGACCTGTATCTACACCTTCATCAATATAGTGCACCGTCACTCCTGTGTGACTAACGCCTGCCGCTAAAGCTTGCTCAATAGCATCTTTCCCCGGAAACTGCGGAAGTAATGAAGGATGAACATTGATAATGCGATTGCGGAATGGTTCAAGTAACGTTGGTCCAACTATTCGCATATATCCTGCTAATGCAATCCAATCAACATCATAAGCACGCAATTTAGCCAATATGTCTTGTTCATAATCTACTTTGTTATGAAATTGATTCGGTAACACAGTGTATGATGGAATGCTCAAAGATTTAGCACGTTCTAGTGCAAAGGCATCAGCGCGATTAGTGATTAATGCCACAACTTCGTAAGGTGAATCACTTGCTTGTGCTGCGTTTGCAATAGCTTCAAAATTCGAACCGCTACCCGAGGCCAAAACAGCCACCTTTTTCATGCTGATTCCTCCCCAACAAGTGATATCTCGCCCGTTTGGTTCACCTCTCCGATAGCATACCCCTCTTCACCAATACTCGATAATGCTAATAACGTAGCTTCCACCTCATCTTGACTGACAGCAACAACCATTCCAATGCCCATATTAAAGATATCGTACATGTCTCGTCGCGGAAAATCTCGATAACGTTCAATTAACGAAAAGATGTCAGGCTTTGGGAATGTCATGACATCGATGGTTGCGCCTAAATCACCAGGAAGCATACGCGGGATATTTTCATAAAAACCACCGCCTGTAATATGCGCAATGCCTTTTAGATTAACCTGTTCTTTCAGAGCTAATATTGACTTAACATAAATTTTCGTCGGCGTTAGTAGTACATCTTTTAATGACTCAGTTAATGGTGAATAAGTCGTATTCAGGTTAAGGTTCTCGTTTTCTAAGATTTTACGCACAAGTGAAAAACCATTACTATGAATCCCGTTTGACGGTAGTCCGATTAACACATCCTTATCTTCAATTGTCTCACCTGTTATCAATTCATCCTTTTCGGCCACACCAACAACAAACCCTGCAATATCATACTCATCCACATCATAAATACCAGGCATTTCTGCTGTTTCACCGCCAATCAATGCACAACCTGCTTCTTCACACCCATCAGCAATGCCTTTGACAATTTGTTCGATTTGATCCGGATCTGCTTGACCTAACGCTAAATAATCTAAACAATACAGCGGTTCAGCTCCTTGGGCAACAACATCATTAACACACATTGCTACAGCATCAATGCCAATGGTATCATGTTGATGTGCCATAAAAGCGATTTTTAGTTTCGTGCCAACGCCGTCTGTTCCAGAGACTAAAACAGGTGCTTTGTAATCTAGCGCTGATAAATCAAACAATCCACCAAAACCACCTAAGGATCCAAAAACACCTTTACGTTTCGTTCGATGGACATGAGACGTCATACGATTGACCGCTTCATACCCTTCTTCTAAATGGACACCTGCTTGACGATAAGCTTCTGACATAATAGATCCGCTCCTTAACTTGTCGAGTGTTCCACAGATTGCTCTTTCTCATGTGGTAACACAGAATGATCATAAATTTCAGTCGGATAATTCCCTGTAAAACAGGCTAAACAATGACCTTGATTCTTGCTTTCGTCGTCGCGATCAATCACATTCACCATCGCCTCTGACGTTAAATAACAGAGCGAATCTGCACCAATTTTCTCTCTAGTTTCTTCAACAGAATAATTCGCTGCAATCAATTCGGAAGATGTTGATGTATCAATACCATAAAAACACGGATGTTTTATAGGTGGAGCAGTGATACGCACATGGACTTCCTTTGCTCCTGCTTCTTTTAACATAGAGACAATTCGACGTGATGTCGTACCGCGCACAATCGAGTCGTCAACGATTACAACCCGCATTCCTTCAACAACTTTACGAACAGGCGACAACTTCATTCTCACACCTCGTTCACGCAACTCCTGAGACGGTTGAATAAACGTACGTCCAACATAACGATTTTTGATTAATCCGAGCTCATATGGTATTTGTGATGCTTCCGCAAAGCCAATTGCAGCTGAAATGCTTGAGTCTGGGACACCTGTTACGACATCGGCCTCAACGGGATCAGTCTCAGCTAGCTTTTTCCCTAATTGTTTTCGCGTCCGATGAATATTGTCTCCGTCAACTTGACTATCAGGACGAGCAAAATAGACATATTCCATCGTACAAATTGCTCGGTCATTTGGTTCACTAAAATAACTCGAATTCACACCGTTCTCATCGATCACTAAGTACTCACCAGGCTGAATATCACGAACATAATCAGCGCCAACGACATCGAAAGCACATGTTTCAGAAGCAATCACATAAGAATCGCCAACCTTACCGAGTGATAACGGACGCATGCCTCGTGGATCTAACGCTGCAATCAATTGATTATCATGTAACATGACAATCGCAAAAGCCCCCTCAAGTTGTTTTAAAGAGGCTTTAATTCGTTTGTGAGAAGGTTGTTTGCCACCTTTTCGAATAAGATGAGCGATCACTTCAGTATCTGATGTCGTTTGAAAAATACTCCCTTCATCTTCTAAAGCAGAACGAAGTCTTGAAGCGTTTACTAAATTACCATTATGAGCGACTGACAGTGTATTCGTTTGTGACTGAAATAATAACGGCTGGATATTTTCATACGATTTATCCCCCGTCGTAGAATATCGAACATGGCCTATCGCCTTTTGACCTGGCAAATGAGCTAATTTACTTTCATCAAAAACTTCTGTCACAAGCCCGTGCCCTTTAGATTGTTCTAACTTATCCCCATCCGATACGACAATTCCAGCACCTTCTTGGCCTCGGTGTTGTAAACTGTGCAAGCCGTAATAAGTCATATGAGCCGCTTGTACATGATTATAAACACCGAACACACCACATTCTTCGTTTAACCCTTTGATGTCACTAGACATGGAATCACCCCTTTCCATAAATTCGTTAGTGCATGAACATTTTGTTGAATTACTATTTGACCGTTCCAATCAAGTGTCAATTCACCATCACCTGTCACATGCCCAATATGCATCGCATCACCAACTAATTCTTCAAATAGCGATCGATTGTCATTTGAAACAGTGACAATAAATCGTGACTGCGTCTCACTGAATAGCTCTAACAAATGTTCACCCGTCAAGCTAATACTCAATCCATAAGACGTTTCCATAATCTTCTCTGCTAAAGCAACAGCTAAGCCACCTTCAGACACATCATGAGCTGAAGATATGACACCCTTTCGTATCGCGTTTAGAAGTTGCTCTTGTCGCTGGTATTCTGTATCTAAATCAATTTGCGGTGCTCGCCCTTCGTAATTACCGATCAACCATTTTTGAACTTCACTCCCCCCCAATTCGAGTTCTGTCTCACCAATGACGTATACTAGATCGCCAGCATTTTTCGCACGTTGTTCTGTAATATGATTAACATCATGAATTAAACCAACCATCCCAACAACAGGCGTTGGGTATACGCTCGTTCCATTCGTTTCATTATATAGCGAGACATTTCCACTAATCACAGGCGTTTTGAGTTGCTTAGCTGCTTCAGCCATACCATCTGTTGCTTGTTCCATCATCCAAAAAATCGTCTCATTTTCAGGGTTACCAAAATTTAAACAGTCGGTTAACGCTAAAGGTTCGGCTCCAGAACAAACGATATTACGCGCCGCTTCTGCCACTGCAATTTCACCACCAGTTTTCGGATCTAATTGTAAATAACGTGAATTACAGTCTGTCGTCATTGCCAATGCTTTGTCAGTCCCTTTAAGACGAATGACTGCCGCATCAGATCCAGGTGCAACAACAGTATTCGTTTGTACCATATAATCATATTGATCATAGACCCATTCCTTACTCGCAATCGTAGGTGCCCTTAAGAGGTCTTGTAGCAAAACATTTGGATCATCGATATCAGGTACGTTAAATGTATTTATTTGATTCGTTCGAAATGCTTCGGGTTCTCGGGAAGGTAAATGATAAACAGGTGCATCTTCTGTAAGTGCATCAACGGGTATATCGGCAACCATCTCACCTTGAAAGGTTAAACGAAGTCGCTTATCATCTGTAACGGTGCCAATTGATACTGCTTCAATACCATATGGCGATACTAAATCCTGAATTTCTTGTTCACGGCCTTGCTCTACAATAACAAGCATCCGTTCTTGCGATTCAGATAGCATCATCTCATAAGGTGTCATATCGGGTTCACGTTGCGGGACATCATCCAAGTTCATCTTAATGCCTGTTCCAGCCTTACTCGCCATTTCACTTGCCGATGATGTTAGTCCAGCAGCACCCATATCTTGAATTCCGATTAAGGCATCTGATTGAATTAATTCTAAGCAAGCTTCGATTAGCAATTTCTCCATAAATGGGTCGCCGACTTGTACAGCTGGACGATCTTCACTCGATTCATCAGTCAAAGATTCAGATGCAAATGTCGCACCATGAATACCGTCACAACCTGTTTTTGAGCCAATATACATCACTGTATTGCCAACACCTTTTGCTTGACCGACTTGAATATCATGGTGATGAATAAGGCCGACACACATCGCATTAACAAGCGGATTACCTTGGTAGCAATCGTCAAATTGAATCTCGCCACCAACTGTCGGCACCCCAACACAATTACCATAACCTGCAATACCAGCTATGACTTCCTCAAACAAATACGTCGTCCGCGGTTGATTTAATTCACCAAAGCGAAGTGAATTAAGTAATGCAACAGGACGTGCTCCCATCGAAAACACATCGCGCAAAATACCACCGACTCCTGTTGCTGCACCTTGATAAGGCGAAATCGCTGAAGGGTGATTATGACTTTCAATTTTGAAGACGGCTGCTAGCCCATCACCAATATCAACAACTCCCGCTCCTTCACCTGGTCCTTGTAATACGCGCTCACTTGATGTCGGAAATTTTTTAAGCAGTGGTTGTGATTTCTTATAACTACAATGCTCACTCCACATAACTGAAAAGATTCCTGTTTCAGTATAATTCGGCGTACGTTCTAGCATTGTTTCAATTAAAGTAAATTCATAATCAGTTAGACCCATAGCTTGATATAATTGGTTCGCTTTAATAGATTCTGCATGGGGTTCAAGAAGTAGTGGCATGACGTTCCCTCCAATTGGCTAACATTGACTGAAATAATTTAAAACCATCGTCACTTCCAAGTAAGGTATCAATTGCACGTTCTGGATGTGGCATCATCCCTAGAACATTACCCCGCTCATTAACGATGCCAGCTATATCTGCTGATGACCCATTTGGATTATTGGCATAACGAAACACAATTTGGTCATTCGACGCGAGCTTTTCCAGTGTGTGAGCGTCACACTCATAATTACCATCAGCATGTGCAATGGGGACTTGAATTGTTTCCCCTTGTTGATAGCTAGTCGTAAACAGTGTCTCATTATGTTCAACAATCAATTCTACTGGGCGACAAATAAACTTCAAGTCTCGATTACGCTTCATGGCACCTGGCAATAACCCCGCTTCAAGTAAGACTTGGAATCCATTACAAATTCCTAAAACAGGCTTCCCTTCTGATGCAAACGCACTCACTGCTCTCATGACATTTGAAAAACGAGCAATCGCTCCTGAACGTAAATAGTCACCGTAAGAGAAGCCACCCGGTAACAATACAGCATCATAGCCGTCTAAATTCGTTTCCGTATGAAAGACGTAATCAACTTCTTCATCAAGTCCTGTTTCAATTGCGTGAAATAAGTCACGATCACAATTCGACCCCGGAAATACAACCACAGCAAACTTCATGTTGTGATGACCTCCTCCATGTCATACCGATAGTCTTCAATGACAGGATTAGATAGCAACTTATTACACATAAACGTGACTTGTTCATCGATTGAATGATCAGCTTTAGGCTCGATGTGGAATTCCATGTACTTACCTACACGAATATCACCAACGTTATCTACCCCCATCGTATGAAGTGCCCCCTCTATCGCTTTACCTTGTGGGTCTAACACACCTGATTTCAATGTAATGTATACTTTCACTTTGACCATGATTACCACACCTTTTCGATTAAATTCCCTTTTCAACTGCACCTTTTAAGCGCGATAAAATCGTCTGGTACGCTTCACCGATAGAACCAGTTCCTTCTCGAAATACATCCTTATCAAGCTTCTCGTTTGTATCCAGATCCCACAATCGACATGTATCTGGCGAAATTTCATCCGATACCACGAGCATACCCTCTGGGTTAATACCGAATTCTAACTTAAAATCAACAAGTTTCAGGTTACATATATTAAAATGTTTTATTAGTAGATGATTTACATCCAGTGCAAGTCGCTTCATTGTTAACAAACGTTCTTCTGACACTAACTCAAGCAACCGAATATGATCATCATTAATAAGTGGATCACCAAGCGCATCATCTTTATAATACGTCTCAACAATTGTCTGTTTTAATGGTTCGCCTTCATCTAAACCTAATCGCTTGGCTAGACTACCTGCCGCGACATTACGAACAACGACTTCAAGCGGTATAATTGTTGTTTTTTGTACGAGTTGCTCTGTTTCAGATAACCGCCTAATGAAGTGGTTTGGAATATTTTCCATGGATAACTGCTGAAATAATAAGGACGAAATATCATTATTGAGTTGCGCTTTCCCTAGTAATTGTTCCTGTTTCTCGCCATTAAACGCTGTTAATACATCTTTATACTGCACCCAAAGCATGTTGGGGTGATCAACTGTATATAATTGTTTGGCTTTGCCTTCATACAACAACGCATGTTTTTCCAAACTGAAACCTCCTTTAAATTCAATCCAGGCCTAGACGGTCAAAGATCATATCAACGTTCTTTAAATGATAGGTCGCATCAAAACATGATTCTAATGTAGCTTCGTCAACAGTACTCGTGATCTCATCAGTTCCACGAATTAAATCAGGGAATGATGTTCCTTCTTCCCAAGCGCGCATGGCTAAGGGCTGCACAAGATCATAAGCGCGTTCACGCGAAAAACCTTGGTCAATGAGGGTTAAGAGTACACGTTGTGAATAGATTAAACCGTATGTTCGACCCATATTGGCCTGCATATTATCTGCGAACACCGTTAAATTATCGACAGTGCTTGCAAATCGATTCAACATATAATTAAGCGCAATCGTCGCATCAGGCAAAATGACACGTTCTGCAGATGAATGAGAGATATCTCGTTCATGCCAAAGTGACACATTTTCATACGCTGTCATCATATAACCACGGATAACGCGCGCCATACCAGACATATTTTCTGAGCCAATCGGATTACGTTTATGCGGCATAGCCGATGACCCTTTTTGGCCTTTTGCAAAAAACTCCTCTACTTCACGTGTCTCACTTTTTTGTAACCCACGTATTTCGGTAGCCATCTTCTCAATCGATGTCGCGATTAACGCTAATGTTGACATATAGTCAGCGTGACGATCCCGTTGTAATGTTTGAGTCGAAATCGGTGACGGCGTTAAACCAAGCTTTTCACACACGTATTGTTCAACATACGGATCGATATTAGCATAGGTTCCAACAGCGCCCGATAATTTACCGACTTCGATACCTTTTGCGGCCACTTCAAAGCGTTCTATATTTCGTTTTAACTCTTCATACCAAAGTGCAAGTTTTAACCCAAATGTCGTCGGCTCCGCATGAACACCATGAGTCCGTCCCATCATAATCGTATACTTATGATCTTCAGCTTTTCGTTTGATGACATCTAAAAACTTATGTAAATCATTGCGAATTACATCATTAGCTTGCTTAATCGTGTAAGACAAAGCCGTGTCTACTACATCTGTTGATGTTAAGCCATAATGGATCCATTTCTTTTCGTCACCTAATGTTTCTGAAACCGCACGTGTAAACGCAACGACATCGTGACGTGTCTCTTGTTCAATCTCTTGAATGCGATTCAGATCAAAGGTCGCTTGCTCACGTATTGTCGCAACATCCTTTTTAGGAATATAACCCAGCTCTGCCCACGCCTCACAAGCTAATATTTCAACTTCTAGCCATGCTTTAAATCGGTTTTCCTCTGTCCATATTTGTCCCATTTCTTCACGTGTATAACGTTCGATCATGCTGTTCCCTCCAAATATTACTTTCATCTATAGTTTTTAAAATATCTTCAACTTCATTTCCAATAAAATTAATATGCCCCATTTTACGACCCGTTTTCGCTTTATCTTTCCCGTAATAATGCAACTTCGCTTGAGGCAAGTTTGTGATAACTGAGTCCACTTTATTAACATGTTCACCTAAAATATTCGTCATCACCACTGGTGTCTTTAAATCAATATTATCTAATGCCCAGCCGCAAATCGCACGTACATGCTGCTCAAATTGTGAAGTCGTACACGCATCAAGTGTGTAATGCCCAGAATTATGAGGTCTCGGTGCCACTTCATTCACATAAATGGTATTATCTCTTCCTAAAAAGAGTTCAACACCTAGAGCACCAATCGAACCAAGCGTTTCAGCCACATTAATCGCAACATTTCGAGCATGCGTTTCAACTGAATCTTCAACACGTGCTGGTACAATTGATTGATGTAAGATATGGTTGACGTGAATATTCTCAGATAAAGGATATGTCATCACGTCTCCATTTGTACCTCGTACAACTATAACCGACAGCTCCTGTTTGAAATACACCATTTCTTCTAAAATACAAGGACCTTGTCTAAGTAAGGACATAGCAGCTTCAACATCGTCCTCGTTATAAATCACTATTTGTCCTTTGCCATCATAACCAAACTGACGTGTTTTCAAAATGGCAGGATATCCTATTATGGCAATGGCAGTTGGTAAGTCACTGCTTGTGTTTACAGATTGATAACGCGCAACCTGAGAACCACTACTTTCAATGGCTTGTTTTTCAAAAACGCGATCCTGCGTCGTTTCAATCAACTGACTACCTTGTGGCAAATAGGCATAACCTTCTAAATAGTTTAAAACGTGACTATCTACATTTTCGAATTCATATGTGATGACATCAGCCACTTCTTTTAGCTGTTTCGCTGCTTCTAAATCCGAATAAGGCGCGACAATAATATTATCAGCTACTTGTGCTGTAGGCGAATCAATATTAGGATCTAAAACTGCAACACGAAATCCCATAGCTTTCGCCGCTAAAGCCATCATCCGTCCTAGTTGGCCACCACCAATAATTCCAACTGTCGAATGCGGTTTAATTATAAACGCCATGTTTTAAACTCCTTTTGACTCGCTTCGACTTTATCTTGCATAGTTTGACGGTACTGTTGCAATCGTTGATACAGGTCCAAATCAAATGGTGCTAATTGTTTAGCAGCTAACAACCCAGCATTTTTAGCACCGGCTTCACCAATAGCAACTGTTGCAACAGGGACTCCACCAGGCATTTGAACTATTGATAAGAGTGAATCGAATCCACTTAAGCTCTTTGATTCAACAGGTACACCAATGACTGGTAAGACTGTTTTGGCCGCGATCATACCTGGTAAATGAGCAGCACCTCCTGCTCCGGCAACAATGACTTTTATTCCCCGATCGTATGCTTTTTCAGCGTATGTAAACATTTTATCAGGGGTTCGATGCGCTGAGATCACTTCTTTTTCATAAGGAATTTGTAATTCTTCTAACACAGCACATGTTTGTTTCATCGTTTCCCAATCCGATGTACTTCCCATCACGACACCAACAACAGGTTGCATTAAGAGACCTCCTTTAAAATAAAATGCAGATTGCTCTCCACTATAAGGAAAGCAATCTGCACACTTCATCTAACCGATACACTACTCCCATATATCATGGTCAAATTATCAGATTACTCCCTCATAGTCCAGCTTGTTTACGGCAACCGGGTAGAAACTTTTGGGCCATATTCCCAATATTATATGAGGGTATATCATTGTCGTATTTCAATTTCTACTCAAATTATAACATGAAAATCTAAACTATCAATCAAAACTTTAACAAAAACCGAAAAATATTCTCAACATTAAGCTTAATGTTCGTTTTTTAATAAGTGACTTGCCACAAAAATAACCCGTGACTAGGCGCTGTCATCCCGACTTTTTGCCTGTCTAAAGTGGCAAATGCTTCATCAATACAGGACGACGCCTTTTTATTTAACCCTATTTCAACTAAGGTCCCGACAATAATTCGCACCATGTGGGTTAGAAAGCCATCACCTTTTACTTCGAACATGATACGACCATTCTCTTCCCAAATCTCAATCGCATTCACCGTTCGTGTTTTATCCCCAGTGACATTGGACTTAGATGCAGAAAACGGTGTGAAATCATGAGTCCCGATAATTTTTTCAGCTGCTGATCTCATCAAATCGAGATCAATTGGTTTAATGACATGCCATTCGTACTGCCGATTAAATAAATCATAATGACGTTGATTTAGCACGGCGTAACGGTAAACTTTCCCTCGAGCACTCTTCCGTGCATGAAAATGTTCATCAACTTTCTCAACTCGTTGCACTTGCACATCTGATGGTAATAAGGTTTGTAGTGCTTGGTGCCAAGCCGAACAATCCAAGGTTAAAGGCGTATTAAAATGAATGACTTGATCTAACGCATGCACTCCTGAGTCCGTTCTACCAGATGAATAAATCCGAATATCATCACGATGTATTTTCTTTAAGGCTTGTTCAATAACCAATTGCACCGTTCGTTCACTTGTCTGCACCTGATAACCAGCAAAATGTGTGCCGTCATAAGCGATATGTACTTTAATTCGTTCCACATTGACTCCCCTTTACCTTATCATCAGATAAATTGATATCGTTGCCGTCGTCATCAGGCATACGACGATATAATCCATTGTCCTAAAAACGATTTGCCGATAAGATGTACGATGGTCAGCCCCTTGGTAACCTCGCGCCTCCATCGCCATAGCTAGAGCTTCAGCCCGTTTAAAGGCACTGATAAACAACGGAATTAAAAGCGGTAATAAAGCTTTAAGTCGGTCTCGAAGTCGTCCTTGCGTATAATCAAGACCTCTAGCTGCTTGCGCCTTTGCGATCTTATCCATCTCTTCTGTCATGGTTGGTATTAACCTTAATGAGATCGCCATCATAATCGCCAATTCATTGACGGGTAGCCCCAACCTAGTCAACGGTGTTAAAAACCACCTCATCGCATCTGTGACCGCTAACGGCGGTGTCGTTAACGTAAGAAGAGTTGCCATGACAATCATAAGAAGCAAACGACTCGCAATCTCGCCACCTTGGATAAAACCTTGGTCATAAATAACGAACCCAAACACATCAAATAAGGCTTCACCATCACGTTGGAATAACACATGAAAGATAAAGGTAAAGGCCACGAGCCACCAAACTGGCTTTAATCCTTTGATTAAATAGGTTACTGGGATTGTTGATAATAAAACACAACCCAATACGAACCCGTATAATAAGCTATAAATCAACAAGCGATCGATAACGAACATCGTGATCACAAACAAAATAAGCGAGATGATTTTCGTCCGTGGATCTAATCTATGTATGAATGATTCTCTCGGAATATACTGGCCTAAAATAAATGATTGCGTCACTTGTTAGCACCAGCCTTTATCCGCTTGATTAAAGCCTGGCTAACTGTATCGACCGTCGCTTCATCTTCATTCCAGTTGACACCTAAAGTTTGTTGCATGTAATCAACGAATTTAATCGATTCAGGAGCAGCTAAACCAATCGCTTCTAACTGATCTCGTTTTTCTATTAAATGTTTCGGTGAGGTCACACTGTCGATACAACCGTCATTTAATACCACAAGCTGATCAGCATTCGCCATGGCATCTTCCATATTGTGAGTCACTAAAACGACCGTTTTACCCTTTTCTTCATTGAGATACCGAAATAATTGCAGCAGCTGTTTTTTACCCACTGGATCCAGCCCTGCTGTCGGCTCATCTAAGACAAGTACTTCTGAATCTAAAATTAACACACTTGCTAAGGCGACCCGCTTCATTTGCCCACCACTTAATGTAAAAGGAGACCGTTCTAAAAATGATTCATCAAGGCCAACATCCTGCAAAACTTGAGGCAATTTTGCTTCAACTTGTCCGAGATCTAACCCAAAATTCTTCGGACCAAATAACAACTCTTGTTTGACGGTTTCCTCAAATAATTGATGCTCTGGATATTGAAATACAAGACCAACTCGCCTTCGCAATTCTTTTAATGGTTTAGATTTAGCACCTGGTAATCTAGTGTCACCAACCGTGACAGTACCTGATGTTGGTTGTAATAATCCATTTAACTGTTGTAGCAAGGTCGACTTTCCAGAGCCTGTTCGACCGACAATAGCTGTGAAAAACTCTGATGGAATCGTAAAGGAAAGTCCTTGTAAGGCAACATGCTCGAGTGGCGTATTCGGTTGATAAATATAGTCTACGTCTTCAAATACAATCTCCATAATTCATCCACCAGTTCTTCATAATGTAAGGGTTCTTGCGTTATATCAATCGACTGTCTAGTTAATTGCTGATAGACTTTAGTGACAAATGGTGGTTCAAGACCTACCTCATGTAATTGGTCACCTTTCTCTAGTAACTCTCTTGGCTTTCCATCAAACCAAACGGTTCCTTCATCCAGTGTGATCACACGGTCAGCTAAAGCAGCTTCATTCAAGTCATGCGTGACCATAATAACCGTGACACCAAGTTGTTCTTGAAGTTCTTGAATGAGTGATAGCACTTGTTTTTTCCCGATCGGGTCCAACATTGATGTGGCTTCGTCTAACACAATCACTTCTGGCTGCATGGCTAATACACTCGCTAAAGCCACACGTTGCTTCTGACCACCTGATAAGCGTGAAGGTTCGTGATCCTTATAAATTGTCATGTCGACCTGTTCAAGACTCTGATCAATCCGTTTAATCATCGTTTCACGTGGTACAGCTAAGTTTTCTAACCCAAAGGCCACATCATCAGCAACGGTAGTTCCGACAAATTGGTTTTCAGGATTTTGAAAAACCATCCCAATATAATGACGGGCTTGGTGTTTGGATTCATCAGTTAAGACAGTTTGATTCACACGCACAACGCCACTTGTTGCTAAACATAATCCATTAAGCAATTTGGCTAATGTTGACTTCCCTGAACCATTACGTCCAACAATCGCGACCCATTCACCGTGTTCGATGGTGAGATTAATATTTTCAAGTACATGACTTGCTTCGTTTTGATAACGAAACGAAACTTGCTCCAGCTCAATCAATCCAAGCACTCCTTAGGTTTACTTTCTGTCATTATAGCATAAAAAAAGGGTTCAGTTCTCACGTATATGAGATCTGAACACCCCTAATTACTAATCATTCAATTAGTCAACTAATTCAATAATCACTGTTTTCGCTCCATCACCTTTACGTTCACCTAGTTTAAGGATACGAGTGTATCCACCTTGGCGCTCTTCGAAACGTGGAGCAATATCAGAGAATAATTTTTGTAGTGCGTCTGTACCTTCTTCATCTGCTTCAACTTTACGCAAGAATGAAGCTGCTTGTCGACGAGCATGAAGGTCGCCACGCTTACCTAGCGTAATCATTTTTTCAACGACTGGGCGTAGCTCTTTAGCTTTTGATTCTGTCGTTTCAATGCGCTCATGAACGATCAAATCAGTCGCTAAGTTACGTAGTAAAGCCATACGCTGTTCAGTCGTACGACCTAATTTCGCTTTTGCCATCCTTAAAGACCTCCTTTGCATAGGGATTCACTGTGATACATCTATTAATCGTCTTTACGTAAGCCTAAGTTAAGGGCCTCTAGCTTATGCTTCACTTCATCTAGAGATTTACGTCCTAAGTTACGAACTTTCATCATATCTTCTTCAGATTTCTGTGTTAGTTCTTGTACGGTATTAATACCAGCACGTTTTAAGCAATTGTAAGAACGGACGGATAGATCCAACTCTTCAATTGTCATTTCTAACACTTTCTCTTTTTGGTCTTCTTCTTTCTCGACCATAATATCTGCGCTCTGTGCTTCATCTGTTAACCCGACGAAAACATTTAAGTGTTCAGTAAACACTTTCGCGCCTAAAGATACCGCTTCTTCAGGACGAATGCTTCCATCTGTCCAGACATCAAGCGTCAGCTTATCATAATTCGTGACTTGACCAACGCGCGTGTTCTCAACTTGATACGTTACACGTTCAACTGGTGTGAAGATTGAATCCATTGCGATGACACCGATTGGTTGATCATCTTTTTTATTTTCTTCTGCTGGACGATATCCACGGCCTTTTTCAGCATTAATCTTCATGCTTAACTTACCGTTACCCGTGATTGTCGCAATTTTTAGCTCAGGATTTAACACTTCAACATCGCTATCGTGCTGAATATCTGCAGCTGTAACGTCACCTTCACCACTTACATCAATTTCTAATGTTTTCGCATCGTCAGAATAAATCTTCAAAGCTAGTTTTTTCAGATTTAAAATGATCGTTGTCACATCTTCCATGACGTAATCAAGTGTGGTGAACTCGTGTAACGCTCCTTCGATTTGAACAGATGTAACAGCTGCTCCTGGAAGGGAGGATAATAAGATACGACGCAAGGAGTTACCCATTGTTGTACCATATCCACGCTCTAATGGTTCAATTACGAATTTACCGAACTTAGCGTCGTTGCTAACTTCGACCGTTTCCACTTTTGGTTTTTCAATTTCAATCATTCACAAAACCCTCCTTCAAAACGTCGAAAAAACGATGACTCATCCATCGTTATTCCCAAAACGGGCGGGGTCCACGTATAATACGCGGATCAATCCCTTATAACCGTGCTATACTTTTAAAGCTATCATATCCCATTATAGACGGGCTGACAAATTATATACGCCAGATTAGACACGACGACGTTTTGGTGGGCGGCAACCATTGTGAGGTACTGGTGTCACATCAACAATTGCAGTGATCTCTAATCCTGCAGCTTGTAGTGAACGAATCGCTGCTTCACGACCAGCACCAGGGCCTTTAACGGCCACTTCAATAGTTTTCATGCCGTGTTCTTGAGCTGATTTCGCCGCTACTTCTGAAGCCATCTGCGCTGCGAAAGGCGTTGACTTACGAGAACCTTTGAAACCTAATGCGCCAGCACTACTCCAAGCAATGGCATTACCATTTGCATCGGTGATTGTCACAATCGTGTTGTTAAATGTCGAACGAATGTGAGCCACACCGGATTCTATATTCTTTTTCACACGACGCTTACGACGTGTTTGGTTTTTATTAGTCTTACGAGCCATGACGAGCATACCTCCTTTTTAATCATTTATTTTCTCTTGTTCGCTACTGTACGACGTGGACCTTTACGTGTGCGAGAGTTGTTCTTCGTCTTCTGACCACGAGTTGGTAAACCACGACGATGACGGAGTCCACGATAAGAACCAATTTCAATTAAACGTTTGATGTTAAGTGACTCTTCACGACGAAGATCACCTTCAACTGTATAATTGTCCATTGCTTTACGGATATTCGCTAGTTCTTCTTCAGTTAAATCACGTACACGTGTTGTTTCACTAACACCTGCTTCAGCAAGTACTTCGCTAGCTGTTGTATGACTAACGCCATAAATGTATGTCAATGAAATAACGACGCGCTTTTCACGTGGAATATCTACACCTGCAATACGAGCCATGAGTGCATTGCACCTCCTTTTGTTTTAGCCTTGTTTTTGTTTGTGTTTAGGATTTTCGCAAATTACCATTACTTTACCCTTACGGCGGATAACTTTACACTTTTCACAAATCGGCTTGACTGATGGTCTTACCTTCATTTTTCCTACCTCCTCTTAGATCGGAGTCTATACGTTATTTATAACGATACGTGATACGACCTCTTGATAAATCATAAGGTGACATCTCTACCGTAACTTTGTCACCAGGTAAAATACGAATGAAGTGCATACGAATTTTACCGGAAACGTGGGCAAGGATTTCGTGTCCATTTTCTAGTTCTACTTTAAACATCGCATTCGGCAATGTTTCTTGGACCGTTCCTTCCATTTCAATTACATCGTCTTTCGCCATCGAGAGAATCTCCCTTCTTCCAACTTGTCATCTGTTCGTTGACAAATTTTGATATTGCGAAGCGAAGTTTTCCGTTAGTCACTCGACCTGTTTCTTCTAAGCTGCGGTTTACTTCCGGAGAAACATAATCGAACAATTCGACATGATGAAGGTTCTTTCGTTTAGGTCGATCGAACTTGCGCTTTTCACCATCTGCTAGCTTAACAAACTTTTGGTCATCAAAGCCAATAATAACTGCAAATTGACTCGATTCCCTTCCTTGTTTAATCCTCACTAACTGTCCTAACTTCGGACATCGCGAATCTCCATCGTTCAACCGTCATCACCTTCACTTAAGCTTGAGTTAATATTTCATAACCATCATCTGTTACCGCGATCGTATGCTCAAAGTGAGCACAATTCGCATGGTCGGCTGTAACAACCGTCCATTCATCATCTAATGTTCGAACATACCGCTCACCCTGGTTGACCATAGGTTCAATAGCCAAAACCATGCCTTTTTTCAACCTTGGTCCTTTATTAGCAGGGCCGAAGTTTGAAATGTGAGGGTCTTCGTGAATATTTTGACCAATACCATGGCCGCCATACTCTTGAACGATCGTGTAACCGAACGGCTCAACATAACTTTGAATCGCATGCGATATATCTGTTAAACGATTACCGGGTTTCACTTGTTCTAAACCTTTAAATAACGATTCTTCTGTTACATCCAGTAAATGTTGTGTTTCGTCGCTGATTTCGCCTACTGCATATGTCCAAGCAGAGTCGCCGTGATAGCCTTGATATTCAGCACCGATATCGATACTAATAATATCCCCATCGACTAACTGACGATCACTCGGAATACCGTGGACGAGTTCTTCATTAACAGACACACACACATTACCACGAAAACCGTTGTATCCTTTGAATGAAGGAATTGCATCATGATCTCGAATAAACGCTTCAGCTATTTGATCAAGCTGTTTAGTCGTCACACCTGGTTTAATATGTTTCGCTAATTCATTGTGCGTTAGCGCGACAATTTTACCAGCGTGTCGCATGATTTCAATTTCACGTGGTGTTTTACGAATAATCATTTAGCTAAGCCTCCGATAATGTCATCGACCTGTTCAAACACATGATCAATATGTTGATCGCCATTGACATCTACAAGATAACCTTTATCGTTGTAGAAATCTAATAATGGTTTTGTTTGTTCCATATTAACACTTAAACGATTCTTAACTGTTTCAGGTTGATCGTCTTCACGTTGCATTAACGTAGCACCATCGATGTCACATTTTCCGTCTTCTTTCGGTGGATTGAATTCCACGTGATACGTAGCACCACATTCAGGACAAATGCGACGGCCCGTTAAACGTTCGACGAGTTTTTCTTCTGGTACTTTTACATGTAAGACGTAATCCAAACTCGTTTCTAACTCAGTGAGTAAGTTTTCAAGCGCTTCTGCTTGAGCGACTGTTCGTGGAAAACCGTCTAATAAAAAGCCTTCTTTACAATCTGGTTTGCTAAGTCGTTCTTTCACAATACCAACTGTCACTTCATCAGGGACTAAATCGCCTGCATCCATGTAAGACTTAGCTTCTTTTCCTAATGGTGTTCCTTCTTTGATCGCAGATCGGAACATATCTCCAGTTGAGATATGAGGGATGTCATACTTTTCTACGATTTTTTCTGCTTGAGTGCCTTTACCAGCACCGGGCAGTCCCATCAAAATAAGATTCATATCTTTCCCCTCGCTCTCATTAAATCCAATCCATCAGAGCGACTATTTAATGAAGCCGCGATAATGGCGTTTCACTAATTGGCTTTCTAATTGTTTCATCGTATTTAACGCAACACCAACAACGATAAGTAGGCTGGTACCACCAATTTGGACAGCTGCTGGTAAGTCCGCAATACTACCTAACATGATCGGGAAGATCGCAACGACCGCTAAGAATAATGCACCAACGAACGTTAAACGATACATCACACGTGTTAAGTATGTTTCGGTATTCTTACCTGGGCGAATCCCTGGCACATAACCGCCTTGCTTCTGTAAGTTGTCAGCCATTTGTTCAGGGTTAACTTGAACAAATGTGTAGAAATACGTGAATGCAATAATTAAACCAAAGTATAGAACCATACCAACCGGCTCTGTATAATCAAATACCCAAGCCATTGTCTGTGCAAATTCGTTTCCTTCAAAGAATTGGGCTATCGTCCGAGGTGCCATAATAAACGCAATGGCAAAGATGATCGGAATAACACCTGCTGCGTTCACTTTTAATGGTAAGTGAGTCGACTGCCCTCCGACTGGAGAACGATTAACGGTTCTTTTCGCATATTGAATCGGAATTTTACGTAGCGCTTGTTGAATGAAGATAACACCGACAATAACTGCGATGACAACAAGGCCGATAATTCCTATAACAGCTAAATTAATAAATAATTGATCACCAGCACCATTGATGTATTGTTCATATAGCTGGTTAACACCGTTTGGTATTCCGGCCACAATACCTGCAAAGATTAAAATGGAAATTCCGTTACCGACACCAAATTCAGTGATTTGTTCACCAAGCCACATTAAGAATGTCGTACCACCAGTTAACACGACCGCAATTGTAAAGTAAGTGATGAAACTCGGATTACTAATTAACGATCCGTCTGTCATCTGGTTAAAACCAAACGACATTCCAATACCTTGGAGAAATGCTAAAATCACTGTGAAATAACGTGTGAACTGCGCGAGTTTACGACGTCCCATTTCACCTTGTTTGCGCCATTCTGTAAACTTTGGCACAACGTCCATCTGTAACAACTGCATAATAATTGCTGCTGTAATGTATGGGAAGATACCCATAGCAAAAATTGAGAACTGACTTAAGGCGCCCCCTCCGAATGTATCAATAAACCCAAAGGAATTCGTTTCATTCATCATTGTAAGAGCATCACTATCAGTGAACGGGACTGGAATAAACGTCCCGATTCTAAATACAATTAAAATGGCAAGCGTGAAAAGGATTTTTTGTCTAATGTCGGCCACGCGAAACAAATTGGAAAATGTGCGGAACATTAAATCACCTCAGTTTGACCGCCTGCCGCTTCAATTGCTTCTTTCGCTGAAGCAGAGAACTTATCAGCTTTTACAGTCAATTTTTTATCTAGGCTACCGTCGCCTAGGATCTTAACGCCTGCTTTAACTTTGCTGATAGCACCAGTTTCTAATAGAAGTTCTGGCGTCACTTCCGTTCCTTCATCGAAACGATTAAGAGTATCTAAGTTTACAATCGTATATTCTTTACGGTTTACATTCGTAAAACCACGCTTCGGAAGGCGTTGGTAAATTGGCATTTGACCACCTTCGAAACCTGGACCGATGTTGCCGCCTGAACGTGCTTTTTGACCTTTATGGCCACGGCCTGATGTTTTGCCGTTACCAGTAGCCATACCACGACCTACACGATTACGTTTTTTACGAGAGCCTGCAGCTCCTTTTAACTCATGAAGTTTCATTCGTCGAGCACCTCCTCTTTACGTTAATCGTTACTTACGCTTCTTTAACCTCAACTAAGTGGGATACTTTGTTGATCATGCCACGAATGGCTTCTGTATCATCATGAACGACTGATTGTCTAATCTTATTAAGACCGAGTGCTTTTACCGTGTCGCGCTGGTCTTGCTTACGGCCGATAACACTACGTGTGAGGGTAATTTCTAATTTGTTAGCCATGTTTATCCCTCCTTATCCTTTCAGTTCCTCAACAGATTTGCCACGAAGTTTCGCAACGTCCTCTGCTGTCTTAAGCTCACTTAAGCCTTGGATTGTTGCACGTACCATGTTGATTGGTGTATTAGATCCTAGTGATTTTGATAGGATGTCATGAACACCAGCTAATTCTAACACCGCACGTACTGGGCCACCTGCGATAACTCCTGTACCTTCAGTAGCCGGTTTTAGTAAGATGTTTCCTGAACCAAATTGACCGTGAATTTGGTGAGGAATTGTTGTGTTAACAATTGGTACACGTACTAAGTTACGTTTACCTTCTTCGATCGCTTTACGAATAGCTTCAGGTACTTCGTTTGCTTTACCAGTACCGAAACCGACGTGACCATTTTTGTCACCGACAACAACAAGTGCTGTGAAGCGGAAACGGCGACCACCCTTCACAACTTTTGCGACACGATTTACCGTAACGACACGCTCTTCAATATCAAGCTTGCTTGGATCGATTTGTGTATGCATGCCTTTTCCCTCCTTTATATCTTAATTAAAATTCAAGTCCTGCTTCACGCGCAGCGTCAGCTAGTGCTGCTACTCGGCCATGGTATAAGTAACCACCACGATCGAATACAACGGATTGATAGCCTTTGTCTGTTGCACGCTTTGCAACTAATTCACCAACTTGTTTCGCAGCTTCGACGTTACCAGTCGCATCACCGTTGAATTCTTTATCAACTGTTGAAGCACTTGCAACTGTTACACCAGCGAAATCATCAATAAGTTGTGCGTAGATGTGTTTATTTGAACGGTAAACATTTAAGCGCGGACGCTCAGATGTTCCGACTAATTCGCGACGAACACGGGTATGACGCTTCTTACGAGCAGCGTTCTTATCTTGCTTCGTAATCATCTAGGTCACTCCTTTCTGTCTCTTAACGGATATTATTTAGCAGTCTTACCTTCTTTAGTGCGTACATGTTCATTTTCGTAACGAAGGCCTTTACCTTTATAAGGTTCAGGTGTACGAATAGAACGAATGTTTGCTGCTGCAGCACCGACTTTCTCTTTATCGATACCTTTAATGACAATACGTGTATTAGATGGGCACTCAATGTCGACACCGTCGATCGGGTCGATTTCAACTGGGTGAGAGTAACCAGCGTTTACGACAAGTTTGTCACCTTGCATTTGCGCACGGTAACCAACACCATGTACTTCTAAAGCTTTTTCGAAGCCTTTATGAACACCTTCGATCATGTTCGCGATATTACTACGCGTTGTACCATGAATCGCACGGTGTTTTTGTTTTTCACTTGGGCGAACAACTGTTAGCTCTTGACCATCAATCGTTACGTCCATTTCTCCATGAATTGTGCGTGATAGTTCGCCTTTAGGACCTTTAACAGTCACGACATTACCATCAACGCTAACCTCAACATCACTTGGGATTTCAATTGGTTTTAAACCTACACGTGACATTCATTACACCTCCTGACTGTTCATTAATGATTACCAAACGTAAGCTAGCACTTCGCCGCCTACTGCTTGTTGACGAGCTTCTTTATCCGTTAAAACACCGTTGGAAGTTGAAACAACAGCAATACCTAGTCCGTTAAGAACGCGTGGAACCTCGTCTGATTTCACGTAAACACGTAGACCTGGCTTACTGATTTTCTTAATTCCTGTAATAACACGCTCGTTATCAGTACCGTATTTTAGGAATAGACGTAGAACGCCTTGTTTATTATCTTCAATGAATTCGTAGTCACGAATGAAACCTTCACGCTTAAGGATATCAACGATTTCTTTCTTCAGATTAGAAGCCGGTACTTCTAATTGATCGTGACGGACCATGTTGGCATTACGAATTCGTGTTAATAGATCTGCAATTGGATCTGTCATTGCCATTTCTGATTACCTCCTTCCCGACTCTGGGCTTACCAACTAGCTTTTTTCACGCCTGGAATTTGACCTTCATACGCTAATTCACGGAAACAAATTCGGCATAGTTTAAATTTGCGAATAACTGAATGTGGGCGGCCACAACGTTCGCAACGTGTATATTCACGTACTTTGAATTTTTGGTTACGTTGTTGCTTAGCGACCATTGATTTCTTAGCCACAATTTTCCCTCCTTTGAGTGAGTGTTACTGTCTGAAAGGCATTCCGAACTGTGTTAATAATTCACGAGCTTCTTCGTCCGTATCAGCAGTTGTTACAATTACGATATCCATACCGCGTACTTTGTTCACTTTATCGTAATCAATTTCCGGGAAAATTAATTGTTCTTTAACACCTAGTGTGTAGTTACCGCGTCCATCAAACGCTTTGCTTGAAATACCACGGAAGTCACGTACACGTGGAAGTGATACAGCAATAAGCTTTTGAAGGAATTCGTACATACGCTCACCACGTAGTGTTACTTTAGCTCCGATTGGGTTACCTTGACGAAGGCGGAAACCAGCAATTGATTTCTTCGCTTTCGTAACCAATGGCTTTTGACCGGAAATTAACTCTAATTCTTCAACTGCGTTATCTAACGCTTTTGAGTTTTGAACAGCGTCGCCAACACCCATGTTGATCACGATCTTTTCAACTTTTGGTGCTTGCATCACTGAATCATATTCAAATTTATTCATTAGACCAGGTACAATTTCTTCTTGGTACTGTTTTTTAATTGCGTTCATCAAGTAGACCTCCTTTCCTCACAAAACTATTTATCTAAAGGTTCACCAGATTTTTTAGCGATGCGAACTTTCTTGCCGTCACGGACTTCATGACCAACGCGTGTTGGTTCGTTCGTGTTCGGATCAACAGGCATCACGTTAGAAACATGAATTGGTGCTTCCTGATTTAAAATTCCGCCTTGTGGATTTTCTTGAGACGGCTGCGTGTGTTTTTTCATGTAGTTCACGCCTTCTACCACAACACGTTCCTTCTTAGGAAATGATTCTAAAATAGTGCCTTCTTTTCCTTTATCCTTACCGGAAATGACTTTGACTTTATCGCCTTTTTTTACATGCATGAATCGTGCACCTCCTTAACAAGGCTCTTTTTTCTCTTTTATAAAACTTCTGGCGCTAGAGACACGATCTTCATAAATTTGTTTTCACGTAGTTCACGTGCAACAGGTCCGAAGATACGAGTTCCGCGTGGGCTTTTATCGTCACGTACGATAACTGCTGCGTTTTCGTCAAAACGGATGAATGAACCGTCTTTACGACGTACACCTCTTCTTGAACGTACAATTACAGCTCTTACAACTTCACCTTTTTTAACAACGCCGCCTGGTGTTGCTTGTTTTACTGTGCAGACAACGACGTCTCCGATGTTCGCTGTTTTACGTCCTGAACCACCTAGTACTTTGATCGTTTGTACTTCGCGGGCACCAGAGTTGTCAGCAACTTTTAAACGACTTTCTTCTTGGATCATACAATTGCTACCTCCCTTCGGAAATACTCCGAGCGAACTTTATTAAATAACAACAGCTTCTTCTACGACATCTACTAAACGGAAACGTTTGCTAGATGATAATGGACGTGTTTCCATAATGCGGACTACGTCATTTTTCTTAGCTACGTTGTTTTCGTCATGTGCTTTAAATTTCTTTGAATATTTAACACGCTTGCCGTATAGTGGGTGGAACTTATACGTTTCAACTAATACCGTGATTGTTTTGTCCATTTTGTCAGAAACAACACGGCCACTATAGACTTTACGAGAATTACGATCAGCCATTGAGGTAACCTCCTCTCAATTTATCGATTATTAACGCCGATTTCTCTTTCACGAATAACTGTTTTCATACGTGCAATAGACTTGCGTACTTCACGGATACGTACAGTGTTTTCTAACTGTCCCGTAGCAAGTTGGAAACGTAAGTTAAACAATTCTTCTTTAAGTGATTTGATCTTTTGTTCGATTTCGGCAGTGGTTAGTTCTCTAATTTCGTTAGCCTTCATTGCTATCACCACCAATTTCTTCACGTTTTACGAACTTCGTTTTAACTGGAAGTTTGTGAGATGCAAGACGTAGTGCTTCACGAGCAACCTCTTCACTTACACCTGCTACTTCAAACATAATTTTTCCTGGTTTCACGACAGCGACCCAGCTTTCTGGAGCACCTTTACCGGAACCCATACGTACTTCTAATGGTTTCGCTGTTTTTGGCTTATCTGGGAAGATCTTGATCCAGACTTTACCGCCACGTTTCATATAACGAGTCATTGCAATACGAGCTGCCTCAATTTGACGACTTGTAATCCACTCACCTTCAAGAGCTTGTAAGCCGTATTCACCAAATGCAACTTCTGTACCGCCTTTAGCTTTACCGTTTAGCTTTGCGCGGTGCTGTTTACGATATTTTACGCGTTTAGGCATTAACATATTGCTTATCCCCCTTCCTTATTCATCAGTTTTAGTTGGAAGGACTTCTCCACGATAGATCCACACTTTAACACCTAACTTACCGTAAGTTGTGTCAGCTTCTGCAGTACCATAGTCGATGTCTGCACGAAGTGTGTGAAGTGGTACAGTTCCTTCGCTATATTGTTCGATTCGAGCCATATCCGCTCCGCCTAGACGACCAGAAACTTGTGTTTTAACACCTTTAGCTCCTGAGCGCATTGCGCGTTGGATAGCTTGTTTTTGTACACGACGGAAAGAAACACGGTTCTCTAATTGACGTGCAATATTGTCAGCAACTAATGTTGCGTCAAGTTCAGGTTTCTTAACCTCAACGATATTGATATGAACACGTTTACCAGTTAATTGGTTAAGTTCATTACGTAGGTTTTCTACTTCTGAACCACCTTTACCAATAACCATACCTGGCTTAGCCGTGTGAACAGAAATGTTGACGCGGTTAGCAGCGCGTTCGATATCAACCTGAGATACACTTGAGTCTTTCAAGCGCTCTGAAATATATTCACGAATTTTGATGTCTTCATGTAAAAGATCTGCGTATTCTTGTTCAGCGTACCATTTTGACTCCCAGTCGCGAATGATACCAACACGAAGACCTTTCGGGTTAATTTTTTGGCCCACTATTTATCCCTCCTTCTTTTCTGATACCACAACTGTGATGTGGCTTGTGCGCTTATTAATAGCAGTCGCGCGGCCTTGCGCACGTGGGCGGAAACGTTTAAGCGTAACGCCTTCATCAACATATGCTTCAGAAACAACTAAGTTATCTACATCTAATTCATAGTTGTGCTCTGCGTTAGCGATAGCAGAGTTTAGAACTTTTTCAATGTCTGGTGATGCTGCACGGTTTGTGTGCTTAAGTGTTGCGATAGCTTCGCCTACATCTTTTCCTCGAATTAAATCGATAACTAAACGAGCCTTACGAGGAGCGATACGAACCGTTTTAGCTACAGCTTTAGCTTGTTGCATCATGCAAACCTCCTCTCATCTAGCGTTTTGTTTTCTTATCGTCACCAGCGTGACCTTTGAACGTACGTGTTGGTGCAAATTCACCTAATTTATGACCGACCATATCTTCAGTCACATAAACCGGAACATGTTTGCGACCGTCATAAACAGCGAATGTATGTCCTACGAATTGTGGGAAAATGGTAGAACGACGAGACCAAGTCTTAATAACTTGTTTATCGTTTGATTCGTTTAACTTTTCGACTTTTTTCATCAGATGATCGTCTGCGAAAGGTCCTTTTTTCAAACTACGACCCATTAATAAGCCTCCCTTCATGTTTAAGCAACATGTTGCTTAGCACGATTATTTCTTCTTACGACGACGGACAATGTATTTGTCAGAGTCTTTATTACGTTTACGCGTTTTGTAACCAAGTGTCGGTTTGCCCCATGGTGATACAGGAGATGGCATACCGATTGGTGCGCGTCCTTCACCACCACCGTGTGGGTGATCACTAGGGTTCATAACAGAACCGCGTACTGTAGGGCGAACGCCTTTCCAACGACTGCGTCCAGCTTTACCTACTTTGATAAGTTCATGTTCGTTGTTACCAACTTGACCGATAGTCGCACGGCAAGTGCCTAGGATACGGCGTGTTTCACCAGACGCTAAACGAACAAGTACATACTTTTCTTCACGTCCAAGTACTTGTGCTTGTGCACCTGCTGAACGTACTAATTGTCCACCGTGACCTGGTTTAAGCTCAACGTTATGAATGATTGTACCGACTGGAATATTTTTTAGAGGTAGCGCATTACCTGTTTTGATATCTGCGTCCTCACCTGATTGAATTTCTTGATCTACTTTAAGACCTCTTGGTGCTAGAATGTAGCGTTTTTCACCATCAGCATAATGGATCAGTGCGATATTAGCTGAACGGTTCGGATCGTATTCGACTGTAGCAACGCGACCTGGTATACCATCTTTGTTACGTTTGAAATCGATGATACGATACTTACGCTTATGTCCACCACCTTGATGACGAGTGGAAATTCTTCCTTGGTTGTTACGACCTGCTTTGTTTTTAAGCGGTGCAAGTAAGGATTTTTCCGGTGTGGAAGCCGTGATCTCTTCATTTGTTAAAGTTGTCATGAAGCGGCGTCCGTTTGTGGTTGGTTTATACTTTTTAATCGCCATCGTTGTTTCCCTCCTTTAATCGTTATATTTTATACTGTTTCAAAGAAGTCTAGTTCTTCACTGTCTTCAGTGAGCTGAACGATCGCTTTTTTACGGTCTGGACGATAGCCACCGTAACGACCCATTCTTCTAAACTTACCTTTTAGATTAAGTGTATTAACTTTTTCAACTTTCACGTTGAAAATTTCTTCTACTGCTTTTTTGATTTCAGTTTTGTTGGCTGTTTTCAATACTTCAAATGTGTATTTTTTCTCAGCCATCAAATCTGCAGAGTGTTCTGTAATGATTGGGCGCTTAATGATATCTCTTGCCTCTTTCATTATGAAAGCACCTCCCCTGCTTGATCAGCTGCTTGTTTTGTAATGAGCAGCGCGTCATGCTTCATTAAATCTAAAACATTGATCTCATCTACTGATAACACGTCCACTCCTTGGAGGTTGTTAGCAGAACGAGCAACGTTTTCGTCTTCGCTTGCTGTTACGATTAGAGCTTTACCTTCAACATTAAGGTTTTCTAATAACGAAACAACTTCTTTTGTTTTCGGTGTTTCGATGTTCAATTCATCTAACACATAAATATCGTCTGATTTCACTTTTGTTGCTAATGCAGATAAAAGTGCTAAACGACGTACTTTCTTTGGTAGCTTGTAGCTATAACTGCGTGGTGTTGGACCAAATGCAGTTCCGCCACCTACCCATTGTGGAGAACGGATTGAACCATGACGTGCACGGCCAGTTCCTTTTTGGCGCCACGGCTTACGGCCACCGCCACTCACTTCTGAACGACCTTTTACTTTATGAGTACCTTGACGCATGTTTGCTTGTTGCATCACGACTGCGTCATGTAATACGACTTCATTCGGCTCAATACCAAATACGCTTTCTACAAGTTCAGCATCGCCTACTTGAGAACCCGCTTGGTTATATAGTGCTACTTTAGGCATGACATTTCCTCCCTTCGTTAGTTATTGTTACGCCTTAACCGCACTTGAAATTTTTACGTAAGACTTTTTCGCGCCTGGGACGTTACCTTTAATGAGGATTAAGTTGTTTTCAGCGTCAACCTTAACCACTTCTAGGTTTTGGATTGTGACTGTGTCGCCACCCATTTGTCCAGGGCCTTTCATTCCTTTGAATACACGTCCTGTATCCATTACACCAATTGAACCTGGTGAACGGTGGAAATGAGAACCGTGTGTTTCTGGTCCACGACCTTGATTATGGCGCTTGATTGCACCTTGGAAACCTTTACCTTTTGAAGTACCTGTGACATCAACCATTTGTCCAGCTTCAAACATGTTAACGTTTAATACTTGACCAACTTCATAATCGTCAAGATTAACGTCACGGATTTCACTAACGAAGCGCTTAGGTTCAGCTTCTGCTTTCTCAGCATGACCTTTTTCCGCTTTGTTCACACGATTAGGTTTTTCATTAGCGAAACCAACTTGAATCGCTTCATAACCATCGTTTTCAACGGTTTTCTTCTGAAGAACCGTGTTACCTTCAGCTTGAACGACTGTTACCGGTAGCTGTTCACCGTTTTCAGAGAAAACTTGCGTCATACCGATCTTACGTCCTAAGATTCCTTGCGTCATCCGTTACACCTCCTAGAAAATTTATAGTTTAATTTCAATATCTACGCCAGATGGTAAATCTAAACGCATTAATGAATCCACTGTTTGTGGTGTTGGGCTCAGAATATCAATCAAACGTTTGTGTGTACGCATTTCGAATTGCTCACGAGCGTCTTTATACTTATGTGTACCACGTAAGATTGTGTAAACAGAGCGTTCTGTCGGCAATGGGATCGGACCGGAAACCTCTGCTCCAGCACGCTTTGCCGTGTCTACGATTTTCTCAGCTGACTGATCTAAAATCTTGTGATCATACGCTTTTAATCTGATACGAATCTTTTCGTTTGCCATTACTTTCCCTCCTTTGTCGCCTATCTTTTCAACAGACATTCTCCGTGGAAATTCTCCCCACACCTTGCCATGGCAAAGGGGCCGGGTGTGTCGGCAACCTTCCACTTCATCGCCTTGTTTGACTGCAACATTATTAATTATAGTAAAATCTCTTTACTATTTCAAGGATTTATATAACTTTTTTCACGTCACAGCCACTCAAATCATTATACAAAGCACAGCAGGTGATTTCAAGGTATAGAGTAATATTCAGAATAATTGCATTGCAGCGTTATCTTGTTGATCATTAAATGATTGACTTAAAGATCATTAACCTCACCCTAAATTGTATCTCTACCCTAACAATTATTGTAGAGCCCATTAAAAAACTACCGGGCGCACCCGGTAGTTTTCATTAATATATAATCGTTACGCTGTTATTACTTAACGATAGTAGAAACAACGCCCGCACCTACTGTACGGCCACCTTCACGGATTGAGAATTTAGTACCTTCTTCAATCGCGATTGGTGAAATAAGTTCAACGTCCATTTCAACGTTGTCGCCAGGCATAACCATTTCTACGCCTTCTGGTAGTTGGATAACGCCAGTTACGTCCGTTGTACGGAAGTAGAACTGTGGGCGGTAGTTAGAGAAGAATGGTGTGTGACGACCACCTTCGTCTTTTGATAGTACGTAAACTTCTGCTTTGAAGTTAGTGTGTGGTGTGATTGAACCAGGCTTAGCTAGTACTTGGCCACGGCTGATATCTTCACGGCTAACACCACGTAGTAGTGCACCAATGTTGTCACCAGCTTCAGCGTAGTCTAGAAGCTTACGGAACATTTCAACACCAGTTACTGTTGTCTTGCGAGATTCTTCTGCCATACCGATGATCTCAACATCGTCACCAACAGATACTTGACCACGCTCAACACGACCTGTTGCAACTGTACCACGGCCAGTGATTGAGAATACGTCCTCAACTGGCATCATGAATGGCTTGTCAGTGTCACGGTCTGGGTCTGGAATGTAGCTGTCTACAGCTTCCATTAGTTCGATGATAGCATTTTCGTACTGCTCTTCACCTTCGATTGCCATTAGTGCTGAACCTTTGATTACTGGAATGTCATCACCAGGGAAGTCATATTCGCCTAGTAGGTCACGTACTTCCATTTCAACTAGTTCTAGTAGTTCTTCGTCGTCTACCATGTCGCACTTGTTAAGGAATACAACAATTGCTGGTACACCAACCTGACGAGAAAGTAGGATGTGCTCACGAGTTTGTGGCATTGGGCCGTCAGCTGCAGATACAACTAGGATCGCACCGTCCATTTGTGCTGCACCTGTGATCATGTTTTTAACATAGTCAGCGTGACCTGGGCAGTCAACGTGTGCATAGTGACGGTTTGCAGTTTCGTACTCAACGTGAGCTGTTGAAATTGTAATTCCACGCTCTTGCTCTTCAGGAGCACCGTCGATTTGGTCATAAGCCATAACGTCACCTGAACCAGATTGTTTGTTAAGTACTGTCGTGATTGCTGCTGTTAAAGTAGTTTTACCATGGTCAACGTGTCCAATTGTCCCAATATTCACGTGGGATTTGGAGCGGTCAAATTTTTCTTTTGCCATTATATATTTCCTCCTTAAAATAATTAATTATTAATTTATATTGTGTGGTTATCTTCCGAGAGTGTCTCTCGAAAGATAACAACCTACAATACCTTTTATAAGAGATTTTTAAATAAAAATCAATTATTGTCCACCATTTTTCTTAATAATTTCCTCAGAAATTGATTTTGGTACTTCTTCATAGTGGCTGAAGTGCATTGTGTACGTTCCACGACCTTGCGTGTTTGAACGTAGTGACGTTGCATAACCGAACATCTCTGAAAGTGGAACGAATGCATCAACTACAGATGCCGGTCCACGTGTACCCATGCCTTCGACACGGCCACGACGAGATGTCACATCACCCATAATATCGCCCATGTATTCTTCAGGAACAACGATTTCTACTTTCATCATTGGTTCAAGAAGAACAGGCTGACATTGTTTTTTAGCTTCTTTAAGAGCCATTGATGCTGCAACTTTGAACGCTGTTTCGTTCGAGTCAACATCGTGGTAAGAACCATCGAATAGTGTTGCTTTTACATCAATTAATGGATAACCAGCTAAAACACCGTTTTCCATTGTTTCTTGAATTCCTTGATCAACTGATGGAATGTATTCCTTAGGAACAACACCACCAACGATTTTATCGTGGAATTCATAACCGCCACCTTCTTCATTTGGTTCGAACTTAACCCAAACGTGACCATATTGTCCACGACCACCAGACTGACGTACGAACTTACCTTCAACTTCTGCAGAAGCACGGAATGTTTCACGGTAAGCAACTTGTGGCGAACCGATATTTGCTTCTACTTTGAATTCAAGTTTTAAGCGGTCAACGATAACGTCTAGGTGAAGTTCACCCATACCGTGGATGATCGTTTGACCTGTCTCTTCGTTCGTTTCTGTTTGGAATGTTGGATCTTCTTCTGCTAGTTTAGCTAAAGCAACACCCATTTTGTCTTGGTCAGCTTTTGATTTCGGTTCGATTGCTACAGCAATTACTGGATCAGGGAATTCCATTGATTCAAGGATAACTAAGTTTTTCTCGTCACTTAGTGTATCCCCTGTCGCTGTATCTTTCAAACCGACACCGCCTGCGATATCACCAGCGTATACTTCTGGTACCTCTTCACGGTGGTTCGCGTGCATTTGTAGAATACGACCTACACGCTCACGTTTGTCTTTCGTAGCGTTCTTAACGTAAGAACCACTCTTAAGTGTTCCTGAATAAACACGGAAGAACGTCAACTTACCAACGTAAGGGTCTGTCATAACCTTGAATGCTAGTGCAGAGAATGGCTCGTTGTCATCAGACTTACGAACAACTTCTTCTTCAGTATCTGGTTTGAAACCTTCAATTGCTGGTACGTCTAGTGGTGAAGGTAGATAATCAATAACAGCGTCTAGTAGTAGTTGAACACCTTTGTTCTTGAAGGCTGAACCTACAAGTACTGGGTAGAATTCAACATCACAAGTCCCCTGACGGATAGCGCTTTTTAGCTCTTCCGTTGTGAAATCTTCACCTTCTAGATATTTCATCATTAGATCTTCATCTAATTCAGCAACGGCTTCAACTAATGAAGCGCGATACTCATCTGCTTGATCTTTATACTCATCTGGAATATCTGTCGCATAAGCGCGTGTTCCTAAGTCATCTTCATAGAAATACGCTTGCATTGTGACTAGGTCGATAATTCCTTCGAAGTTATCTTCAGCACCGATTGGTAGCTGGATAGGGTGTGCGTTTGCACCTAAACGTTCTTTAAGCGTACCTACAGAGTATAAGTAGTCCGCACCTACTTTGTCCATTTTGTTGATGAATACAACACGTGGAACTCCGTAAGTAGTCGCTTGTCGCCAAACAGTCTCCGTTTGTGGTTCAACACCAGACTGAGCGTCTAGTAAAGCGACTGAACCGTCAAGAACACGTAATGAACGTTCAACTTCTACTGTGAAGTCCACGTGTCCTGGAGTGTCGATAATATTAATACGATGGTCATTCCATTGGGCTGTTGTTGCCGCAGACGTAATCGTGATACCACGATCTTGTTCCTGGGTCATCCAGTCCATTTGAGAAGCACCTTCGTGAGTCTCTCCCAGCTTATGAATACGTCCTGTGTAATACAAGATACGTTCAGTAGCTGTTGTTTTACCAGCATCGATGTGTGCCATAATTCCAATGTTACGATACTTGTCTAAGGAGAACTCTCTTGGCATAATAATGTCTCCTTCCTGTAATTGGATTTAAGTTAGATTGATTACCAACGATAGTGAGCGAATGCTTTGTTCGCTTCTGCCATCTTGTGCATTTCTTCACGGCGTCTAACCGAAGCACCAGTATTGTTTGATGCGTCTAGGATTTCATTCGCAAGACGTTCTTCCATCGTTTTTTCACCGCGTAGGCGTGCATAGTTAACGATGAAACGAAGGCCTAGCGCTTGACGACGTTCAGCACGTACTTCGACAGGTACTTGATAGTTGGAACCACCAACGCGTCGAGCGCGCACCTCTAGTACCGGCATAACGTTTTTCATTGCCTCTTCGAATACATCCATTGGTTTTTGACCACTACGTTCTTCTACTAAATCGAACGCAGCATATAAAATCTTTTGAGCTGTACCTTTTTTACCATCAACCATGATTTGATTGATTAAACGAGTCACTAACTTAGAGTCGTGAATCGGATCTGGGATTACATCTCTTTTTGCTACTGCACCTTTACGTGACATAAGTTATCCTCCCTTCTTTTCATTGGTTATACGTTTTATTTTTTAGCTTTAGGGCGCTTAGTACCATACTTAGAACGACCTTGTTTACGGCCTTCAACACCTGCAGTGTCTAATGCACCACGAACGATGTGATAACGTACACCTGGTAAGTCCTTAACACGTCCACCACGGATAAGAACAACGCTGTGCTCTTGTAGGTTGTGGCCGATACCAGGAATATAAGCAGTTACCTCAATTTGGTTAGATAAACGAACACGTGCATATTTACGAAGTGATGAGTTTGGTTTCTTTGGTGTCATCGTCGCAACACGTGTACAAACACCACGTTTTTGAGGTGCAGGGTTATGAGTTTGACGGTTCTTTTGAGAGTCAAAACCTTTGTTTAACGCTGGCGCGTCAGAACCTGCTCGTTTTGTCTTACGTCCTTTACGTACTAATTGGTTAATAGTAGGCATTTTGTTTCCTCCCTTCGATCTCTTTGTAATTCCACACATCCAGGTGGTTCATAAAAAGGCAAAAAAGAAACTTACATGCATCAGCATATAAAGTTACTCAATAATTGCCACAGTTGCTGCACTTACATCAATACCGCTTGCTTGACCTAATTCTTTCATCGAATCAACTTCAAGTACGGGAATTTGATAGTCATTTGCAACATTCACAATTTTATCAGTTACGTGTCGATCTGCATCAGATGCAATCACGACCTCTAGTGCTTCACCATGTTTAATGGCTTTTTGCACTTGTTTTGCTCCAATTTTTAAACGTTTTTGTGCCTTGGCTACTTTTTCATAAGACAACTTTTCATCCTCCAAAGTAACAAGGTTAAATGAAGCACCTTTGATATATTATCACTGCATGAGTAATGTGTCAACGAAAAATGTAGAAAAAACATTGTGATGTTGAGATCAAGATGCTTTCAACCTGTTAATTGTCAATATGGATAATTTGAGCACCGCCCCAAATGGCGACGATGCTCAAAATCCTTTAAATTCTTAAGATTCTGTTGTGATTTCTTCTGCTTGAATTTCTTCGACTTCTTCTACATTAGCTTCTGGGTCATTGTTAACGTGTTTAAGGTTGCGATAACGGTCTAGACCAGTACCAGCTGGCACAAGTTTACCGATAATGACGTTTTCTTTGAGACCCATTAGCTCGTCGTACTTACCTTTGATCGCTGCATCAGTTAGGACACGAGTTGTCTCCTGGAATGATGCTGCTGATAAGAACGATTCTGTTTCAAGTGACGCTTTCGTAATACCTAAGATGATTGGTCGAGCAACAGCCGGTTGACCACCTTTTACGAGGACGTCGTGGTTCGCTTCTTTGAACTGTTGGAATTCCATTAATGAACCTGGTAGCAAGTCAGTGTCGCCACCTTCAATAATGCGAACTTTACGTAACATTTGACGAACCATTACCTCGACGTGTTTGTCACTGATTTCAACACCTTGCATACGGTATACTTTTTGTACTTCTTTAAGTAAGTACTCTTGAACACCTTGCAAGCCTTGAACTTCAATTAGTTCTTTCGGGTCGATTGAACCTTCAACGAGCGGTTGACCTGGTTCAACTGTGTCGCCTTCTTCAACTTTCATACGCGCATTGTACATGGCTTTATACGTACGCTGTTCAATCTGGCCTTGAACGACGACTTCTTTCTTATCTTTAAATTCATTGATTTCTTTAACTGTTCCGTGGATCTCACTAATAGCCGCTTGACCTTTAGGATTACGCGCTTCGAATACTTCTTGGATACGCGGTAAACCTTGTGTGATGTCATCACCTGCAACACCACCTGTGTGGAAGGTACGCATTGTTAACTGTGTACCAGGTTCACCGATAGATTGCGCTGCAACGATTCCGACTGCTTCACCGACATCCACTTGTTCACCTGTTGCCATGTTACGTCCATAACACTTCTTACAAGCGCCGTGTGGTGTGTTACATGTGAAGACAGAGCGAATCACGACTTCTTCCACGCCAGCCTCAATGATTTCTTTAGCGATATCTTCTGTGATGAGTCCATTGCGATTAACTAGCAATTCATCTGTTTCAGGGTGTTTAACCGATCGGAATGCTGTACGTCCGACTAAGCGGTCATACAACGGTACAATCGTTTCGTTACCTTCGCTTAATGTGCTAACTGTCATACCTCGGTCTGTACCACAATCGTCTTCACGGATGATAACGTCTTGAGCAACGTCAACGAGACGACGAGTGAGGTAACCTGAGTCCGCTGTCTTAAGTGCGGTATCGGCTAGACCTTTACGAGCACCGTGAGTTGAAATGAAGTACTCTAATACCGTTAAACCTTCACGGAAGCTTGATTTGATCGGTAGTTCAATAATCTTACCAGATGGGTTAGCCATCAGACCACGCATACCAGCTAACTGTGTGAAGTTTGACGCGTTACCACGTGCACCTGAATCACTCATCATAAAGATTGGGTTCAAGCTACCAAGCGCGCCCATAAGGCGGTTTTGGATATCGTCTTTTGCTTCCGTCCAAACCGATACGACACGGTCATAACGTTCGTTTTCTGTAATCAGACCACGACGGAATTGTTTTGATACTTTATCAACCTTCGATTGAGCATCATCAATAATTTCAGGTTTTTCATCTAATACAACAATGTCAGATACACCAATTGTAATACCTGCTTTCGTTGAATACTCAAAACCTAAGTCTTTCATACGGTCAAGCATTTTCGATGTTTCCGAAAGCTTGTAGTACTTAAAGACTTCAGCGATGATGTCACCTAAAATACCTTTCTTGAACGGCTCAACGAGATCACGTGATTCAAACACTTCTGCCACATTTTCAGTTGCGTCAACAAAGTATTTATCAGGTGTTTCAACCTCTAAGTTCGATGCAGTCGGCTCATTCATATATGGGAATGAATCCGGTAAAATCTCATTAAAGATCAACTTACCAACTGTCGTAAGTAAGATTTTTCGGTTTTGTTCTTCGCTAAATTGCGGTTTGTTCAATGAACTTGCTTGAATGCCAATACGGCTGTGCAAGTGAACATAACCGTTATCGTAAGCTGATAATGCTTCAGCTGGTGTTGAGAATACTTTACCTTCATTTAAGGCGCCTTCACGCTCTAATGTGAGGTAATAGTTTCCTAAAACCATGTCCTGTGATGGCGTAACAACTGGCTTACCATCTTTCGGGTTAAGGATGTTTTGTGCAGCGAGCATTAATACGCGTGCTTCAGCCTGCGCTTCTTGCGATAACGGAACGTGAACCGCCATTTGGTCACCGTCGAAGTCAGCGTTATATGCTGTACATGCAAGCGGGTGCAAGCGAATCGCACGACCTTCAACTAGTACCGGCTCGAACGACTGGATACCTAAACGGTGTAACGTCGGTGCACGGTTTAACATAACAGGGTGTTCTTTAATAACGTCTTCTAGTACATCCCAGATTTCTGGGCGGAGACGTTCAATATTACGTTTAGCTGATTTAATGTTATGAGCTAAGCCACGATCAACTAATTCACGCATAACAAACGGCTTAAACAATTCGATCGCCATTTCTTTTGGTAGACCACACTGATACATTTTCAAGCTTGGTCCAACAACGATAACGGAACGACCTGAATAGTCAACACGTTTACCGAGTAAGTTTTGACGGAAACGACCTTGCTTACCTTTCAGCATGTGTGAAAGTGATTTAAGTGGACGATTTCCTGGTCCAGTAACTGGACGGCCACGACGACCATTATCGATTAACGCGTCAACGGATTCTTGAAGCATACGCTTTTCGTTTTGCACGATAATCGTTGGTGCACCTAAGTCTAATAAACGCTTAAGTCGATTGTTACGGTTAATGACACGACGGTATAAGTCGTTTAAGTCAGATGTCGCAAAACGACCACCATCTAATTGCACCATAGGACGTAGCTCAGGTGGAATGATCGGAAGTACGTCTAAAACCATCCACGCTGGATCATTACCAGAGTTACGGAATGATTCAAGGACTTCTAATCGTTTAATCGCACGTGTACGACGTTGACCTTGAGCTGTTTTTAACTCTTCTTTTAGCTCTTCTACTTCAGATTCTAAATCAACAGAATGAAGTAATTTACGGATAGCTTCTGCACCCATATGTGCTTGGAAAGACTTACCGTACTTATCGTAATAAGCGCGGTATTCCTTTTCAGAGAGTAACTGTTTCTTTTCAAGCGGAGTATCGCCTGGTTCAGTCACAATGTACGAAGCGAAATAAATCACTTCTTCTAATGCGCGTGGAGATAAGTCGAGAACTAATCCCATACGACTTGGAATACCTTTGAAATACCAAATGTGAGAGACAGGGGCAGCTAGTTCAAGGTGCCCCATGCGCTCACGGCGTACAGTTGCTTTCGTTACTTCAACACCGCAACGATCACAAACAATACCTTTGTAACGCACACGTTTATATTTACCGCAGTGACATTCCCAATCTTTAGTTGGTCCGAAAATACGCTCACAGAATAGACCGTCTTTTTCCGGTTTTAGTGTACGGTAGTTAATCGTTTCTGGCTTTTTCACTTCACCGTAAGACCATGCACGAATCTTTTCCGATGCCGCTAAACCAATTTTCATATACTCAAATTTATTTACATCGATCAAGGAGACTACCTCCCTCTATTTTTCGAACAATTAATTATGATACTTATTATTCAACCGGCTCATCTGGTTCATGACGTTCGATATTAACGTTAAGCTGATCTGGGTCATCGTCTTCTAAATCACGCATATCGATTTCCGTTTCATCATCGGTCAACATCTTAACGTCCATACCAAGACTTTGTAATTCTTTGATGAGTACGCGGAACGATTCAGGAACACCTGGCTCTGGCAAGTTTTCACCTTTAACAATCGCTTCGTACGTTTTCACACGTCCAACAACGTCGTCTGACTTGACGGTTAGTAGCTCTTGTAAGGTGTAGGCTGCACCGTAGGCTTCAAGTGCCCAAACCTCCATCTCACCAAAACGCTGACCACCGAATTGTGCTTTACCACCAAGCGGTTGTTGTGTCACGAGTGAGTAAGGTCCTGTTGAACGAGCGTGTAACTTATCATCAACCATGTGCTCTAGTTTGATCATATACATGACACCAACAGATACACGGTTATCAAATGCGTCACCTGTACGACCGTCATATAGAATCGTCTTACCATCACGAGCGAGACCAGCTTCTTCAACTGTTTCCCAAACATCTTCTTCATTCGCGCCGTCAAAGACTGGTGATGCGACGTTAATGTTTAACTCGCGAGCAGCCATGCCGAGGTGTAATTCTAACACCTGTCCAATGTTCATACGTGACGGAACACCGAGTGGGTTAAGCATGACATCAACTGGCGTACCATCAGGTAAGAAAGGCATATCTTCTTCCGGTAAAATACGGGAAATAACACCTTTGTTACCGTGACGTCCGGCCATCTTGTCACCTTCAGAAATTCGACGCTTCTGAACGATATAAACGCGGACGAGTTTATTGACACCAGGTGACAGTTCATCGCCATCGACACGATTAAATACTTTCACATCGTGTACAATACCGCCACCACCATGTGGGACGCGTAATGACGTGTCACGAACTTCACGTGCTTTTTCACCGAAAATCGCGTGTAGTAAGCGCTCTTCAGAGGATAGCTCAGTCATACCTTTTGGTGTGACTTTACCAACTAAAATATCGCCATCAGTCACTTCTGCACCGACGCGGATAATGCCGCTTTCGTCTAAATCCTTCAACGCGTCTTCACCGACGTTCGGAATATCACGTGTGATTTCTTCAGGACCTAGTTTCGTATCACGCGCTTCAGATTCGAACTCTTCAATATGAATCGATGTGAACACATCATCTTTTACGAGACGATCACTCATGATAACAGCGTCCTCGTAGTTATAACCGTCCCATGTCATGAAGGCTACTAGTGCGTTACGTCCAAGTGCTAGCTCACCGCGATCCATTGATGGACCGTCTGCGATGATTTCACCTTTTTGTAAGTGATCGCCTTTTGAAACAATCGGACGTTGGTTATAGCAAGACCCTTGGTTAGAACGGATGTATTTTTGGAAGCGATAGCGATCAAGGTCGCCTTTCACTTGTTTACCATCAACCGTTTCAACACGACGGACGTGAACTTCTTTCGCCTCGACCTTTTCAACAATACCTTCGTGTTGGCAAACAATCGCTGCACCAGAGTCTTTACCAGATACGTATTCCATACCTGTACCGACTGTTGGCGATTCTGGTTCAATCAAAGGTACTGCCTGACGCTGCATGTTCGCACCCATCAAGGCACGGTTGGAGTCGTCGTTTTCTAAGAATGGGATACATGCTGTCGCAGCTGATACAACCTGCTTCGGTGATACGTCCATGTAGTCAATTTGTTCACGTTTAACGACGATGTTTTCACCACGGAAACGTGCGATAACTTCTTCGTCAGCAAACGTTCCATCTTCATTAAGGCTTGCGTTCGCCTGAGCCACGATGTAGTTGTCTTCTTCATCTGCAGTCAGGTAGTCTGTAAACTCTGTTACTTTACCTGTCTTAGGGTCAACACGACGGTATGGTGTTTCGATAAAACCAAATGGATTCACTTTCGCATAAGATGAAAGTGAGTTAATTAAACCGATGTTCGGTCCTTCTGGCGTTTCAATCGGACACATACGACCGTAGTGCGAATAGTGTACGTCACGAACTTCCATACCAGCACGTTCACGTGTTAAACCGCCTGGCCCTAATGCTGATAAACGACGCTTGTGTGTTAATTCAGCTAATGGGTTCGTTTGATACATAAACTGTGATAACTGCGAACTACCAAAGAATTCTTTAATAGAAGCAATGACTGGTCGAATATTAATTAATTGTTGTGGCGTGATCGATTCAGTATCTTGAATAGACATACGCTCACGAATGACACGTTCCATACGAGATAAACCAATACGGAATTGGTTTTGTAACAATTCACCTACAGAACGTAGACGACGGTTACCTAGGTGGTCAATGTCGTCCGTTTTACCGACATTGTGTAGTAGGTTGAAGAAATAACTGATAGACGCAATAATATCGGCATATGTGATGTGTTTTAATTCTTCATCAACATTACCGTTACTAATAACGTTTAACGTTTTCTCACCATCTGGGTCTGTCGGGTCAACAATTTTAACAGATTGGATTTTAACAGGATCTTCTAAAACACCATCTTGTGGTTCTAGAATTTGCTCGCCAACTGCGTCCTCTTCTTTCTCAAGATATGGAATGAGTTGGTCAAGAAGGCGACGGTTTAATTTGTCCCCTTTACGAGCAATGACTTCACCTGTTTCTTCATCTGCAATTGTTTCAGCTAACGTTTGATTGAATAAACGATCTTTGATGTGTAGCTTTTTATTCATTTTGTAACGACCGACGCGGGCTGAATCATAACGTTTCGGGTCGAAAAAGCGGGAATAAAGCAAGCTTTTCGCGTTTTCTGCTGTTGGTGGCTCACCTGGGCGCAACCGTTCATAAATCTCAATTAACGCTTTTTCACTATCTTCAGTATTATCTTTTTCTAACGTATTACGAACGAATTCATTATCACCTAATAAATTAATAATTTCTTCATCAGAACTAAATCCTAACGCACGCAATAATACGGTGATCGGTAGCTTACGAGTACGGTCAATGCGGACATGCACGACGTCTTTTGCATCGGTTTCATACTCTAACCATGCACCACGGCTCGGGATCACTGTTGAGGTATATCCTTTTTTACCGTTTTTGTCGACCTTATCACTGAAATAAACCCCTGGTGAACGAACAAGTTGTGAGACAATAACACGTTCAGCACCATTAATAATGAACGTACCTGTGTCTGTCATTAATGGGAAATCACCCATGAAGACTTCTTGCTCTTTCACTTCGCCTGTCTCTTTGTTAAGTAAGCGAACTTTCACTCGTAGCGGAGCATTGTGTGTGACGTCACGTTCCTTAGCGTCATTGACGGAATACTTCGGCTCACCTAATGAGTAATCCACAAACTCTAGTGAGAGGTTACCAGTAAAATCTTCTACTGGTGAAATGTCAGCGAACATTTCTTTTAACCCTTCATCTAAAAACCATTGATACGAAGCGGTTTGAATCTCGATTAAGTTCGGTAATTCTTGCACTTCGCTAATTCGCGCGTAGCTTCTACGCTGGCGGTGTCGACCATATTGAACTAGTTGACCTGTCAACTGCTTCACCCCTCAAACAACCAAATATTTAAAACAAAAAACAATCCGACATTAAGGCATGCCGAACTTGCTTGATCCACATTGTTTCACAAGCATATATAACAACATTTGCGACTTAGGCAAATGCGATATCAAACTTTTATACAAAGGATATACAAGTTCATCAAAACATGATAAACTATATATCTATAAGCAAGTATTAAACCATTATCGGCTTAATTCAAGCGTTTTATACGTCTAAAATAGAACGCAATTTCAGCCTATATCATTTAACTTCATCATCATTATTGTTAAATTTTTAAAAATAACTTGACAAAGAAACGTATTTAGTGGCATTTTCTAATGTTATCATATCGGTTACCGCTAGTCAATTTTAATTGATTTCAAAACGTAATAACCTTTATCCCGTTTCACAACCTCTACATGACGGAACACTTCTTCCATTTTCGTTTTCAACGATGGCGCCCCTTGTTTCTTTTGGACAACTAACCATAACTCACCTTGTCGCTTCAAACATTTATAACTATTTTCTATAATAGATAGTACTACCGATTTCCCTGCTCGAAACGGCGGGTTCGTTATGACTGCCGCGTAATGATTGTTAGAGAGATTATCCAACCGATCATTAACGAAAACATCCGTTTGACTCACTTGATTCTCGCTTGCATTATGCTTCGCTAACTGAACAGCACGCTCATTCACATCGACCATATCAATATGGTGTTCTGGAAATTGTTTAGCAACTGCAATGCCAATCGGCCCATAACCACACCCGACATCCAATACATCACCACTTACGCTAGGCATAACAAACTGCCCCAACAACACACGCGTCCCATAATCAATTTGTTTCTTTGAAAAAACACCATCATCTGTATGGAACGTTAAGTCTACTTGATTAATTGTCGTTTGAAAATGAAAAGGGCGGCTTTGACTTTGGGGGCTGTTCGAAAAGTAATGTTCACTCACATTGTCACCTTCTTAGTCACCATTCGTTGCTACTGCAGGTAGTTAGTTTTATTTTTATCAATTAGAAAAACATAGCTTTCGCCATCATTACATAGCGAAAGCTGTTGTTTTAACTCGATGCCATAATTTAAATAAACATAAGCTCGCTGATAATTGGTCAGCGAGCTTATTTAACTTAATGACTATTATTTTAATTCGATTGTTGCGCCAGTTTCTTCGATCTGTTCTTTCATTTGCTCTGCGTCTTCTTTCGCAACGCCTTCTTTGATTGTGCCAGGTGCATTGTCAACTAGCTCTTTAGCTTCTTTAAGACCTAAGCCAGTGATTTCGCGAACTGCTTTAACAACTTTGATCTTAGAGTCGCCAGCGTCTGCAAGAACAACTTCGAACTCAGTTTGCTCTTCAGCTTCTTCAGCGCCACCTGCTGCCGCGCCTGCTGCTGCAACTGGTGCTGCTGCTGATACACCAAACTCCTCTTCAATTGCTTTAACTAATTCGTTAAGATCTAACACTGACATTTCTTTAATCGCTTCTACGATTTGCTCTTTAGTCATAATAAGTTCCTCCTTGTGATTTGTGGTTTTATCCGTTTTAGGCGACTGGATTAAGCGCCTTCTTCTTCATTCTTCTGATCTGCAACTTGTTGTGTTGCATAAGCGAAGTTACGCATTGGTGCTTGTAGCACGCTAAGAAGCATAGAAACAAGTCCGTCGTGAGATGGTAGTTCAGCAAGTTCTTGTAGTTGTTCTACACTTGCCACTTGTCCTTCGATGACGCCACCTTTAATTTCTAGTTCTTTGTGATCTTTAGCGAACTGGCCGATAACTTTTGCTGGTGCCACAGCATCTTCTTCACAGAAAGCGATTGCTGTTGGTCCAACTAGTACATCATTCAATTCTTCATAACCAACTTGCTCAACTGCACGGCGTGTCATTGTGTTTTTGTAAACACGGAAATCAACACCTGCATCGCGAAGTTGTTGACGAAGCTCACTTACTTCATCTACGTTTAGGCCACGATAGTCAACAAGAACAGATGTCTTACTGTTTTGGAAACCTTCAGCGATCATCTCAACCTGTTGCTTTTTGTGCTCAAGTACTTGACCTTTGCTCATCGTTCCACCCCCTAGTCAGTTTATCATCATACCGTGTGGTGTTCGTTACATTTAAAAATGCCCCCATGTAGACATGGAGGCATGAAAGAATGTCGTTGTACAATAAAATACTGCACACTATATCTCATCACACACCTCGGCAGGACTATTAAGCGACGCATCGCCCCTGCTGTCTACGGTATAACTATCATTTAATTTTACAACGGGTTATATTATAAAACAAAATGCAATCTAAAGTCAATTATTTTTTAGCGTAGCTTGAAATATCAACGCGGATGCCAGGACCCATTGTTGATGAAACAGAAGCATTACGCATATAAGTTCCTTTAGAAGTTTGCGGTTTTGCTTTCACTAACGTTTCCGTGATTGCTTCAAAGTTGTCGATTAGCTTTTGCTCATCGAATGAAACTTTACCAATTGGTACATGAACGTTACCTGCTTTATCAACGCGGTATTCAACTTTACCAGCTTTGATTTCTTGAACAGCTTTTTCGATTTCAAACGTTACTGTACCTGTTTTAGGGTTTGGCATTAAGCCTTTAGGTCCTAATACACGGCCTAGCTTACCAACTTCAGCCATCATGTCAGGTGTTGCAACAACTACGTCGAATTCGAACCAACCGTTATTGATTTGATCAATATACTCTTGGTCGCCGACATAGTCAGCACCTGCTGCTTCAGCTTCTTTCGCTTTGTCACCTTTTGCGATAACTAGGACACGCTGTGTTTTACCAGTACCGTGTGGTAAAACCATCGCACCGCGAATTTGTTGGTCAGCTTTTTTAGGATCTACCCCTAAACGGAAAGCTGCTTCAACGGTTTCATCGAAATTAGCAATTGACGTCTTTTTCACAAGATCCATTGCTTCGTTAACGCCATAAGCTTTAGTACGGTCAACAAGCTTTAACGCTTCTTGGAACTTCTTACCTCTTTTAGCCATTTTAACTTCCTCCTCAATGTGGTTTTAACGGTTGTACCTCCCACTAAAGTCAACTCGCTTAACGCGAGCCTTTAGGCGAAAACAGTGTTATGTGCATTGGCTTGTACACATCACTGTTCCTTAATCAAACGCCGTAATAAAGGTTGCGAAACAAATTCGCAACCTTACAAACGTTATCGTTTCGAAGCATTAACCTTCGATTGTGATACCCATGCTGCGTGCAGTACCTTCTACCATGCGTACTGCCGCATCTACGTCAGCAGCATTTAAGTCAGGCATTTTCGTTTCAGCAATTTCGCGTACTTGATCGCTTGTTACTGAAGCGACTTTGTTACGGTTTGGCTCACCAGAACCTGACTCGATACCAGCTGCTTTCTTAAGAAGCACCGCAGCAGGTGGCGTTTTGGTTACAAATGTAAATGAACGGTCTTCATAAACCGAGATTTCAACCGGAATAATCATACCAGCTTGATCTTCTGTTTGCGCGTTGAATTCCTTACAGAACCCCATAATATTGATACCAGCTTGACCTAATGCAGGACCTACTGGCGGCGCTGGGTTTGCTTTACCTGCAGGAATTTGCAATTTCACAACGTCTACTACTTTTTTAGCCACGAGACACACCTCCTTAAAGTCCGTGATGTGGTTGCGGGAATCGATGTCCCTCCCACTCATTTTTTACGACGACTTTTTCAAGCCGTACGAAACATAAAAATTCTAGCATCTTTCCACGAAAAATGCAACCATTTGATTATAATTTTTCTATTTGCGTAAAGTCTAGTTCAACTGGCGTTTCACGACCAAACATATTGACGTGAACTTTTACCTTCTGTTTGTCCATATCAATATTTTCAATCGTTCCTTCGAAGTTTGCGAACGGACCATCCATGACGCGGACCGTTTCTTTCAATTCAAAGTCTATTTCTTGTTGAGCATCTTGGACACCCATCCGTTTCAAGATACGCTCAGCTTCTTCCGGCAACACTGGCGTTGGCTTTTGTCCAGCTCCTGAAGAACCGACAAATCCAGTCACACCAGGCGTGTTACGTACAACAAACCATGAATCATCTGTCATAATCATTTCTGTTAATACATACCCCGGGAATACTTTTTTCATCGCTGTTTTCTTTTTACCGTTTTTCACTTCTGTCTCTTCTTCTTCAGGCACAATGACGCGAAAAATTTTATCTTCCATGCCCATTGATTCGATACGTTTTTCAAGGTTTAAACGTACTTTATTTTCATAACCTGAATACGTGTGGACAACATACCAATTCTTTTCCATATATCTGGCTTACGCCTTCCCTCCTCTTCATTGTCCGATTTTTCGACAATATAAAAAACCCGACCGAGCGGGTTTTCATTTGATAACATTATATCACATTTTAAGTCGTTTCAATCATTAAACTATTGAATTAGCTCTAAAACTTGTGTAATACCAAGGTCTACTACCGTAAAATAAACGGCCGCAAATATGACGGTCACAAGCACAATAACTGTATATCGCGTTAGTTCATTTCCTGTCGGCCAACTCACTTTACGCATCTCACGGCTGACATCTTTCAAAAAGCTAATCACGTTTTCCCCTCCTAACACCATTACCAACTTACTTCGTTTCACGATGAAGTGTATGTTGTTCGCAACGTTTACAGTATTTCTTTATCTCTATTCGTTCAGAGGCTTGTTGCTTTTTCTCTGTTGTATAATTTCGACTATGACAATGTGTACAAGCTAATGCGACTTTTTTGCGCATAACCTTACCTCTTTTAATCGCGTATTTTATCACTTTCACTAATCTACCACGCTCTTATACCATTGTCAAATGAAGGTCAGATTATGAAAACGTGAACTCTTGGATCGACAGATGACGTTCAAGCTTCCGTTTAATTCGTTGCAAAGCGTTATCTATCGATTTAACATGTCGGCCGAGTTGATCCGATATTTCTTGATACGTTCGCCCGTCTAAGTAAAGTTCTAGTACATCTTGTTCGAATTCACTTAACAAGTCTTGCATTTTACCTTCCATATCAGCGAACTTTTCGCGGTTAATTAACAGTCGCTCTGGATCTGATTGTTCGTCTTCAGCGATCATATCGATGAGCGTACGGTCAGAATCCTCCTCATAAACTGGCTTGTCCAAAGACACATAAGAGTTGAGCGGGACATGCTTTTGACGTGTTGCTGTTTTAATCGCTGTAATAATTTGTCTTGTCACACATAATTCAGCAAACATTTTAAAAGATGATTGTTTATTATCTTGGAAATCACGGATTGCTTTGTACAACCCAATCATTCCTTCCTGAACGATGTCTTCGCGATCAGCACCAATTAAAAAATACGTCCTTGCTTTCGCGCGAACAAAACTGCGATACTTCCGGATCAAATATTCTAACGCTTGAACCTCACCTTGTTGAACATAATTTAACACATCTTCGTCATTTAGCTGTTCGTATGTCAGGTGGTTCTTTGTCTCTTGTTTGCTAGTCACTTAGATTCCTCCCGTATCGAACCAGACCTTTGCGGACGACTGTCAATCGATTGCTCACTTTGTAAATATACGGTTATTATACAGGAGTTGTGAATTTTCAGTCAACTAAATCTTGTTATTTTTTCCCTCTTCGCCATTTTTCGAAGAGATTCAACACATCATCACTTAACGGAATTTTGGCTTTAGGTTTGACGTCTGCTTGTTGCGCCATGTCTTTTTTAATATCTCGATCGATGGCGTTAATTTCAATCTCAAGTTCTCGTGCTGATTTGCGTAACGCTCCTCTTGAAAAAATGGTCCATTGCTCGGCATAATCTGATGTTGCCACGTACACTTTCGTTTTGACATTAATTAAATCTTTGACGAGCTTTTCAATTTTATCGTCGGCTGTTTCTTTTTCGCGCGTGAAAATGATCTCGACTTGGCGTGATGTATAATGTCGTTCAATTCCACGTACGGAATAAGCATCAAACACGACAATCACGCGGTGACCTGTATACGCTTGGTAATCAGCAAGTAGTTCAATTAAACGTGTGCGCGAAGCTTCAAAATCATGCTCACTTAATTGCTTGAGCTCTTTCCAATCACCAATGATATTATAGCCGTCTACTACTAATACAATCATGGGTTAATCCCCTACCTGTTCACGCTTACGCAAAACCTCATACATTAAAATACTCGCAGACACAGAGGCATTAAGTGATGTGACATGCCCTTTCATCGGCAATTTCACGAACCAATCGCAATTTTTTGCAACGAGTCGGCTCATCCCTTGTCCTTCACTGCCGACGACTAATGCAATTGGCATATCGTATGATGATTGCCGGTAGTCTTCTGTCGCGCTCGCATCTGTTCCAACAACCCATACTTGGCGATCTTTTAACTCCTCGATTGCTTGGTTCATATTGGTCACACGCGCAACGGGTATGTGCTCGATTGCACCAGTAGATGACTTAGCTACTGTTTGAGTCAGTTGTACAGATCGTCTTTTAGGAATGACGATACCATGAGCGCCGACTGCATCAGCCGTTCGCATAATCGACCCTAAATTATGCGGATCTTCTAATTGATCTAATAAAATAAAGAACGGCGCTTCTTGTCTTGATTCAGCTACAGCAAATAAATCGTCCAAACTCGCATAATCATAGGCAGCGACTGATGCTGCGACACCTTGATGGTGATCACCAATCGCATCTAATTTTTGTTTCGGGACTTTTTGCACGTTCACTTGTTGTTGCTTTGCTGCTTGAATAATTTGTTGTTGAACTTGTTGTTTCATTGATTCTAGCACGAGCACCTTATTGACTGACCGCCCGGATTTCAATGTTTCAAGCACCGGGTTTTTCCCCGTAATCCATTCCTCACTCATCATCATTCACTCCTTTCGTCTAAAATCGCAATAGCGTCGTGAATTAATTCGGTTAATCGCGTTGTTTCGTCATTTAAATATAAATAGCCCAACAATGCTTCAAAAGCTGTGCTATAACGATAGGTTTGGGGATCTGTGTTTTTCGGAACACTTGATTTGGCATTACGCCCTCGCCTTACGACAGCTTGTTCTTGTTCAGATAAATAATCCATCTCTAACCAATGCAGCATCACGACAGCTTGCGCCTTCGCCGAAACAAAGGACACTGCCGATTGATGCAATTGGTTCGGTTTCACTTCACCGCGTCGAATTAAATGTTCGCGAACATATTTTTCATAAACGGCATCACCCATATAAGCTAGCGTCAAACTTTTCATCGTTTTCGGGTTCATTGTCGCTTCCATCTCGTTCCTTGCGGTGTATCTTCTAAAATAATCCCTTGATCGGCTAATTGATCACGAATCTCATCGGCGCGGGCGAAGTTGCGATCTTGACGCGCTTGTTTACGTTCTTCGATTAACGATTCAATGTCAGCATCTAGCAATTCCTCGGTTGCTAATGAGAAACCTAGCACACCGCTAATTTCATCGAACGCTTGGATAAACCGGTCAATCACCTCGGTCGACGTTTGGCCTTGCTCTAAATAAATGTTCGCATCTTTCGCTAATTCGAACAACACGCTAATCGCATTCGCTGTGTTAAAATCATCATCCATTTCTTGCACGAATGTATTCACATGGCGGTCGACTTGTTCTGTCCACGCCTGATCATTATCAGCTAAATTCATGCTCGCTTGTTTACGGTGCATTAAATTATCGTATGCTGATTTCAGACGACCGAAGCTACGTTTCGCACTCGCGAGTAGTTCGTCATTGAAGTTAATCGGGTTACGATAATGAACACTTAACATGAAAAAGCGAACGACATTCGGATCGTGCTCGCGAACGAGGTCGTGCACGAGTATAAAGTTACCGAGAGATTTCGACATTTTCTCGTTATCGATCTGAATATACCCGTTGTGCAACCAATAATTCGCAAAGGTTTGGTCATTAAAGCATTCCGATTGAGCAATTTCATTTTCGTGGTGTGGAAACGACAAGTCTTGGCCACCAGCGTGAATGTCAATCGTATCACCTAAATGCTTCTTCGCCATAGCCGAGCATTCAATATGCCAGCCAGGACGTCCGCTCCCCCAAGGGCTCGACCAAGCAATTTCGCCATCTTTCGCATCTTTCCAAAGCGCAAAATCAAGCGGGTCTTCTTTTTTATCACCGACTTGAATACGTGCACCTGATTGCAACTCATCAACCGATTGGTGGGACAGCTTACCGTAGTCATCAAATGAACGCGTTCTAAAGTAGACATCGCCATCCGCTTCATAAGCGTATCCTTTATCGATTAATCCTTGAATAAAATCAATAATTTCATCCATCGTATCTGTAACGCGCGGGTGATGTACGGCTTCTTGAACGTTCAACGCACCAACATCTTCTTTATACGCTTCAATAAACCGTTCAGCAATCGCCGGGACGTCTTCGCCTAATTCTTTAGATGCTTTAATTAATTTGTCGTCAACGTCGGTGAAATTTAAGACATATTCTACATCATACCCTCTATATTCAAAATAACGACGAATCGTATCAAATACAATTGCCGGTCGCGCATTACCGACATGAATATAATTATATACGGTTGGACCGCACACATACATGCTAATCTTACCTTCTTCAATTGGCTTGAACGCTTCTTTTTGGCGGGTCATCGAATTGTACATTTTAATCGTCACGCTCATTCTCTCCTTTCAATGCTTTCACTTCAGCTTGTAATTCGGCAATTTTCTGGTCTAAATAATCGCATTTATCAGCAACAGGGTCTGGTAATTTATGATGATCTAAATTTTTCTTCACTTTCACGCCATTTTTAACGACGATATTTCCAGGGATACCGACAACCGTCGAATACTTCGGCACATCTTTCAAGACGACTGATCCCGCTCCAATTTTAGAGTGCTCTTCGATTGTAATTGAACCCAACACTTTCGCACCTGTCGCAACGAGGACGTTGTCTTTTAATGTCGGGTGACGTTTGCCGCCTTCTTTGCCTGTTCCCCCTAGGGTCACACCTTGAAATATCGTCACATTATCCCCAATCTCGCACGTCTCACCAACGACAACACCCATACCGTGGTCGATGAAAAAGCGACGTCCGATTTTGGCACCTGGGTGAATCTCGATTCCAGTGAAGAAGCGACTCATTTGTGATATTACCCGGGCAATAAATTTCATATTACGTTTTTGAAAACCGTGCGCTACTCGATGTGCCCACACAGCGTGCACACCGGCATACGTTAAAATGACCTCTAACCGATTGCGCGCTGCCGGGTCTTGATCAAACACAACATCGACATCTTCTTTCAATAATTTTAAAAAATTGATCACGTGTCTCCCTCCTTATGAGGTTTATATCTCATTCTAACAAAAAACGTCTCTGCCTATATCGTCATATAGACAGAGACGCTCCTTGCGCGGTTCCACTCTGTTTAGAGGAGGTTCCTCTCAACTTTACACTGGTAACGGGCGTAACCCGCTCCACCCTACTTGGCGTTCGGATGAAGGCTCAGAGGTGCATTTCAAACGCTCGTTTACCAGCTACTCTCAGCGTGTGTAGCTTTCTCTGTCGATAAACAAAACGCTTTACTTCTCCTCTTCAACACTTTGGTTTATTACTATGTGAGTTTATCACGACCTGTTACGACGACACTTGATTTAAACGATGAACGACTGTGTCTTGTCCTAATAAGCTGATCGCATTCGGCAATTCAGGGCCATGCATTTGACCTGTCGTTGCAACACGGATCGGCATGAACAATTGTTTACCTTTATGACCCGTCGCTTTTTGCGTTGCTTTCGTCGCTGCTTTCACATTTTCCGGTGTTAATTCATCCAACTGTTCAAGCTCCGATTTGAAATGAGCAAGCATATCCGGCACGTGGTCTTGATCTAATACAGCCTGACATTCTTCGTCATAATTGATTTCTTTACGGAAGAATAACTCTGTAAGTTCAACAATTTCCGCACCATAACTTAATTGGTTATGATAAAGTTCAATCAATTGCTCGATCCATTCGCGCTCCGTTTCATCCATATTTTCCGACACTTTACCAGCTTCGATGAGATGAGGGAGTGTTAACTCAATCACACGCTCTAATGAACTATCTTTAATATACTGGTTGTTCATCCATTTCAACTTACTAGGGTCAAACACAGCAGGCGATGTTGATAAACGTTCAGGGTCAAAGATCTCCATTAATTGGTCGCGTGTGAATAATTCATCTTCACCTTGAGGTGACCAACCGAGAAGCGCAATAAAGTTAAATAACGCTTCAGGTAAATAGCCTAAATCAGCATATTGTTCAATAAACTGGATAATATCCTCGTCACGCTTACTTAATTTCTTACGCTCTTCATTTACAATCAATGTCATATGCGCAAATGTCGGAACATCCCAACCAAACGCGCGATACACCATCATTTGTTTTGGTGTATTTGAGATATGGTCTTCACCACGTAACACGTGAGTGATTTTCATTAAGTAATCATCCACGGCACACGCGAAGTTGTATGTCGGTGTTCCGTCCTTTTTCATAATGACCCAATCACCGAAGTCACTTGATTCAAAAGTTATGTTTTTCTTCACAATATCATTAAATGAATACGTTTCATTACTTGGTACACGTAAACGAATGCTCGGAATACGTCCTTCATCTTCAAATGCTTGGCGCTCTTCAGTTGATAAGTCACGGTGAGCCCCCGAATACATTGGCACTTTACCCTGCGCACGCTGTTCTTCGCGTTCTTGCTCTAGCTCTTCTTCTGTCATATAGCATTTATAAGCCAAACCGCGATTTAACAGTTCGTCCGCGTACTCTTGGTAAATATGCAGGCGGTCCATTTGGCGGTAAGGTCCATAATCGCCACCGACATCAACACTTTCATCCCAGTCGATGCCTAACCATTTTAAATATGTTAACTGGCCGATGTCGCCACCTTCAACATTACGCTTTTGGTCTGTATCTTCAATACGAATAATGAAATCACCATTCGTACTGCGAGCAAATAAATAATTAAATAGTGCTGTTCGTGCGTTCCCAATGTGTAAATGACCTGTTGGGCTAGGCGCATAACGAACCCTTACTTTTTCCGTCATGTATGAGTCCCCTTTCATATTCCTAATTAACATTGTACAAAATTTATGACGTTTCGTGTAATAATATGACTGCTTGTGCTGCAATACCTTCTTTACGGCCAGTAAAGCCTAGTTTTTCCGTTGTTGTGGCTTTAACATTCACTTGATCGCTTGAGGCATTAAGTAATTGTGCGATAACATGCTTCATCTCATCGACATAAGGCGCCATTTTCGGGGCTTGCGCCATGATCGTACAATCAACATTGCCAAGCGTTAAGCCACGTGACTCAACCATTTGCCAAACATCACGTAACAACTGCTTCGAATCATATCCTTCAAATCGCGGGTCATCATCTGGAAAATGACGGCCAATATCGCCTTCACCAATCGCCCCTAAGGCCGCATCTGCGATCGTATGTAATAAAACATCCGCATCAGAATGACCGAGCAAGCCACGTTCATATGGAATCTCGACTCCTCCAATAATACACGGGCGTCCTTCCACTAACTGATGCACGTCAAATCCTTGACCGATTCGAACCATAGATGGCCCCTCCTCACGATTGTTAGACCTATTTATTTGTAGCATATTTTCAGCTTTTTGTATATCTTCAGGATTTGTTAATTTGAAGTTTTGTGTCTGCCCTTCAACAATCACAGGTTCTATACCAAGGTCCTCTAATAAAGCGACATCATCGGTTGCAATGACACCATTCTCTTTCGCGTAATCATGTGCCCGCTTCAACCAATCATACCGAAACGCTTGCGGTGTTTGAGCTTGGTATAACTGGTTGCGGTCTAACGTTCGAATGCCCGCTTCAGATTGTTGTTTAATCGTATCGGTAACCGGTGTCGCTAAAAAGGCAGCCCCTTGACTCGTGGTTGCTTCCAACAATCGGTGGAGTTCATCTTCTGTGACAAACGGACGAGCCCCATCATGAATGAATGTCATCATGTCTGATTGAAGCGCATCAACGCCGCAACGCACACTATCCTGCCTTTCCGCGCCTCCATATACCATTTTAACCACTTTACCGAACCGATATTGCTCAACAATTTCCGCCATTAAATCATACTCATCTGCTTGAACAACGAGATATATGGCATGACACGAATCGTCACGTTCAAACACGTCTAATGTGTGAGCAATTAAGGGTCGATCGCCTAAATGAAGCAATTGTTTATTTCGACCTAACCCCATACGCTTTCCTTGTCCAGCGGCTAGGACAATCACTTGATAATGTTCCATGTTGCGTCTCCTGTTCCATTTGACCTGATTCCCATTTTATTATAATGAAACGTATTACACACACGAAAAGGACTGATTTAAATGATCACGTTACGATGTCATGAAATCAGCCCTCACGTATACTATTGTGCTTTTTCCATCGCTTTTGGTTTGGCGAAAATCATCCGACCTGCTGACGTTTGTAAAACACTTGTTACGATCACATCAAGGCTATTGCCAATCTGGTTTTTCCCTTCTTCAACAACGATCATCGTACCGTCGTCTAAATAAGCGACGCCTTGTTTGTCCTCTTTACCCGCTTTAATAATATGAACATTCATCTCTTCGCCTGGTAAAACGACTGGTTTCACCGCATTCGCTAAATCATTAATGTTAAGCACCGTGACATTTTGGAATTCTGACACTTTGTTTAAATTGAAATCATTCGTCACGAGAACCCCGTTCATCACTTTCGTCAGCTTAACTAATTTACTATCCACCTCTTGAATATCTTCAAAATCACCTTCGTAAATTTGAACGTCGACGGGGACGTCTTTTTGTAGGCGATTTAAAATATCCAATCCGCGTCGACCACGATTACGTTTTAACACATCGGACGAATCAGCAATATGCTGTAATTCTTCTAATACGAAATGCGGGATGATGATCGACCCTTCAAGAAAATGCGTCTCACAAATATCCGCAATTCGCCCATCAATAATGACACTCGTGTCTAATATTTTAGGGCGAATATTAGCAGAGGCGTTTTTGTCAATTTGTTCTGCCTCAGCACTTTTCGTTTCTTTACGATTCATCGTCAATAAGCTGACGAACTCATTACGTCGTTTAAAACCAACTTGAAACCCGAGATAGCCTAAGATCACCATTAAAAAGATCGGCAAAATCTCCGACAAAAGCGGATTACCTAAACCTTGTAAATAAATATTAACTAAAAATGCTAACACTAAACCAACAATCAAGCCTAAGCTTCCAAACAATAAGTCAGCTACAGGTGCTTTCACCAACTTTTCTTCAATCACCTTAAGCCCATTCACAACATAATCGACGAGCCAAAACGTAGATATGAATAATATGATTGCACCTAACACAAGACCGATAAAAGGAATTAACCATTCTGGCTCCTCAAACCCAACTAATGATGCTAACTTAGGAAAATATAAATAACCTAACGCACCACCAGCCACAACGATAAACAATTGTATCGTTTTCTTTAACATGTTCGCACCTCCTGTTCATTAGTCTTTCCAAATATACGGTAGAACATAAGTTTTATAGATGTACTATAATAGTTAATTATAGCACGGGGTTAAAAAAAGCGTCAAAACAAAATAGCAAATATTATACCACTTGAATTTAAAGTATGTCAATTGTGTTACAAACATTTCTCGTTTGTAACACTAGTCACCTAATCCTTCTTTTAACGCTTCTTGAACCGAATTCACCCCGATTAATTCAACGCCTTCTGGAGGTGTAAAACTACCTAAATTATTGCTCGGCAAAATAATCCGCTTAAACCCAAGCTTATGCGCTTCATGTACGCGTTGTTCAATTCTTGCAACACGACGCACTTCACCTGTTAAACCGACCTCACCAATAAAGACATCATCTGGTCGTGTTGGCTGGTCGCGAAAACTTGAAGCGACACTGACAGACACCCCTAAATCTATCGCTGGTTCATCTAACTTAACGCCACCTGCGACTTTGACGTACGCATCTTGGTTTTGTAACAGTAAACCTGCTCGTTTTTCTAATACGGCCATTAATAATGGCACCCGATTATGATCTAAACCTGTTGCCATACGCCTTGATTGGCCGAATTGTGTAGGCGAGATCAACGCTTGAATTTCAACTAACATCGGACGGGTCCCTTCAAGTGACGCAACAACTGTTGATCCGGCCACCCCTTGCGAACGTTCTTCTAAAAATATTTCAGATGGGTTACTCACCTCAACTAACCCTTCTTCTTTCATTTCAAAAATACCCATCTCATGCGTACTACCAAAACGGTTTTTAACACTACGCAAGATACGGAAAGTATGATGACGCTCCCCTTCAAAATAAAGCACGGTATCAACCATGTGCTCGAGTAATCGTGGACCTGCAATCGCACCTTCTTTTGTCACGTGGCCGACGATAAAAATCGGAATTCCTTTAGACTTCGCGACTTTCATAAGTGAACTCGTACATTCTCGCACTTGGGACACTGAACCTGGCGCTGATGTCACCGCTTCATTGAAAATCGTTTGAATCGAGTCAATCACAACAAAAGACGGGTTCATTTGATCGATCGCATCGATGACATACTCTAAATTCGTCTCCGCCATGATATATAAATGATCTTCTTTAACATCTAATCGATTCGCCCGCAGTTTCGTTTGTTTTTCAGACTCCTCACCTGAAATATACAACACATTCATATGATTGTTTGCCACTTGTGATGATAATTGTAATAATAACGTTGATTTACCGATACCAGGATCGCCACCGATTAAGACAAGTGACCCTGGGACGATACCGCCTCCTAGCACGCGGTTCAACTCTTCCATTTGCGTTGATAAACGCGACTCTTCTTTCGATGATACCTCTTTAATCGACTGCGGTTTCTTACGTTGTTTCGTCGTATCGCCACCGACTTGATGGCGGTCTGCACTTTTCGACACTTTCTCTTCGACTAATGTATTCCACTGGTGGCAAGCTGGGCATTTCCCCATCCACTTCGGAGATTCATAGCCGCATTCCTGACAGAAAAAAATCACTTTCGATTTAGCCATAACCGACTTCCTTTCATATGTACGGAATTAGTCATTTTTTAATCAAGCAGAAAAACAGCCGGATTAAATGTGAATCCGGCTGTTTTTCTTACTATTGTTCACTTGTTTCTGTTTCAAGTTCTTTCGTCGATTCTATATAAAATTCGCCGTCATCATTTACATCAATGTCTACATGTTGCCCTGCTTGAATCGTACCACGAAGGAGCTCTTCTGATAAGAAGTCTTCTACATTTTTTTGTAAGGAACGACGTAACGGTCGGGCACCATACTCTAAATCCATTCCTTCATCGGCAATTTTCTTAACCGCGTCATCAGAAAGGCTGAAGTTAATGTCACTATCCGATAAGCGATCTTGAAGTTGTTTTACCATTAATTGAACAATTTCACGAATATGTTCTTCTTCTAATGAATGGAACACAATCGTTTCATCAATACGGTTTAAGAATTCTGGACGGAACGCTTTCTTCAATTCGTCCATCACTTTCGATTTCATTTGTGAATGGTCTTGTTGGTGGTCATCCACACTGAAGCCGACATATTTTTGACGACGTAGCTCTTGTGCGCCGACGTTTGATGTCATAATTAAGACGGTATTACGGAAATCAACGACGCGACCTTTTGAATCTGTTAAACGGCCATCTTCTAACACTTGAAGTAAAATGTTAAAGACTTCTGGGTGCGCTTTTTCGATTTCGTCTAATAAGATAACGGAATAAGGCTTTGTACGAACCTTTTCAGTTAATTGGCCGCCTTCTTCATAGCCGACATACCCTGGTGGTGAGCCGACTAAACGAGACGTCGCGTGTTTCTCCATGTACTCAGACATATCGATACGAATCATCGCGTCTTCATCACCGAACATTGATGATGCTAAGGCGCGTGCTAGTTCTGTTTTACCAACACCTGTTGGACCTAAGAAGATGAATGAACCGATCGGACGTTTCGGATCTTTAAGTCCTGCGCGAGCTCGGCGAACGGCTTTCGCAACCGCATCAACCGCTTCATCTTGGCCAATGACACGATCATGCAAGGTTTGTTCTAAGTTTAACAGACGTTCTTTATCATCTTTTGCAAGGCGTGAAACAGGCACTCCCGTCCACGTTGAGACGACTTGTGCAATATCTTCTAGCGTGACTTCAGAGTCTTCTTTACCTTGCTTCTCTTTCCATTCGTCTTTCGTTTTATCGAGTTCATCTTTCAGTTTCTGTTCTTTATCACGTAAAGACGCTGCTTTTTCAAATTCTTGACTTTGTACAGCCGCATCTTTTTCTTTTTGAACTTCTTCTAGCTTTTGTTCTAACTCTTTTAAGTTAGGTGGTGCTGTGTAACTACGTAAACGGACACGAGACGCTGCCTCATCAATTAAATCAATCGCTTTGTCCGGTAAGAAACGGTCGGTGATGTAACGATCCGATAGACGAACAGCACTTTCAATCGCTTCCGGCGAAATCGTCACACGGTGGTGCGCTTCATAACGATCACGCAGTCCTTCAAGAATTTGTTGTGACTCTTCTGGTGTCGGTTCATCGACTTGAACTGGTTGGAAACGACGTTCTAAAGCGGCATCTTTTTCGATATATTTACGATACTCATCTAATGTCGTCGCACCGATACATTGTAAGTCACCACGCGCTAACGCTGGTTTTAAGATGTTAGAAGCATCAATTGCACCTTCTGCACCACCAGCACCGATTAAGGTGTGTAACTCATCAATAAAGAGAATGACGTTGTTTGCTTGGCGAATTTCTTCCATGACTTTTTTCAAACGATCTTCGAATTCACCGCGGTATTTCGTTCCTGCAACAACTGTCCCCATATCCAGTGTCATCACGCGTTTATCGCGTAAAATTTCGGGCACTTCATTGTTTATAATTTGTTGCGCTAAACCTTCTGCAATTGCAGTCTTACCAACACCAGGCTCACCAATTAAGACTGGGTTGTTTTTACGACGGCGGCTTAACACTTGAATGACACGCTCAATTTCTTCTGCACGACCAATAACAGGGTCAATATTACTTTCTTGTGCGACAGCTGTTAAGTCTCTTGCTAATGAATCAAGTGTTGGTGTACTCGCATTACTCGATTGCTTTTGCTGGCGATTATTGCCCGTTGATTCGTTACTTCCGAGGAGTTGAAGCACTTGTTGACGTGCTTTATTTAAGCTGACACCTAAGTTATTGAAAACGCGTGCCGCCACGCCTTCACCTTCACGAATGAGGCCGAGTAAAATATGCTCCGTGCCTACATATGAATGATTTAATTTACGCGCTTCATCCATAGATAATTCAATAACTTTCTTCGCACGTGGTGTGTAATGAATCGTCTGCTGTTCGCTTTGACCAACCCCAATAAGTTGCTCGACTTCTTCTTGAATTTGATCAGCTGTAACGTTTAACGATGATAAAGCTTTCGCCGCAATACCTTCGCCTTCTTTTACTAAACCGAGCAAAATATGCTCTGTTCCGATATTGTTATGCCCTAAACGGACAGCTTCTTCTTGAGATAAAGCTAACACCTTTTGTGCTCGCTCTGTAAATCGTCCAAACATCATAATCGTTTGCCTCCCTTATTTAATATTGCTCTAATTGTAATCTTTCACGAATTAAGTTTGCTCTAAACCAATCGCGTTCATATGGTTGCAAAGATTTTTTCGCGTAATGTTGTAAAAAGCCTGGCTGTGTTAACACCATGAGTTCGTTTAAAATGTTTTTCGAAACATGTTTAATCAAACCTAAGTCAATGCCTAATCTAACATCGGATAAGCATTTAGCAGCTTCTTTCGACTCAATAATACGACTGTGGGCTAACACACCATACGACCGAAAAATACGATCCTCTAACTGTATACCCGATTGTTGCATCACCCATTCACGTGATTGTCGTTCACTTTCAATCACTTGTTGAACGACGCTTTGCAACTCCTCGATAATGTCTTCTTCTGATTTACCGAGTGTCATTTGGTTCGAAATTTGATACAACGAACCAAGCGCTTCACTACCTTCACCATAAATCCCTCGGACGACTAAGCCTAACTTATTAATCTCTGGCGCCATTCGATTCATTTGATTCGTCATCGTAAGGGCTGGCAAGTGCATCATAACGGACGCTCTAAGACCTGTTCCAACATTTGTTGGGCAACTCGTTAGATAGCCTTTTTGTTCATCAAACGCATAACGCGTTCGCTCTTCAAACCAGTCATCTAACTTTTGCGCTTGCTTTAACGCTTCTTGTAGTTGCAATCCCGGATAATATAATTGTAGTCTCAAGTGGTCTTCTTCGTTCACCATAACAGATGCTTGCTCATTCTCTGAAATTAACACAGCACCTGTTTGGCTATTTTCAGCTAAATTGGGACTCATTAAATGTTTTTCTACTAGAACGCGTTTTTCAACAGGCTCTGCGTCACTCATTTTCACTAATTGGAATTTTTTAAACTGATCATACGATTGATCATTGAATTCTTGTTCAACATGCTGAAGCACTTTTTCTTGAGACTGCTGATCACCGCTGGTCGGAAACGGCACTTGTTCAAGATTTCGAGCTAAACGAATCCGTGTACTTAGCACGATATCTGAATCTTTACCTTCATCATTCATCCAAGGACTAATCGCATCATTGATGAAATCTTGCAATGACATTACGTCTCACCCCCATCATCGTTATGGAGTTCTTCTTTCAGTGCACGTATTTGGTCACGAATATTAGCTGCTTCTTCAAAATTTTCCTCATGAATCTTACGCTGCAAGTCATCTTGTAATTGATCGATCTCACGGCGTTTGTGTAAATCGCCACCTAATCGTTTCGGAATTTTACCGACGTGTTCCGTGTTACCACTATGAACTCGTTTAAAAATAGGATCTAAGTAATCCGCAAATGCCTCATAACATTGACTACATCCGAATTTACCTTGATGTCGAAATTCATGATACGTCAAACCACAACCATCACATTGAATGGTTTTCGATGCAGACATCTGTTGCTGTTGGGATTGATTCATCGTTTGATCAAACGGAAACATATTCGTTAAGAAGTGGTGAAGCGATAAGTTCTCATTTGCAAAGTCCATATAACCTTCACCTTGAGCGCATTGCTCACATAAATGCATTTCTTTTTTCTGTCCATTCACGACTTGGGTGTAATGCACAGAGGCTTCATGCTGCTGACAGTTTTGGCATAACATTATAACCCCTCCAATCAACCATGCATTTTAATTGTTGTTAACAACTCTTTAAACATTTTAGCTCGTATAAAATCGCGATGTGGTAATGGTATATCTAAAATATCGCGATGCATCATTTTTTCCATCAACCGTTTTTCACGATCAGTAATCAAATCTTCATCTTTTAATCGTTCCACTAAATCAAAGGCAGCTTGTTGTGTTAAGGGTTGATTTGATGCTAATTGCATCTCTTGAATTAACTCTTCATTAGATTCCGGTTGCAAGCGGATAATTCTTATATAACCGCCACCACCCCGTTTACTTTCTACTAAATAGCCTTTTTCTAACGTGAAACGTGTATTAATGACATAATTAATTTGAGAAGGGACGCATTCGAAACGGTCAGCAATTTCACTACGCTTTAATTCCACAACATCACTCTGACTCGATTGAATGACTTGCTTTAAATAAGCTTCAATCACATCCGAAATATTCCTCACCGCAGTTCCCTCCTAAACACATGACTTCATCATCTAAGATTGATCAAAGTTTGACTTTGACTATCTTTGACTATACTTTCATTATACTTATTTTTTATGATGTTGCAAATCATTTGATTGCAACGAAACAGATAATGACAACATAACAAAAAAGCCGTTTGTCATGATGTCATATCACGTCAAACGACCTTAAATGAAGGAATTTATTAATTGATGTTCATGTCATTCTTGTTGTAAATATACGTAATATCCTCTAACTTACTAACACGATCCAACAAGTCATGACGATCAAAAGTTTGATGTTTTTCTAATTCAATGTAAACATGTCGTTGTTCAAAATCATCATTTTTGATTTCCATTCGTTTAATGGCTAATTCAAATTCATCAAACAAATCAAAAACATGCCCCAAGTATGCCTCATATCCGACTAATATATGAAGGTGGTTCGCATCCTTGTGTCGTGAAAACAGTTTTTCAAAGGAATTTAAAAAGATTAAGCTCAATAGAACAACCGCTGTTGCTAAAATACCTAGCGCATACATACCAGCACCTATCACTAGACCTAAACCAGCAACAGTCCAAATCGATGCAGCTGTTGTTAACCCACGAATCGTCATACCGTGTACCAAGATTGTCCCGGCACCTAAAAAGCCAATTCCACTAATGACATATGAAGGAATACGAGCTGGGTCAAATCGTACAGTATCATGATTATCAATATAAGAATCGAAACCGTAAACCGATAATAACATCATGACACACGCACCAACACCAACTAATATGTGTGTACGAAAACCTGCATGATGATTTTTCAATTCACGTTCAAACCCAATTAAACCACATAAAACAGTTGCTAATAATACGCGGTAAACCATCGTGTCAAAATGATCGCCTATGAACTGGTCTTGTATATATTGCAAGAATTCCACCTTTTCCGTCACTCCCTCTCTATTATCTATATCAAAACATCCATTTTAATGATCTATGCATGACGTACAGTTATTATTCCATCATAAACAAAAAAAGCTAAGAAGACAATATGCTTCTTAGCTTTAGTCAATGCCCGGCGGCGTCCTACTCTCGCAGGGGAAGAACCCCAACTACCATCGGCGCTAGAGAGCTTAACTGCTGTGTTCGGCATGGGAACAGGTGTGA
>NZ_JBEPMX010000012.1:0-76410 GCF_040545925.1 Alkalibacillus flavidus
GGCTTGGAGCATCTCATAAGCTACAGCTAATCTTAGATAACAAGCTAACGTTTCTACTAGACTAGGGTCATTTACACAAAATTATTGACACTCCCCTTTTGACTCTGAAAAGTTATTATTCATTACTGTTTATTATTATCTCATTGCATAAATGAGTTTGGAAAATGACATTAGGCGATATTATTATTGATTATCAAATACTTCAAGTTATTTTCGTGCCTTTAACTAAGTTTTAGTTAAAATAGCGCTCATTTTGTTTATTATTCTTTTGTTTAATTCAAATTTGTTCTATAAATTAATGTTTGTATTTATTTTTCTAGAGAGCCACTGATTATTTCTTTACTGAATTTTAAAACTCTCTTTTCTTAGTTCATGATATAATGTAGATAAAAAAGGGGGCGCCATAGTGAAACAGTTTAGTGCGGTTATTGATATAGGAGCAAATTCCATGAGACTTGTCATTTATTCACATATTGGCTTTTTTAGGGTACAAGAAGTGGAAAACGTTAAAATGGTTGCCTATCTTCGCAATCATTTAGATAATGATTCAAATCTTACTAGTGAAGGATTAGTCGTCCTAATCGATACACTTAGCAGTTTTCAAAAAGTCATTAAATCATATGAATTAGATCACTTTATATGTGCTGCTACTTCTGCTATACGTATGGCTGAAAATCGTGAAGATATAAAAGAAAGAGTCAAAAAGGAAACGGGTCTGACTATGACCCTGCTATCTGAAGAAGAAGAAGCTTACTACGGTTATTTTGCGGTTGTCAATTCCACCTCATTCGAAGAAGGATTTACAGTAGATATTGGTGGTGGGAGCACTGAAATCACCTATTTTAAAGATCGAGAGCTTATTCATTCACACAGCTTTCCATTTGGATCGTTAACACTTATGGAATTCATTGATGTGAACAATTCCTCAAATAAACAGCTTGATCGATTAAGGGAATTCATATACGACCATTTCTCTCAACTCGATTGGATTGATGAAAAGAACGTTCCTATTATTGGAATCGGGGGAAGTGCAAGGAATATGGTTGAAATTGATCAGACCTACAAAGACTATCCTCTTGCTGGATTACATCAGTATGAGATGTTCGATTCGGATATAGAGCAAATTTCACAACATTTAATAAAATTGAATAAGAAACAAACAGAAGATATCGAAGGGCTTTCTAAGGATCGAGCAGAATCTATTTTACCAGCAATGCAAGTGTTCTACTGCCTTTATAATCTTACAAAAGCCTCTCAATTCGTTTTAAGTAGAAAGGGATTGAGAGAAGGGATCTTTTATGAACAGCTTTCAGGGAATATAAATCGACATTTGTATCATAATGTATTACAGAATAGTATTGAAGAGCTCATTCAGGAATATGAACTCTATCCTGATCAGGCAGCATACAATCGAGATCTTACTAAAAAATTATATTATCCACTTATTGATAGTGGGCTGTCCTCAATTCTTTCAGCTAGGGATTGGGATATTATGAAGTATGCCTGCGATGTTTATAACCTTGGCAGTTATGTGGATTCTGAATCAAGCTCTCAGCACAGTTTTTATCTCCTTGCCAATCGAACAATTGATGGGCTAACACATAAGGAACGTCTAAGACTTGCTTTGCTTGCATCTTTTAAAAACAAAAATGTTTACAAGCGATTCTTAAAACCTTATAAGAACTGGTTCTCAAAGTCAGAACGCCAAAAATTAAGAATTCTTGGAGCTATTTTGAAGCTTGCGTATTCCCTTAATTCTACTAAACGACAAGTTGTATCGGATGTAAACGTCTCAGTTGAAGAAGAAAAGATTTTTATCGAGTGCTTTTGTAATCAAGATTATAAACCAGAAGCTTATCAGGCAGAAAAACAGAAAAAACATTTGGAAAAAGCATTAAATACTCAAATTAATATTTCTTTTCATAATCATTGATATTGCGAGGGGGGAATAATAATGACACAAAATTCAACAATTGATCTTAATCATCCTTCTCTTTATAATAATCGTGAGCTTAGCTTGATATCTTTCAATGAAAGGGTCCTGATGGAAGCAGTAGAACCGTCTAATCCATTGCTCGAACAACTGAAATTCATAGCTATTTTTTCTTCAAATACAGATGAATTTTTTATGGTAAGGGTGGCTGGATTACTTGACCAAATTAAAGCAAACTATACGAAACCAGATAATAAAGCAGGACTCAAGCCTATTGAGCAGGTCGAGAGTATTTCGAAGAATATGACCCGCCTTTCGAAGGAACAGTATCGAATTTATCATGATTTAACTAGAAAACTACAGGATTATGGGTGTAGAATTATTCATAAAGCAAAGGATTTGGATAGTTTAGAACAGTATTTTGACGAGTTTCTCTTCCCGAATCTTACGCCCATAGTAATTGATGAGCATCAACCTTTTCCATTGCTTTCAAATAAAGCGGTTTATATTGGAGTTGAGTTAAAAAGTGAAATAAACAAAACGATATCAGCTTTTCTTAAAGTTCCGGATATGTTACCGCGGTTTGTTTTTTCATCAGAATTAGATGCGTATGTGTTCATAGAAGATATTATTTCACATTTTGCCTACAAGTTGTTTGATGGATATAGTGTGTATTCCGTAACCATGTTTAGAATAACTAGAAATGCTGACCTTACAATTCATGAAGAAGGAGCAAGAGACCTATTAGAAGAAATTGAAAAAGAATTACAGAACCGTGAAGAAGGAGCAGTTGTGCGCCTTGAAGTCGATCAAAATCCATCTCATTCCCTGCTTGAGATGCTTAAAAGAAAATTTCATGTTTTGGAAAGGGATGTTTATTATCAAAATGGGCCACTTGACCTCACGTTTCTTTTTCAGTTTTGGGAGGAAAAATCAAAAGAAAACCCTTCTTTAGCTTATCCAACATTTCGACCACAACAACCCATGTACCTTGAAAAGAACGAGAGTATTTTTTCCACAGCTAGAGAAAAAGATTTGTTCTTTCACCATCCTTATGACTCGTTTGATCCTGTTGTCTCTTTTGTCACGGAGGCAGCCGAAGATGATCAAGTTTTAGCCATTAAACAAACCCTTTATCGAGTAAGTGAAAACTCTCCGATTATCCAAGCCTTAAAAAAGGCTGCGGAAAATGGCAAAGACGTAACGGTATTAGTAGAATTAAAAGCACGTTTTGATGAGGAAAATAACGTTCAATGGGCGCGTTCGCTTGAGAAAGCAGGATGCCATGTTATATATGGTGTCCCTTTTTTGAAAACCCACAGTAAGATTATTCTAGTGGTTAGAAGACAAGGGGAGACAATTGAACGATTTGTTCACCTAGGAACCGGCAACTATAATGATCAGACAGCAAGCTTATACACCGATATGGGGATTATAACTAGTCGTCATGAATTTGGTGAGGATGCAACACGTTTTTTTAATTATTTAGCCGATAATTCGTCCAAAAATGAGTTTCGTCATTTTTCTGTGGCACCTGTCCATTTAAAGAACGATTTGATTAGTTATATTCAACAAGAAGTTATTAATCATAAAAAGCATAATAATGGAAGAATCATTGCGAAGATGAATTCATTAACAGAAAAAAGTATTATTAAAGAATTCTATAAAGCTTCTCAACAAGGGGTCCAAATTGATTTAATTGTTCGAGGGATTTGTTGTTTAAGACCAGGGATTCCAGGTGTGAGTGAAAACATTAAAGTTCGAAGTATTATCGGTAGGTTTTTAGAGCACAGTCGGATTTTCTATTTTTACAATAACGGTGATGCAAGGTATTTCCTCTCATCTGCTGATCTCATGACTCGAAATGTGAAACGAAGAATCGAACTTATGGTGCCGATTTATGAAAATTCGGTTCAGCAAGCTATTTGGGATGTATTAGATCTTCAACTTATGGATGATAAGAAGGCAAGGGTGCTTGACCGGTATGGGAATTACACTTCTTTAACGAACCGATCCGTTAACAGTCAACTAGAGTTATTAAAATTAGCTTATGAAAGAAATGGAGCAACATTTGAATGATCTTGTTATATGTCAGATGATAAGAGTGGAAGTCATAATTTTAGGCTTTAGAGCTTGGTAATAAGGTCGTTTTTTCAAGTAATGCTTTGTAAATAACAAAAAACACAAAAACTTCTCATACCACTGTCGGTAAGAGAAGTTTTTGTGTGTTAATAAGGATCTGAAGGATGTCCAATACCGTCTGAATTTAGCATGGAATCAGGTTCTGATGTTTGGTTGTTCAAACCTTGCGCGACGCGTTTGCCGTATTCTTCATCAGCTTTGGTAAGGTTTTCGATTATTTGATTTTGAATGTCTTCGTGGCATTGAGATATGGCGCCTACTAGGTTGTTGATAAGTTCGCGCTGCTCCCATTCGTTTAAACGTCGGTATGTTTCGCCTGCTTGGCCGAAGTTATTTTGTCGTTCGATCGGGCCGCGTACGATATGACCTTGTGCATAAGGTTCGTGTTCTTTGCCGGGGTTGCGGTCTTCTTGATAGCCTCCGAGAATCGACGGTTCATAATTTATGTGTGGGCTTTTGTCGTCGCCGTAATCGATTCGGTAGTCCATTAACCCGCCGTTTTGATTAGTGCGAATGCCTTTGATCGGACTGTTAATCGGTAGTTGTAAGTAATTCGGGCCGACGCGGTAGCGTTGTGTATCGGAGTAGGAATAGGTGCGACCCTGCAAAAGTTTATCATCCGAAAAATCGAGTCCATCGACTAACACGCCTGTGCCGAATGCTGCTTGTTCCACTTCGGCGTGGAAGTTTTTCGGGTTCTCATTAAGTGTCATTTTACCGACTTTATGCCATGGATATTGATCTTTGTACCACAGTTTTGTCGGGTCAAGCGGGTCGAAATCAAGCTCAGCAGGGTGTTTGCCTTCTTCCATGATTTGCACATACAGCTCCCATTCAGGATAATCCCCGTCTTCGATCGCGTTATACAAATCTTCGGTAGCGTGATTAAAATTCTCGCCTTGAATACGATTCGCTTCTTCTTGTGTTAAGTTTTTGATGCCTTGGACAGGTTCCCAGTGATACTTCACTAAAACAGCCTTACCTTCTTTGTTAACCCATCTGTATGCGTGTACGCCCGATCCTTGCATATGGCGGTAATTGGCCGGAATTCCCCAAGGTGAAAATAAAAATGTAATCATATGGGTTGCTTCTGGCGACTGACAAACAAAATCGAAAATTCGTTCAGGGTCTTGAATGTTCGTCACAGGGTCTAATTGAAAGGCGTGCACGAAATCTGGGAACTTAATCGGATCACGAATGAAAAAGATCTTTAAGTTATTTCCGACAAGGTTCCAATTGCCGTCTTCTGTATAAAACTTCACCGCAAAACCGCGTGGATCACGCAATATTTCGGGTGAATGTTTGCCATGATTAACTATGGAGAAGCGGATAAAAACAGGGGTTTTCTTGCCTTTTTCGAATACTTTCGCTCGTGTGTAATTCGAAATGGGCTCACCGTCTATGTCGCCGTATGATTCAAAAATACCGTGTGCCCCAGCTCCGCGCGCATGAACGATGCGTTCGGGGATTTTTTCTCGGTCAAAGTGACTGATTTTCTCAAGGAAATCGTAGTTTTCGAAGACTATAGGACCACGTGTGCCGACAGTTCGGGCGTTTTGGTTTCGATCTACCGTGTCTCAATTTTACGTCCTCCTTTCAAATGACATCATTAGTATGAACAAAATGCGATAAGATATTAGCCAATCACACGAATTATTAATATAATGTAGTTAATATGAATAAAGAGGAGGCCCGACATGCACTTTAACGAAACAGAATTGCCAGGTGTCGGAAAGAAAATCACCTTTAAAAATAGCGAAGGCATTTATACTGTAATGATTTTGCATCACAATGGAAAGCGTGAATTTTATTATTTAGAAGATGATGACGATGATGAACCATTATTTTCAACGACGTTAACGTCTGAAGAAACGAAGGAACTTGCGATCAAACTGTTAGGCAGTCGAGAAGATGAACCTGATGATGATTCTTATGACCATATGAGCTTGGTGCGCAAAAAAGCGTTAGTCAATTGGGTGGAGATCAAAGATCATTCGTGTATGATCGAACGCTCAGTTGGGGAAGCGCAACAAATGGCTGAAGAAGAAGTTTCGATTGTGGCGATTTTCCGTGAAGATGATCTGTTATCTAAGCCGTCAGATGATGTCATGATTGCAGATGGTGACACGTTAATGGTGTTAGGACGCAAGAAAGCGGTCGAACAGTTCGAAAACATTTGTAAGGAGTCGTAACGCATGGACCTTCCCGAAATGTTGTCGGCTGGGTTATTATTACTACTCCTTTTTTTCGTCGGATTTTTATCATTAAAATTACGTGTGCCGAATGTGATTGCCTTTCTGTTCGTCGGTTTAGTCATTGGTAGTTTGATCAGTGATTCTCATATCTTAGCGTTTGCCGGTGAAGTCGGTATCATTTTGCTTTTCTTTATGCTCGGTATGGAGTTTCCGTTAAAGCAGTTAACGGCTGTTGCGAAAAAAGTATTGAAAGCAGGCGTATTAGATCTCGTATTAAGCTTCGGTATTTCTATGGGCATTGCGCTTAGTTTTGGCGTCGACTGGATTGCAGCTCTCTTAATTGGAGGGGTAGCTTACGCGACAAGTTCGTCTATTACAGCTAAATTGTTAGAAAGCAATAAACGTATGGCGAATAAAGAATCGGAATTTATGTTAGGTTTATTAATTTTTGAAGATATTGTCGCGCCTGTATTAGTGGCGATTTTAGTTGGGTTAACAGCAGGGTCTGCGATCACAGCCGGATCCATTAGCTTAATTGTGTTTCAAGTCTTGTTGTTAATGGCAGGTGCAATTGTGCTCGCACTATGGGTGATGCCCCGTTTTCGCTCGTTTGTTGACCGTTATATTGACGAGGATTTTTTCGTGTTATTCGTGATTGGTCTTGCGTTAACATACGGCGGTTTAGCTTTGTATCTTGATTTGTCTGAAGTGTTAGGTGCGTTTTTAGCTGGTATCGTGTTAGCTGAGTTGAAACGAAATGACGATTTGGAACGGTTGGTCATTCATTTTCGTGATTTATTGTTGCCGTTGTTTTTCGTTTATTTCGGTACGAGCATTGAATTAACAGAAGGAATTCCTATGGTGCCGCTTCTATTGACATTGTTAGTTTGGTCGATTATCGCGAAAGTGGCTGTCGGTTACTGGGGCGGTCAATCGTATGGTATGTCGAAGCGGGTATCGCTCCGTGCTGGTTTGTCGTTAACGCAACGCGGTGAATTCTCAATCATCATTGCGGCGTTAGCGTCACAAGACATTCGCGCATTCAGCAGCGTGTTTATATTAATATCAGCGTTAATCGGTGTTGTCTTATTCCAAAACGCACCAAAATGGGCGAAGCGTGTCTTTCCGAAGAAAACAAAATCATCGACGATATAAAAGCCGAGGTAGGACACCCTACCTCGGCTTTACTCATCTCGCTTAAATGGTTTACTCATTCGTTCAATCGAATCGTCGTCTGCATCTAAATACAACGTTCGTGTTGGGAACGCGACAGATACTTGTTCTTCTTCTAAAATCGCCATGATTTGAAGATTAATATCTTCCTTCACTTTAACGTATTCTTCCCAAGCCGTCGTCTTCGTAAAGAAATAAAGCATAATATCTAAGCTACTACTATTGTATTCTGTGAAGCGGACGACGATCGTTTCAGGGTGAATGTCATCATGGTTCTCTAATAACTCGCGTAAACGGTCTATGACAGTCTCTAATTTATCTTTAGGTGTACTATATTCAATGCCTAAATTAAAATAAATACGCCGTTTGCCCATCTCACTCCAGTTTGTAATCGGTTCATTGGATAGCGTGGCGTTCGGAATCGTGACAACGGATTCGGCGAACGTTCGCACGAGTGTACTGCGGAATGTGATATCCTCGACAATGCCTTCCACACTAGGGCTCTCAATCCAATCGCCCATTGTAAATGGTTTTTCGGTAATGATCACCACACCGCCGAATAAGTTTTTGATCACTTCTTGAGCAGCTAAAGCGAAGGCAAGTCCGCCGAGGCCAAGGCCAGCAACAAAACCGCCAACATCATAATCGAATTCTTGGGCGATAATACTTAAGCTGATCGCAATGACGATAAATCGAATCGCTTTTGATAAGAACGGAATTAAGATTTGGTCGATTTCTAAGTTGATTTTGTCATTTACTTTCATGAGAAGTAATGACGAACTAGACGCTAAATTATACAGTCCCCATGTGATGACGATAATAATAGATGACCGAATGAAATGGAGAAACAGTTCATTATCTTGTTCAAGAAACGATACATAATCGACAGCGATATAAACCCCTACGATGACAAACAGCCAACCGACAGGGTTTTCGTACGATTTAACGACGTAATTCAGTAATTCAGATTTTGTTTTATGCGTAATGGCTAAGATGAATTTGAATATATATTTCGCGAATAATTTCCTGACCACTAAAAAGGCGAAAAAAATCGCGATGGCAATTATCAAATCATACCAATGGTTGTATAAGTGTATGTATTCCCAAAACCACCAATTCATAGTTTAAACTCCTTGTCTGATCGCCTAGTTTACTAAATTTATCATACTACAGCGTTAGAAAAACTTAAAGGCTACACCTTAAAAATAAGGAGTAGCCTTTTGGTTGCTTATTATACGGTTTGGGCTTCGATTGCTCGAATGACGCGTTCAGCCGTTGATCCACTGGATTGTGGGTTTTGCCCGGTGATGATGTTATTGTCGCGAACGGAATAATCGCTCCAATTGTCACCATGTTCGAAGTTCGCGCCTTTTTCGCGCAGTTTCGATTCGAGCATGAATGGCATATGGGCATCTAATTGCATTTCTTTTTCTTCTGAATCGGTAAAGGCTGTCACGTTTTTGCCTTTTACAATTGGTGTGCCGTCTTCATACGTCGCATTGACTAAACCAGCTGGACCGTGGCATACCGAGCCGATAACTTTGTCTTTTTCGGCGAACTGTTGTAAGACGTATTGTAATGTTTCATTTTCTGGGAAGTCGAACATCGTACCGTGTCCGCCTGGTAAAAAGATCGCATCAAATGCCCCTGCGTCTTCTTTTGATAGTTGTGCTGTATCTTTCAATGCCGTTTCGGCTGCTTTCCATTCAGGGCGGTCTTCAATGCTATTTGGATCAAGTGGAACTTCGCCACCTTGAATGCTTGTAACTTTTACATCATATCCATTTGCTAAAAACTCTAGGTAAGGTACCGCGAATTCCTCTAGCCATAATCCTGTTTTATGATCGTCTGTAATAGTCGTATGGTTTGTTAAGACCATTAATACTTGCTTTGCCATAATGATACCTCCTTTTATTGTTGCATTTGCATTTATAACACGGCCTTATTGCGATCTGCAAAAGTTTTGCTCATCTTAACACGGTTGCGGTGGAATGTGGAAATTCGTATTAAACGTATAAGGGGGTGCTGGTTCTAGTGCAGGGACGTTGCCATATGCAGGTGGGTTCGGAACGTAATGAAAGTAAGCACAACCGTCCATACTTGGGCCGCTCGCCCACCGCCCTTCTGCACTAGCTCCACCACGTGATAAATTATAAAAATCATAGGCGACTGATTTTAATTCTTGGTTAGACGGGAAGGTAGACGGGACGACGACGCCTTCTCGTTCTTCAAGTTCTTGTAAAGCAGCGAGCCACATGTTTTGGTGCATTCGATCACGAGCGATTAAGAATGACAACATGTCTTTTACCCCGCGGTCGTTCGTCATTTCGTAAAGTCGAGTAGCTTGGAGACGTCCTTGTGATTCCGCCATAACGTTGGCACGGAAATCAGCTATGAGATTACCACTCGCCCCGATGTAATCTGCTGTCCAGCTGTTGCCGTTACTGTCTTGTGGCATCGCGCCGAGTCCGGAGACGATGGCGTGCTGCGGATTCATACCACCAATAATCGCCGCCATGGCTGGGTCTTCCGCAGCTTCTTCCAGCGTTCCTGCAGGTGCATCATCTAGTAGTCGTGCAATCATCGTCGCTAACATCTCGACATGTGCCAGTTCTTCGGTTCCGACATCGTAGAGTAAATCTTTATACTTGCCTTCCATACGTAAGTTAAACCCTTGAAATAAGTATTGCATCGCAACCGAAATTTCGCCGTATTGCCCGCCTAAGATTTCTTGTAAACGTCTAGCAAAGAGTGGGTCAGGCCTTTCTGGTTTCGCTTCAAATTGTAATTCTTTGATGTGATAAAACAATATGAGTCACATCCTTTTTTTTAGTATCGTTGTATACCTATGCATTGAAGCGGGCTAATATCCGTGTTTAAGACTGAATGAAGCGGATTAAAGAATTTTTCGTTTCGGTCGCTGTCGTGTGGCGTCCGTTGTGTGCAAAATACTTGGTCGTAAATCGTTATACGGAATCGGTGAACGAAATAATGTTAACAAAAAGGCATGGCTATTAAACGGGATGAATGGCCATAAATAAGGGACGTGCAGCGTCGTTGTTTTCGCTAATAACAGAATCCAAAGAGTTATAGCGATCATTAAGCCTTCTATCCCAAAAGCAGCGGCTGCGGTTAAGAATAAAAGGCGGAAGATCCGATTCGCTAAACTGATTTCGTAACTAGGCGTGGCGTAACTACCAATGACAGCGGCTGCAATGTACAAAATGACTTCGTGCGTAAACAATCCTACTTCAACGGCAATTTCACCGATTAAAATAGCTGACACTAGACCGAGGGCAGTCGCTAATGCGCTCGGTGTATGGATCGCGGCCATTCGCAACACTTCTACACCCACTTCGGCGATTAAAAACTGGACGAATATCGGGATTTCTCCAGGTTGCTCTATACCGATGAAGTGGAATGTCTCGGTTCCTAAGTCAGGGCTCGTGGCGAGCAAATACCAACTTGGCAGTAAAAATAAAGCAATAACGATTGCTGCGAAGCGAATCCAACGCAAAAACATGCCGACTACCGGCGCTTGGCGGTATTCTTCGGCGTGTTGTAAATGGTGCCAAAATGTCGTCGGACAGATCATGACACTCGGTGAGCCATCAACAATGATTAAGACGTGGCATTCTAGTAAATGAACAGCCGCGGTATCCCCTCGCTCTGTGTAGCGCACTAACGGATAGGGACTAAGTCGTTTGCCGAATAGATATTCTTCAAGCGTTTTTTCTCCCATTGGCAAACCGTCTACATCAATCGCCTCAATCGATTGTTTTAGACGGTCAACGCTTGATTGATCCGCTATACTATCAATATAAGTAATCGCAATATCTTTTTTCGATCGTGTGCCAACTTGTAAATATTCCATATTGAGTGAGCGGTCACGGATGTGACGCCGAATTAAGCCAGCGTTAAATATGATGGTTTCGACAAAACCGTCCCGCGGCCCGCGCACAACGCGCTCTAAATCAGGTTCTTGCGGCGAGCGAATTGTATACTCGCGGGTATCGACTAAGATCGCTTCATCGCACTCTTCAATGATAAACGCCGATTGCCCAGATAAGATTTGTGTGATGATACCCTCTAAATCATTGGATGTTTCTACTTCTTGGTGTGGTATGATTGATTGCGTTAACGTTTTGATAGGGTGGCGTTTGAGGCTATCGGGTTCTAAATGTTTTAAGCTTTTTAACGTTTCCACGAGTGAATAAGTATTCGCAAAACCGTCGACATAAAATAATGCAATTTTGTGGTCACCATAGACGAGTTGGTGATGAATGACATCGAAATTTTGATCGACGCGAAGCTCATCTAATAAGTATTGGACATTGTGTTTAAAATGTTTGGAAACAGGTTTTTTGGAAGCATCCATGATGTCACCTTCTTTAAACGGACTTAGTGTTAGTATTGAAAGGTGAGGTCAACTTATACGCAAAAAAGGATGATATAGGTGAAAATAATAGGACGGATAGGTGTTTTGTTTTTTGTTATACCGGCGATTATAGGATTTGGAGAAGTGGGGAGGACAGGATCTGAATCCGTATGGCTCGTTTACTCGCTTTTGTTCGGTTTGAGTTTACTTCAAATTGGGTTTATGGAGTGGTTAAGAGTTGAAAAGCGAACTATGGTGAAGGTAAGTTTAGTAGCCATCGTTGTTGCTATTCCGTTTTTAATGATGAGTCAGTTTGTGTCGTTATTAGATTTAGCAGGGGAAGTCGGGCAAGACGTGATATATAACCATGTTAGTTTATGGCCGGTGGGTGCTTTGTCATTAGGTTTTCCGGTAGGCTTACTGTTATTAGGCGTTGCTTTATTTAAGGATGGTCACCGTAGAGGGATTGGTTTATCACTCGCAGCTGTTGTGATGGCAAGCGGCCTTGTGATCGAACCGTTCGTGCATCATATTGGCATTATGCTAGTGTCTGTTATGTTATGGGTGGTATGGTCACAAAAATAAAACATCTCCACGCCTTTTAAAAGGTGTGGAGATGATTAAGGTTTACATACCCATATCTTGCATCATGGCGTCATTCATCATTTGGTTCAATTCTTCAAATGTAATGATCTCTTCGTTTTCAGGGTCAATCGAAAACTCTACATCACCATTCATGTTGCTGTAGGTGGATTCCATTGACATATAAAATTGCATTGAATCGTCCGACTCAGGGTCTTCGAATAATAGATCAGCTTCAAATTGGTCTTCTTGAATTTGATCGTCTTCAATGACCATCGACATATCAAACTGTTCCACGGTTAAGACTTCTGACATTTCTTCCATCATCGTGTCAAAGTCTTGGTCCATCGTTGCCATGTCTTCTTCATTGAACATTTCATCGAACTCTTCCATAAAGGCTTCCATTAGGTAGCGGAAGTCCTCTTGAGTGAATGATACAGTATAGCGGCCGTCTTCTTGTGTGAATTCAGAACCGTCTTTTTGTTCTAGAAAATCATTCATAATCGTTTGGGCACGCTGTTGTAATTCTTCTTCATCGATTTCCGGCATATCTTGACCTTCGACGTTTTGCATCTCTTGTAAGTCCATTTTGATTAATTTACCTTTAGCTTCTTCAGGGACTGGGAACATCATGCCCAGGCTCTCTGTTAAACTGTCGGTTTTCATATACATCGTTTGGTTTTCAAGATCTTGCAAGAATGGAAGTTTAAAGTCTAACGTAAACGGTGGCATTGAACCGCTGACGTCTAATACAGCTTCTTGTAATTGTTGATTCGAATCATATGTTTGATCCACTTGTAATTCTAAATCGTTAATCACGCTCGTTAATTGATTAAACATCGGGTCGTTCATGTCACCGTTTAATTCAAAATCTAAACTAGATGACGACTGGTAGCTTTCGGCGTTCATAAGGCCATCGAATGCGTCGACCACCACTTCCTTATCGCTGCGACTTTCTCCACATGCTGCTAATAAGACAACGAGTGCAATAACAGCAGTGACTAGAAGTCTTTTCATACTTGTATTCCCCTCTCCTAAATAATTACAACCTAATCATAACATATTTTGACTGCACAAAGTGTTGAAAGTCGTAAATTTATTGCATGATTTTTTATCCAGCTTAAGTTATTAAATAATTCCGCTTAGTTATTTCAAAAGGTCGCTCATTTATGAAATAAATATAAGGAGTTATCTCAAAACTGAAGAGGTGCTATAAATATACCCGCGCTAAAATAGTTAGCGCGGGTGAGGTGCATGCCTTTATTTCTCCCATTCTGCTTTATGAGCATCAGGGTCACGTTCGTTGTGGGGAAGGCCGGCTACGATCGCTTCATAGCGTAAATAATGTTCGAAAGCGTCTGGTCCGAGTTCTTTTAACTTCAAAACAGCATCTTCGGTAATGGTAAAGGTTAGTTGTTCTTTCGCGTTTTTGGATAATGTGAATAAATAATAGGGTTTTGTTTCGTGTTCACCTATTTCATCTAGTACATCGTCACGTTCAGCTTCAACACGACGATGCGTGATAGCCCAATTGTAATATTCTTCATTCAGTCGCTCTTGAAGGACTCGTGCCGCAACGGACACCACTTGGCTCGCATCAGCATGCTTCATATACATCGATTTCGCAAAACTCATTTAAACATCGCTCCTTTTTATCGTGAATGACGACAAATTATCAAGCGATTGATTGGGATGAGCGTCACGTTCGAACCTCCTTTCATCGAATTAGACATAAAAAAAGCCTGTCACTCGGTGATCGAATGACAGGCTTCACTTACCGCTCAATATCACTCATCACCCAGGTGATAGTCACCTGCTGGTAGGGGCACCTTAACGTTTGTCAGGTTGCCGTGGGGTCTTAGAGCCAGTTCTCTTACCCACTCTTGATAATATGTCCACCATTAGTTTAACAAATATTGAATCGAATGTCTAATATTAGTCTTTTTGCACAATAAAGCGTAGCTTTGTCTCGCCAACAGATATGCGAGCAGGCGTCGTGATGTACGTTTCCCCATCGGTATCGACTTCTAATGATTGATCAGATTGGACATTAATCGCCCTCGTTTGGAAATGGCGAATTTGCTCGATTTGTTTTGAACGGCTAAACACATTTTTCAAGGATAGCCATTCTTTAATCGTATTCATATTTGATTCTTCCACGACGATGACATCTAACAAGCTGTCGTTGACTGAGATATCATCTATTGGAAAATGGTGAGTCCCGATAAAATACCCGTTCATCACGAGCAACATCGCTGCATCGATTTCATAGTCTCCATCTTCAGATGTCACATAAAACCGTTTCGTGTCACCTTCTTGGAAAGACTGAATTGCACTTATAAAATAACTTAACGTGCCAAACGATTCTTTTAGCTCTTCATCAATGCCTTCAGACGCATCTGTGATGAGTCCCATACCAGCGAAATTCGTATAGTAGTGGTCATTAATCTTGACAATATCAAAGTCTTGAATTGTATGGTTGTCTAATAGAGCACCGAATTTTTTAAGGTTTTGAGGCAAGCCAAGCGTTCTCGAAAAATCATTACACGTCCCGCCAGGTAATAATAATATCGGTGGCACATTGTCTGTTTCCGCTAACTCATTCACCGCTGTATGTAAAGTCCCGTCGCCCCCGTACAAAATGAGCAGATCATAATGGTGGACTTGGCGGCACTGTTCTTTCAGTTCATCTTCAGCCAACGTTTGGATGAGGCTAATCTCTTTAACGTGCGCCGATAATGCCGGCATGATTTGTCTTAGCATCGCTTCACGTTCTGCTCCATCTTTATTGCCATTGAATAAAAATAATGCGTGACGATATGTCATGTCATTACCTCCCTGTTACCACCATAATTTCCCTTTCTGAAAAAATTGAAACAATATCCTATAACGTTATGGAAATTTATAAGTATGTTAACTAAAAGACAAGTTGACCGAAGTGGTCAGTTGAATTATAATGTGACCAAAGTGGTCGAAACATAAGTGAGGTGATGGTTGTTGAAAGTTTTAGATCAGTTAGATGGCAACAAACGAATGGCTATTATTAATGCAGCGCTTCAAGAATTCACCGAGAAAGGGTTCGACAAAGCGTCCACCAATCATATCGTTAAAACAGCAGGCATAGGAAAAGGAACATTGTTTTATTATTTTCATAATAAACAAGATTTGTTTGATTCGCTCATCGAGTACTGTATCGGTGTCATACAAGATGATTTTTTAGCCCATATTGATTTTACGGAACCCGATTTTATCGAACGGATGCGGCAAGTAGCGCTTCTAAAGTTAGAAGTCCAACATGAACAGCCTTATATGTTTTATTTTTTTGCACAAATGTTAATTCATGAAGAACCTTTGCCAGAAGGCGCGAAGGCTCAAATCGACACGATGCAGGAACGAAATTATGCAGCGTTGTATAACAATGTTGACTTGACGATGTTTCGTGATGATTTAGATCACGACAAAGCAATGGAGCTTATTCGTTGGTCGATTGAAGGGTATCAACAACAATTGTTAGAGCGAATTAAAGGTGAGTCGATTGCATCGCTCGATTTTGCTACCTTAACGACAGAGTTTGAAACGTATTTAAATACACTTAAAACGGCTTTTTATCAGTAAAAGGGGGGGAGACTGTGATGACAGTACTTCAGACGAGTCATTTAACGAAACGCTTTGGGAATGTCGACGTTTTAACAGGTGTCGATTTAGATGTGGGAGAAGGCGAGATTGTCGGGTTTATTGGGCCGAATGGAGCGGGTAAATCCACAACGATTCGAATTTTATTAGGTATTTTAAAAGCATCTGGTGGTGAGGCGAAGATTTTCGGTCAAGACGTGTGGCGTGACGCTGTCGATATTCATAAACGAATTGCTTACGTACCAGGTGATGTGAACTTGTGGCCGAATTTAACCGGCGGGCAAGTGATTGATTATTTAATACGGTTGAGAGGTCAAACAGTCGATCAGGACCGTAAGCAACGATTAATGGACCGATTTCAATTAGACCCGACGAAAAAAAGTCGGACGTATTCGAAAGGGAATCGGCAAAAGGTCGCGCTTGTGGCAGCGTTTTCGGCTGATTGTGATTTGTATATTTTAGATGAACCGACTTCTGGCTTAGACCCGCTAATGGAGCGCATGTTTCAAGAATTAGTGTTAGAGAAGCGAGCGGAAGGGAAAAGTGTCTTATTATCGAGTCATATTTTATCAGAGGTAGAGAAATTATGTGACCGGATTGCGATTATTCGCGATGGGGCCGTGATTGAATCAGGGACGATGAGTGACTTGCGCCATTTAACGCGTACGCATTTGTATGTAGAAACCGATGCCCCGCTTGTTTTGCCTCAATCTGACGGGATTTATGAATGGACGGAAACAGACTGGGGTTATCAATTTCAAGTCGATCGTGACGTGTTGAGTGACGTCATGCAAGCAATCGGTCAAGCAGGTGTGACGAAGATCGAAAGTGCGCCGCCAACATTAGAAGATTTATTCATGCGACATTATGAAGTGGATAGAGGTGACGGTTAATGCGTGCATGGTTTAATCATGTTTGGCCGGTGTTTATGTGGCAATTAAAACAGGATCGCTGGCGTATTGCGATTTGGCTCGTCTCACTAGTCGCGGTCACCGTTTTAACGGCGCTTCTGTTTGAAGGTTTGTACCCGTCAGAAGGTGATCGCCAACGGTTAGCTCATTCTGTATTAAATCCAGCGATCACGATGTTGCTAGGTCCAGCGTATGGCGTCGATCAATATGATATTGGCGCGATTATGGCGCATCAGATGTTTTTATTTACGGCTGTAGCGACCGCGATTTTCAGTATTTTGACGGTGACGAAACACACGCGTGAAGAAGAGTCGCTCGGGCGTATGGAATTAATTCGATCATTACCGACTGGTCGATTAGCGCCGATCATGGCGACTGTCGTGCATCATGTGCTGACGTTTGTCGTCTTAGCAGTCGCAATTGGTAGTGGGTTATCGTTGTTACAGTTTGAGTCAATTTCGGCTGAAGGTGCGTTTTTATACGGCGTCGGTTTAAGTGCAATCGGGTTATTTTTTGCAGCTGTAACGGCGCTTTGTGCCCAATTAGCTGAATCATCTCGGGGAACAGTGGGGCTCGCCTTTTTCGTGTTAATTTCAGCTTATGCGATTCGTGGTTTAGGTGATGTATCGTACGATGACTTGTCGTGGTGGTCGCCACTTGGATGGATTTTGGAAACACGAGTCATGGTCGATAATCGTTGGTGGCCGATTGGGTTAGTCTTATTGTTAGCCTTTGTTTTGACCTTTATTGCGTTATGGTTAAATGCGCGTCGTGATATCGGTGCAGGGTTACTGCCAGCGCGACAAGGCCCTATGCAAGCATCTAGGTGGTTACAGACATCGTTTGGTTTTACCGTGACGATGCAGCGTGTGTCGATGATCGCTTGGGCTGTTGGGTTATTTATTTTCGGTGCAACGTATGGCTCTGTCCTCGGTGAAACCGGAACGTATGTCGCGGAAATTGAACTCATGAAAGAGATGCTCAATATTGAACAACTATCGGGTCAGGCGCTGATCGAGGAATTTGTGTCGATGCTAGCGGTTATTATTACGATTTTTGCGACGGTGCCAGTCGTGTTATCGATGTATCGTCTGACGAAAGAAGAGAAGTTAGATCGTCTAGAGCCTGTTATCGCAACGGCGACATCTAAACAAAAACTGATGATCACTCATGTCGCGGTCGCTGTCATTTTTAGTATTATCGTCGTCAGTGCTGCAGGAATTGGTATGGGAATTTTAGGTCAGATGTCTGTCGATGGGTTACAGTTTAGCGCGGTTTTTGAAACATTAATTGCTTACTTACCTGCTATTTGGGTGATGTTAAGTTTAGCGGCGTTGTGTGTCGGTTTAGGGAAATGGCAATGGATGACGTGGGTGTATCTCGGTTATGCGTTTGTCGTTGTGTATTTAGGTGGTGCGTTAGAATTCCCTGAATGGATGAACCATATATCGCCGTTTGAATGGGTGCCGCGTTTACCGGTCGAAACATTTACACTAGTTGAGGTCATCAGTTTAATATCCGTTGCGATTGTCGTCACGAGTATAGCCGTTATATTATATAGACGGCGTGATTTAACAGGATAATATCTATGTATAATTCGCTCTGTCTAACGCATGATAAACGTTAGAAGGAGTGATGAAATCATGGAAAATGCGATCAAAAATTTAATGAGTTCTAACATTGTATCGGTAACGTCGCAACAATCCGTACAAGAAGCGGCGGCATTGATGGAGCAACATGATATCGGAGCCATTCCCGTTGTCGAAAACGGCCAGTTACGCGGTATTATTACAGACCGCGATATCACATTGCGAGCAACGGCGCAAAATCAACAAAGTAACTGCCCGATTGGCCAATGTATGAGCGACCAAATTGTGTCCGCTGATGCTAGCATGGATGTCCATGAAGCGGCGCAGTTAATGGCACAAAATCAAATCCGTCGTCTTCCAGTTACTGAAAATGGTCAAACGGTTGGTATGTTGTCGATCGGTGACCTTGCACAACAAAATATTTACCGAAATGAAGCGGGCGATGCGTTATCAAACATATCGATTCCGAAAGCTCAGCAAGCGAATGGTCAAGCGCAAGCGCAGGCTTCACAATCAGCACAACAACCGAATCAACAAATGAACGCATCTCAACAAAATCCAGGGATGCAATAATAAAAGAGGCGACCACGTGATAGGTGGTTCGCCTTTTTTTGCTTAGTGATCGTTATGACCATCTTCCGTATTCGAATTAGACGCTTCGCTTAGATCGGCATTACCAACCGCGATCGGCTGTTGTGGCATGGTATGTTGATCCAATGCGGTCACGTGAGCAATCATATAGTAAATGCCGTCGTCTTCAAAGGTATACGACGCTTCATAAACACCTTCTTCGGTAAACGACCCTGTAATCATCTCACTTTGCTCTTTTGATCCTTCTTGCCATACTTCGAATTCAACTTCATCAGCTTCGTTTACATTATTGTTTCCGTGCGTAACATGGGCTGATAGTGTGACCTCACCAGCTTCGACCTCTTGTTCTGTTAAGATCTCTACTTTTAACGGTGTTAACGCATCAGCCTCAGCTGACTCATCGTTGTTCTCAGCATTATCATCTGAACCGCAAGCTGATAATACGAGTAATATAATAGCTATAGCACTGATTATACATCTTTTCATTGATTAGACTCCTTTTCTACTATGACTGATATCTATTTATAATGTATCATGAGTTTAACGTGCTTAGTTTATGTTTCTGTGAACATTTTTCGGAAAAAAGGTGACGAAAACGTGATGAAATGTCGCCGTGTGGAGGGATAACATGAAACACGATTTAACGCAATACGATGGCGTTGGCCTAAAACAATTAATCGATCAACGCGAGGTTACACCCTGCGAAGTCCGGCAATACTTTGCTGAACGAATGAAAAAACTTAATCCGACGTTGAACGCGGTTGTCCATACAATACCTGAAGCGATAGATGAAACGGAATCAGCTGTCGATGGACCCTTATCAGGCTTGCCATTTTTAATTAAAGACTTAAATCCTGTGAAAGGTCACCCGTTGACGAACGGCTCGGCTTTGTTAGACGGTTTTACTGCACCTGAAGATGACTTGTTCGTGAAACGATATCGCAAGGCAGGCCTACATATTCTCGGTAAAACGAACACGCCCGAATTCGGGTTTACGCCAGTAACAGAGCCTCAATTATTCGGTGCGACATACAACCCTTGGGACTTAACTCGTTCACCGAGTGGCTCAAGTGGTGGAGCTGCTGCTGCCGTTGCTTCAGGCATGGTGCCATTTGCGCATGCCAGTGATGGCGGGGGCTCAATCCGAATGCCTGCGTCGATGAACGGATTATTTGGCTTTAAACCATCGCGTGGTCGCACAGCCATGTCGCCATATATTAACCAAATTTCGGTTAATCATGCATTGACGCGTTCTGTTCGTGACAGCGCAGCCTTATTGGACGTTATTCAAGGCGGAACTCAGGCGGATGTTTATCCAACTTTACCTATAGAGCAGTCCTTTTTACAACAATTGGATCAGTATCACAAGCCTTTAACAATTGGTGTATCACTTGATTGGGGTGGTCAAGTACCAGTCGATACTGACACGCGCGAGGCTTTTAATGAGGCGGTTAAGCTTCTAACCGACTTAGGTCATCATGTACATATGATTGACCCACCTCTAGATTTCGCCGATTTCACCGAACAGTTTATGAACGTTTGGATTGCTTCAGGCGCTGTCGCTATAGATCATGTCGGAGCGATGGTCGGCAAAACGCCATCAGAGAAAACGCTCGAACCATTAACGCATGAAATATATGAAGCGGGCCAACAGATGGATGCTTTCACGTATGAATCGTCACGCGTACGCATGCAAGTGATATCACAACAGATGATGCAGTTGCACGATACCTTTGATGTCATCGTAACCCCGGTTTTCAATCAAAAAACATTTAAAACAGGCGAGCTAAATCCACAATCGATTGCTGATATGACAACGATCATGATGAAACATTGTAGCTTTACGCAACTAGCAAACGCGAGTGGACAACCCGCTATGAGTGTTCCGATTTATTGGTCGAATGATCAACTACCAATCGGCATACAGTTTCAAGCAGGATTAGGTCACGATGCACTGTTATTTCAATTAGCTCATCAAATCGAAAGCGCTAAACCGTGGTTTTATCGTTATCAGCAACTGGAATCATCATTACAGTCGATTATCTAATCGGTCCAAGAGTTGTTGTAAACTTTGCGTGAACTGTTCGCGGTCTTCGCGCGAGAAAGCTTTTGGCCCTTTTGTCCGTTCGCCACTTTGGCGAGCTAGGGCGTTGATATAGCGAGATTGTAATAAATGATCGATGTTATGCTCGGTATAAACCATGCCTTTTTGGTGAATGGCATGCCCGCCCTTTCCTAAGACGAGCGATGCTAAACCGTAATCTTGTGTGACGACTAGGTCACCAGGCTGAACTTGTTGGACAATTTTATAATCAGCGGCTTCGGATGCTGAATCGACATAAATCGTTTCTACACCAGGCTTTTGGTCATCATGAGAAAAATGGGCGAAACTTTTAATCATAATAACAGGAATCTCTCGTCGTTGTGCTTCTTGGATTGTTTCTTGCGTTACTGGACAAGCGTCGGCATCAATCAAAATCGTCATATGAAAACCACCTTTTGTCGTTTGAAATAGGATGAAAGAAATAGGTAATAAAGTGTGTTAATTTGTCGAAAAAATCGTTATAATAAGATTAATCATATTAAGTAAAGTGAAGGAGGGTGACTTATGGCTGAGCTAACAAAATATATTATCTTTGAAATTAATCGTGAACGATTTGCGATTAATATTCAACAGGTAAGATCGATCGAGAAAATGCCAGAACTAACGACGATGCCACAAATGCCAGAATCAATGAAGGGAATCTTTGAACTCCGTGGTGCGATTACACCGGTTATTGATTTGAAAGAGAAACTCAATATGGGGCAAGCGAACAACGACGAGGAAACACGTGTACTCATTTTAACGATCGATGATAAACCGTTAGGCGTCATTGTCGATAAAGCAACAGAAGTCGTTGATATTGATGCAGATACGATAGAACCACCGCCAGAAATGGCAGCAGGTGTTGATCGAGAATACATAACAGGTGTAGCCAATCAAGAAGATCAACTCATTGTCATACTCGACTTAGATCGTGTGTTATATTATGACGATTATAATGTCAGTTAATACGATTGACTAAGATCTAATTACAAAAATTCCGTCTCAAGATAAAACTTGAGGCGGGATTTTTTTATGGTCAATATTGACATAACTAGATGATGATGTATCATAGTGATTAGTACATTACATAACTAATGCACTAATAGACATCAATAAAAGGCGGGCGAATCGATGTTAGATCATAATCGAATGACACCGATCTATGTGCAAATTGCAGAATGGCTCGAAAATGAAATTCTTAATCAACGCTTAGCTGCACATGACAAGATGTATTCCCAATATCAACTAGCGGACCTGTTTAATATTAATCCAGCAACAGCTGGAAAAGGAATCACAACGTTGTTGGATGATGACTTACTGTACAAGAAACGCGGGTTAGGAACATTTGTGTCAGAGCATGCTCGAGAAACGATCATCCAAAAACGTAAAGATGAAACGTTACAACGGATGATTGATGATTTAGTGCGTGAAGCCGAATATTTAGATGTTAGCCAAGAAGAATTAATCAAACGACTTCATCAAGCAAGGCGAGAAGGGGGATCGTCATGAGCGATATTCAATTAAAAAATGTCACGAAGCGTTACCGACAGAAGACAGCGATATCATCACTTACCCTAGATATTCCAGACAAAAGCATGACAGGTTTAGTCGGTCCTAACGGTGCTGGCAAAACGACATTACTTAACATGATTGCGGGTTTTGAAAAGACGACAGATGGTGAGTTAACTGTTTTTGGTGAGGAACCATTTGACCATCTCAATGTGGCGGCGAATTTATTTTACGTCCATGATGGAATGATGTATCCGCAAGATTTTCGGATTGCTGATGTGTTCCGTGCTTTTCAAACGAATTATCCTCATTGGGATCAAGCATTAGCGGAGCAATTAGCGCAACATTTCGGATTAGATATTAGGCAAATGCCTCGCTATTTGTCAAAAGGGCAAGCATCGACGTTGAATGCGGTCATCGGTTTAGCTGTTCATACACCTGTGACATTATTTGATGAACCGACAACAGGTATGGACTATGGTGTGAGACGTGACTTTTACCGGGCGTTATTAAAATCATATTTGGCAACTCCTAGAACGATCGTGCTGTCGAGTCATTTATTAAATGAATTAGAAGATCTATTAGAGCATGTTGTCCTCATTAATCGTGGAGAACTCGTGTTACAAACAGAGATGGATGACTTGAAGCATTATGCCGTTGGGGTCTCAGGTACTGAGGAGCAATTGAATGGTCTTGAAAATGTGTTGTATCAAGAAAGTCTAGGGTTTAATCAACATTTTTGGGTTATCGAGCATCCAGGTGAGAGTGATTTGAACCGATTACGTGAACAAGGGTTATCGGTTGCGCCTGTTGCGCCAGCTGATTTGTGCGTCTATTTAACCCAAACAGGGAAGGGTGATATTGACGATGTCTTTTAAAGAAATGAGTGACAAAACAGCGATCGTCCAGCAAGTTCGTTTCAAACTAGCGGCGTTTAGTCTAGTGTTTTCAACATTAGCGATCATCCAGCTCATCGCCTTTTTATTTTCTATTACAGGTAGTCAATCATCGGGTGGTATGAGCGATGTGATGGTGTATCAAGTGACGGAGATTAATAGCAATCTGATTGTCATATTCACATTGTTATGGGCATTAGCGATACCGTTTGGGATGCTGAGTCGCGATCAAAGACAAATGGAATTTATGTTTGTGACGAACCGATTTGTGAGTCATGTGTCGAATCTTGTGTTCATTGTTTGGATGGCTCTAGTTGCCGCGTTTTTCACTGTTGCTCTGACATTAACATTGCACGTCACCGCATATGTCGTGCTTGATGACGTTTCGGTAGAGACAATCCTGTCGTTATCTGACCTTGCAATATTATGGTTGTTTACGGGGTTGTGGGTGTTACTCATTGCGACGACAAGCTATTCGTTAGCTGTATTGATGCGTCTGCATACGCTTTTAAAAGTGATTGGGCCAGCCGTCGTGTTAGGACTCTTGTTTTATCAAACGCCTGTCGCGCCGTTTATTGAATGGATTGTGTTAGAGACGACAATCGCATGGTTTGCGTTGAAAGTGTTGCTGACTGTTAGTGTTATAAGTCTCGTCGTCGTATTTGGAATTAGACAGTTGGAGGTGAGGCGATGAATGGCATGATGTGGCTTCTTATCATCGTTGTATTGTTAGTTGCTTTAGCAATCGGGTTAAGCTTAGAAAAATTACAAACGAGATCGTGGTTTCGTAGTCGTTTTCTAACAGTGTATATCATCGTATTAGCGATTGGTTCTGTGGCTTATTTCTTCGTCGTCGCACCTTCTGAGGCGACAGTCGATCCGTCGACTGATCCAGTTACGATGAGTGGACCACGGTATTCGTTTGAAAATCAAAACTTAGATATTTTAGACGATCTTACATTGGAACATGAATGGTCTGTGCCGGTTGATCGTCAATTAATGGTGAGCGAATTAGATCGTGCGATTCAAACAGCACGTTATCTGTTTGTGAAAGAAAACAACGAATTAGATGGTGAGGCGCTCGTGCAATGGTACCGGCCATCTGTTTTAGAGTTCGATGGTAAGTTGTTACCTGTTGATTTTCCCAAGGTGAATGCGAATGTACATGATAGTGAAATCGAATTTCAACATGAACCACACCTTGACGTTCAGTATAATACATTAAGCCAATCGTTGTTTGTCGATTACTTTAAAGGTGAAGGGAGTACCTTTTTAGATTCTTCTCGTGTGACGAACACATCAGTGATAGTCGTGGAAGTACCACCTCAAGTGGACGTCGATAACCAGACAAGGCTTCAGATGACTCGAGTTAATGAATAAACGGTTCGAACCGTCTCCATTGTGAGAGGGTTCGGACCGTTTGTTTTTTAAAAATTCGTCATCGAAATCGGCGCGTCGGGTGTGTAGAATATTTGGTCTATCACATCGACATGCTCAGCGTTGGATATAGTGACTTTGCCGTATAAATAGAGTTTGTTGAAGCGGATCACACCCAAGAGAAGGCTCGTTAAGTCAGCGATGTCGATCGAAATCGTTGTATCAGCTGTCGCCCCTCGAATCACTGTCGGATGTCCGTTTGAGAAGGCAACGGTCACATCGCCAGCATTAGCCGGGTACATCGAGTCCGTCACTTGGAACGTCACCGTGTGATTGGCGTTATGAAAATTATGCTGTTTTAATTGGTCGAAAAACCGTTCAACGTTAATGATGCGGTACATGAGCCCGAGGCCAGATGTATTCGTTTGATGATAGACGAAATTGACTAAGTTGTCTGATCCATCGCGCGCATCGGTGAAAAAATGGTGAAGCGTATCATCTTGCGTTGGCACAGAAATACGGTTGACTTGGTCTTTTTGAGTATGGAAAAACGTCGATAATTGTTGCAGTGCATCACGGGTCGTATAGACGAATTCATGTATGGTGATGTTGCTAGATAAGAAATTATTCACTTCACGTTTTTTAAACGAGAAAATCGCATACCCTGTCACGGCACCATTTTGTTTAACGCCGACGATTTTAATATCGAATTGGTCAAACGGTCGTTTGTATTGAAAGGCTTCTTTCGTCATCACACCATGATGTTGCGTGGCGAACTGATTATAACAAGCGACGAGTTCGTCTTTGTCATCAGCTGTTAAATACGTGATGCCTTGTTTGTTGTTGAAATTAGGAAACGCATGTGGTGCAACGGTATAGACGTCCTTCTTCTTTCCATAACCAAAGCCCATTTGATAATAAAAGTCTGGACGAAAGGCGTATAACGTCGTGAGTGCATAGCCACGCTTGTCGTAATGATCAAGGAAATAATCGACTAATGATTTCGCGACGCGTTCCTTTTTATGTAATAAATCGGTAGCAACAGAACTAAGCCCACCTGTAGGCAAGAACGAACCAAATATATTCATGTTAAAGTCAAATAACTTCATTGACCCGATTAATTGGTTGTCTTCAAATACACCGTACGGGACGACAGAGTTCGTTTCTTGGAATAACGATTTTTCACGTTCGACTAATCGTTCAATGTCTTCTTCTTTCGTAGCCGCGTTAGCTGTATACGCTTGTTCGTGCAAAATAACGTTATCGCGGTATTCTGATTCTTGGATTGGTCTGATTTCACGCATTGGCCTGCCTCCTTATTATTCCTTTATTATAGACTGAAATGGATGCTAGTTCCAATAGGTTGCTGTTTTTGGATGCGTATTCCATTCGTTATTGAGCAACTTTTTTCATAAAAGAGTAAGTAAGGTGGTTAAATGGGCGAGTTCAGGATGAATTGATCGAGTAGGTAGACTAAATGAGCATCTTCGTTCGGGATTGGGCGACTTCACCGATTATTGAGCGACTGAGATGAACAATTGATCAACTTTTGAAATAAAAGAGCGACGGACATAAAAAGGATCGCCCCACTTAGTAAAGTGTACCCTATGTAAAGGACATTAAAAAAAAAGACTAGGCAACCTTTTGAAGATGATCTCTGTATTGTACAGGGGTCATCTTTTTCATATTCTGAATATTGCCATGCAGTAGATCCACCTGTGCCATTTTTTTGAGCCACTTAGTGTTTCAGGAATATAGACCTACCCCTATAAGTGGATGGACATATAGAGGTCTTGACAAGGAGCCTCTGTGGTAAAGGCGTTATGCAAGAAACGGCAGCTAAAAGCTTGCCTGGCAAGGAAGCCTACCATTACCACCTCTCCTTGTAAAGACCGTGCACTAATGATTTATTAGAGGTTAAAGGTCCTGGATCTATAATGGCAAGGGTGGATCAATTTCGAGGCACAGGTGGATCATTCCAAAGGCAATATACACATATTCCATTGACCTCGATTCAAAATATAGTAATTCATATAGGATTTATTCTCCTGGTTTAATTCTTTAAACGACTGGCAATTGTTATCTTATACGAAAGTTTTTTAGATAAAAAAACTACCTTACTAATTGATTAGCAGGGTAGTAATACAAAAGATTCACCAAATATTAAATTCTGTTTTTAAAGTGAAATACTACTGAAATTTAAGTTATTTTAATTAAACTATCATTGTTAATTCATATACCATGAAAGCAATATATAATAGAATGAGAGTAATCACGGAAAGTAAAATAATTTTTAAAACTTCCACTCCTAATCCTCTCCTTTTGTACCTCATTTGTTGTTAGAGTAAGTAGTCTAATGATTTTATTATAGCAGAAAAGTTTAGTTTTGAACTCTTCTGCTATAATTTTTTAAAAATCCATTGCTAATCAGTATATGGTCCGTCTACAATTTCCACTGTAGTTTGAGCAGTATCTGAACCGCCTGATCCATATACTGTAACCCAAACTGTTACTGAACCGGTCTCGCTATAGTCTTGAACGACGGTGGTGTACCATTGACCTTTTAGTTGAAGACTTTTATCCAAACCATTAGAGTCTCCAATTACAAGATCGAAATCGGGATCTCCACTTCCTGCAATGCTAATTTGAAACCTAATATTTTCATTGGTTTGGTACTCATCTTTTTCAGTACTAATACTTACCTCAAAAGGGATTGTTTCTATACTAGCATCACTTGCTGAGGTTTGGATTGGGACCATTAGTATTAATAAAAAGGAAATGGAAATAAATTTCAAAGTTTTACTCATTATCAGTTTCCCCCTTTTACCAGCTCAAGTCATCCTTATGATAACTTCCTGTATCTTCAACTGTATTAGAACCATTTATACCACTAAAGGAAATCCCTGCTGAAACACCGACTCCACCTGGAGTAGGGAATGAAATGCCTACGTTCGGATTATTTGTGTCATGAGCATAAGCCATTTTAAACTCGGACCAATTTGCACTCTGGATAGCTTCTGAATCATTTACATTTAAATATGCATTGATTGTTCCGCGAACATCTCTAGCGCCACCTTTTATATCATATACATAGCCAACACCTCTGAGTTTTGACTCCTCAGAAGGATAGTTTTGAGTTACTGAATCCCAATAATAGTTTTCAGGCCCTGGCTCTCCACACCCTTGGCAGTATTGGTGCTCATAAGTGTGATCATAGTTAATAGCCCTCCACCCGTCACTCCAAGATAAAGCTACTGCATCACTCAGTGTCCAAAAAGGCATACTCTTCCAGTCATAATCACCTATGACTTGGACATAAGGGCTGTCGTTATATTGCCCAAGAGAGATAACCATAACATTTGTGGTCATGTCGTCCACTAAAGCTTGCGTGGACATGTCCCCATCATTTTCATCGAAAGAAACAGCGGCACTGTCAAAATAAAGTAACTCTTCTGCGTCTTCATTGTTAGCAATTTGTTGCTTAGTTGTAGGATTCAATTGGTCTATTTGTTCTCCAGTAAATCCAAGTTCCGACAATTGTTCATTAACTTCTTCTTCATTTAGGTTGTCCTGTTGCTCTTCAGCGTTTAAACTCCAAGCCCCTAACATCAAAAATAGAAACGTTAATACTAGCAATCTAAATTTCTTATAATCCCTCCTATGATTTTATAGTTAGAATGTTAGCATAAAAATTGTTCCTAATGTAAAAAATAGGTTGCGAAACATGAAGAAATTTCACGAGATTACTAGTATTTTTTTGAATTATTTGTGAAAATATATATATTACTTAAAAAAAAGGGGGGGGAGATATTAGACTAACCTAAATATTTGAGACAATATAAAACACCTTCGAAATGGTACAATGAAAGAAGTATTTATTCGGAGGTGTTTTTGCATAGGCAAAAACGTGTATTCAAGTGACGTGAAATGGGCTGTTATTAGAGCTAAACTATCAGGTGAATTGACGACGAGAGAAATCATGGAGAAATACGGTGTCAAAAATAAATCCCAAATTGAAACCTAGGTGAGATGGTATCACAATAGTGAAATTCATAGGTTTGATCAGCCAATCGGGAAGCAATATTCATATGGTCATGGACCAGAATTCAAATCAGAAGATGAGCGTAAAAATCGTCAAATTGATCACTTAAAAGCGGAAAATGACATTTTAAAAAAGTATATGGAGATCAAAAAGGAGGAGAATTATCTTGAGGAAAATAATATTAACAATAACTTTAGCGTTATTCATTACTACTAGTCAAAACACTGTTTTATTCGCTGGTGGAAAAGAGGAACCGCCACCTTTTTCCTGAGGTCATAATTCTCGTTTTCCCTAGAATGTCAATTGGAAGACCTATTTCTTCAAAGATCTCTCGGGGGAATTTTCCTTTTTCATTTTCAATAATAAATAGTCTTTTGAACCCGTCTGTATAAGTAACCCCTTTTGGGCTAGCAGCTTTGATATATTTATTGGAACGCAAAGTCTTCACTTCTTCTTCAGTAAATAACTTTTTACTCATTCGAGCTCACCTTCTAGTTAAATTTTTTTCATTATTACATAAAAATACCCTATAAAGCAGACTTTTTTCAAAGTGTCTACTTTATAGGGTACATTTTATAGAGCGGGTGATCCTTTTTAAAATTATATCTAATGATTCTGATCTAACTTAAATTCATTAATGAGCTGATTCAATTGATCGCTGGACTGATTCAAGTCTTCAGCGGATTCAGCTAATGATTGTAATGCATTCGTTTGTTCATCGATTGTTGCGTTAATTTCTTGGTTAGAAGCAGCTGTTTCTTGGATATTAGATGAAATTGATTCAACTGAGCCGACGACGCGATCTTTGTATTGATTCATGTCGCTAATCGCTTTAACGTTTTGTTCCACGCTTTCGGTAATGTTTTCAACCGCTTTACCGATATCGTTAAATACTTGAATCGTTTCATCGACGACTTCGTTTTGTGAGTCTGTTGTCGCTTTCGCATCGTTCATTTGGCGAATCGCTTCGTTCGAGCGGTCTTTGACGCCATCAATAATTTTACGGATTTCTTCTGTTGAGTTAGACGATTGTTCAGCAAGCTTACGTACTTCATCGGCTACAACAGCAAACCCTTTACCGTCTTCGCCTGCGCGTGCTGCTTCAATTGACGCGTTTAAGGCAAGTAAATTCGTCTGTTCTGAAATGTCATTGATCGTATGAATAAAGTCGCTAATCTTCTGGATTTGGTCATTCAATTCTTGAACGACATTTTCAGCTTGGTCAAATTGTTGTTTCGACTCTTGTGAGTAATTGGCGAGCTGATCCATTTGATTGAGCCCTTTATTGTTGACGGTGACAGCTTCGTCAGCTAATTCGTTCATGTTCGCACTGCTGTCAGATATCGAATCAATTTGTTCGCTTAATTGGTTCATCTGTTGTGTCATCGTTTCAAGATTTTCTGATGATTGTTGTGCACCTTTGGCGATTTCATTCATCGTGCCTTGAATTTCTTCGTTTGATGCGGTCGTTTCTTCACTTACCGCACTGAAGTTTTCGGATGATGAACGGATAACTTCAGCTGATTCATGTGTTTTTTGTAACAACTCACGCATATGTTGAACCATCTTGTTAAAGTGGTCGTATAAATAGCCGATCTCATCATTTGATTTGTGGTGCGCTTCAACGGTTAAATCACCGTGTGCGACGTCATCCATTTTCTCGCGTAATGTCGTGATCGGTTTGGATAGGCGTCCACTGAAAATATAAATACCAGCGCCAAGGACGATTAAAATAATAGCCCCTGTGATAAGCTGTTGGAATAACAATTCATTTAACGACGCGTAAATTTCGGATTCTGGTACGGCAATACCCAATGTCCAGCCGGTCGTCGGCATTGTGCGATAATAGACTTGGCTCGTCGTACCATTCACGTCAGTTGTGAACTGGCCTTGCTCATTGCTTGTGATTTGCTCAGCATAATCGCCGAATGCATTTGATTCTTCAATCGTTGAGTTCATGACTAGTGAATCGTCTTGGTGTGCAATGATTTGGCCATTGTTGTCAAAGCCGAATGCCCAACCAGATTCATAGATTTGAATATCGGAAATGATTTGCTGGATTTGGGTTAAATCGGTATCCGCTGTGACGACTCCATTGAAACTACCTGAGCTATCAGTAAAAGGTACAGTCGTTGTCACCATTGTGATGTCACTCGCTTCGTCGTAATACGGATCACCCCATACGGCGCTATCGGAACCTTCAGCTTGCGTATACCAATCCCAGCTCGGGTAATCGTAATCCGTTTCTTCGTAAACATCGGTATAGACGAGGTCTTCACCGTCTTTGTAAACGTATGGACCGAAATATTCGCGGTCATCTTCATATGCATATGGTTCAAACCAAATCCCTGAACCGAACGTATCAGCGTTCGTCGTGATCGTGTTTTCTAGCATCGATATGTAGTCATCTTCTGATACGGAATCCCCTGTCGTCGTTACGGTACTCGCAAGTGATTCGGCGAGTTGCTCATGGCTTGCAAACCGTTCTTCAATTTGACTAATGGCATCATCTTGTAAGTTCATGATTCTATGTTCAATCTCTTCATCTAGTTGACTTTTTGAAATGTTATAAGACAGAATGAGAAAAATTGACAGCCCGGCGACCATTAAAGGAAGAAAAATAAATAAGAGCTTCCTTTTAAGACTTGATGTACCCTTTTTCATAACCAACCCCCCGTTAATTTTATTTAAAAAATTTTTAACAATAGACAACTTAACACTAAATACTCAATTTGTCAAAATAAGTCGAAAGGTATTTTGAGCATTATGACTTATATGAGTGACAGTTATGGAAGTGAATCATTCGAGCCCCGTGGTTCCATATCAATTGTCATGACATCAATCAGTCATGGCGTTTTTGTTTGGCCGTGAGTCTCAATCTAAAACATATGACGTTTGTCACATAAAACTCCTGACATTCATGACTGTTTTATTGAACTGTTTTTTCCTAAGATGAGTGAAAGAAGACTTATCATTGGAGGTAGTTATGGCGAATAAAAAGTTAGCTCAACTTAAACAAGACATCAAACCATTTGAAAGCTCTGGTACGAAATCAAGTGTATGGCAATTGGTTAATACATTGCCTCCATTCTTTTTGCTTTGGTTTTTAGCTTATGAAGCGATTTCAGTATCATTGGTTTTATCCATTAGCCTATCGGTTTTAGCGGGTGGATTTATGGTGAGAGTATTTATTATCTTTCATGATTGCTGTCATGGGTCGTTTTTTAAAAATCGCAAACTAAATCATTTCGTTGGAACGGTTACAGGGATTCTCACAATGTTCCCGTATAGGAAGTGGAAAAGAGAACACTCCATTCATCATGCTACTAGCAGCAACTTAGATAAGCGGGGGACAGGTGACGTCTGGGTCATGACTGTAGAAGAGTACAAGAAGTCATCAAAGATGGAGAGACTACAATATCGCTTATATAGAAATCCGTTTGTTATGTTCGTGTTGGGTCCCGTTTATTTATTTTTAATAACGAACCGAAGAAATAGAAAAGATGCTAAGAAAACAGAACGCCAAAATACGTATTTGATCAATATTTCAATTATTGGAATCACTGCTCTATTGATTTGGGCGATTGGTTGGACGAGCTTTTTGATTGTTCAATTACCGATTGCGTTTATTGCAGGGTCTCTTGGAATATGGTTGTTTTATGTTCAACATCAGTTTGAGGATTCTTATTTTGAAGATGAATCTGAGTGGGATTATGTTAAAGCAGCTATTGATGGAAGTTCTTATTATAAGCTTCCACGTGTTCTTCAGTGGATCACGGGGAATATCGGCTACCACCATGTTCATCACTTGAGTCCTAAAGTGCCGAATTATAATCTGGAAAAGGTACATGAGTCGATCCCACCTTTGCAACAGGCAACGACGATTACGATGGTAACCAGCTTGAGATCGATCCGATTTAAATTATTCGATGAGAAGAGTAAGACCTTCGTTCACTTTAAAGAAATTAATGAAAGCCTCTAATCTTCTGATAAAGTGTCCAGAGAAAACTAAACATCAGTAAAAGAAAATCATTCACAAAGTGGATGGTTTCTTTTTTTGGTGAAATGGGTGATACTGATAAGAGATTCAAGAAAGGAATTTGTTGATGCAAAATTGGTTTAATTTATTCCCTAAAAATATAAGTTTGAGCATATACGTATGGGTGATTTCGAGCTTATTGCCCTTTTATTTCATTTTTCGGTCAAATACTTTGTCGGAAATATTGCTTGGTGTGTTATTGATTGTTATATTCTTTGTTGCGTACCGGCTTTCCTTTCTATCGATTGGAGGGCTTTTGTACATATGTGTTTCAATCATGATGCTGATTAGTGTTGGCATGTCTTTGTTTTATGGATATGTATACTTTTCATTATTTATTGCTTTTTTCATCGGAAATGTGCAACAAAAAAGTGGTTTTATTTCACTTTATGTCGTTCATTTAGTTTTGACCGTTGTAGCTTCGGCATCGAGTTATTTTACACAACAAGAGCTGTTCTTATCTCAATGGCCATTTTTGATCCTGACCATTCTTGGGGTAGTATTGCTACCGATCAATACATACAATCGAAGAAAAAGGCAGAAGCTTGAGGCACAGTTATCCGATGCCAAAGATAAAATTTCACAGCTACTGGTCTTTGAAGAACGCCAACGAATTGCGCGTGATTTGCATGATACACTAGGACAAAAGCTATCTTTGATTGGATTAAAAAGCGATTTGGCTGGACGCCTGATCAACAAAGATCCTGAAACAGCTAAAGTTGAAATCCAGAATATCAACCAAACTGCTCGCACAGCCTTAAAAGAAGTCAGAGATATGTTATCGGGCATGCGAATAACGAAGTTTTCTGAGGAGATTAAGCATGTTAAGCAGCTGTTGGAAGCGGCAACAATTCAGATCGATATCCAAGGCGACAAAGAACTAAAACAGGCCCCCTCGTTAGTAGAAGACGTCATAAGCATGTGCTTAAAAGAGGCTGTGAACAATGTCGTTAAGCATAGTCAAGCGACACACTGCAATATAACCACAACCGAATCAGCGCATGAAACAGTTTTGACGATTGAAGATAATGGCGTCGGAATAGAAACTAAAGGTAGCTCAGCATCCGGCTATGGGATGAATGGAATGATAGACCGGTTGGAATTTGTTAATGGAAAACTGGAAATCATAAGTGATGAAAATGGAACAAAATTGACTGTGACCATACCCAATGTCATGAAACAGGAGGGTTAAAATGATTCGAATCGTGTTGGCTGAAGACCAAGGAATGTTACTTGGAGCACTAGGTTCTTTGTTGAACCTTGAAGAAGATATGGAAGTAGTCGGCAAAGCCAAAAATGGTGAAGAGTCCGTCCATCTGGTAAACGAATTGAAGCCGGATATTTGTATTATGGATATTGAAATGCCGGTTAAAAATGGGTTGGAAGCAGCCGAAGAAATGGGCGACCAGAAGTGTGAAGTCATCATTTTGACCACCTTTGCAAGGGCGGGTTACTTTGAACGGGCACGTAAAGCTAATGTTAGTGGGTATCTACTAAAAGACAGTCCAAGTGAAGAGTTGGCCAGTTCGATCCGAAGTATTTTAAATGGTCGGAAGGTATATGCGCCAGAGTTAATCGACTTGGTGTATGAGGAAAACAGTCCTTTAACGGAACGAGAAAGTGAAGTCATTGAGTTAATTTCTAAGGGGAAAAGCACCAAGGAAATTTCCAAGGAACTGCATTTAACGAACGGAACAGTGCGTAATTATATCTCGGTTATTTTTGATAAACTGGAAGTATCGAATCGAATCGAAGCCATTTCGAAGGTAAAGGATAAGGGTTGGGTGGAGTAGTGAGAAAAAGAGCTTAGAGCGTTGAAACTTAAATGAAAAGACTCTAGTGACTGTTTTTTCAGTTAACTAGAGTCTTTTTTGTCGATTTGATTATCCTCGAAATGGACTATTCAAATCATCAACTACTGTTTCTGGTTCTTCCAGAAACGTTAATTCTTCTACATTTTCTCCATTGGGATCTCCGTTCTCACTTGACTCTGTTTCACCTGATTCCTCAGTCGAACCCTCTTCACTAGATGTTTCATATGAGGACTCTTCTGTCGGTTCTTCTGTTTCTTGGTCACCGTCTGTTTGACAACCCATTAAAAATAAAGCCATGAATAGTGGAACCATCCATTTCACTAGAATCCGCTCCCTTATTGACATCATACCTTTTATTTTTCCCTACCAATTTGGTCTGCTAATCATATAAACCCCTTTCTATACTAAAAAGGGGTGGTTGCTTATGACTGATCACCTTTTTGTTTGGTCATCTCAGCCATTTGCTTCCAAATAGATCCTTGCGCTAATTCGCCTTCTTGAATGCGTGATAGTGCCATTTTGGCTTGCATGCGGACTTCAAATTCAGGATCTTCTAACGCTTCTTTTAGCGAAGGAACAGCTGATTCGTCACCGTATTCATATAAAAACATCGCCGCGCGCCAGCGAACGACCCGACTTTTATCTTGCAATCTATCAATCATGTGTGGAATCGCGTCAGTAAAGCCAAGGTCCGATAAACAATCGCCTGCTGTACGTCTGACGGTCACTGTTTTATCTTGTAATGCTTCGTATAAATAAGGTAATGTTTCTTTCGATTCGACCATACCTAAGTATGCTGTAGCTAGCCGGCGAATCGACATTTTCTCATCGTTCAGGGCTTGTCCGAGAATAGGCAAATCGGCTGTTGTAGGGTCTGGTATACGATCTAATGCAGCGTAACGGTCTTTCCAATTGTCTTGTCGTAGATCGTCTTCTGTTAACGGTTTTAATTGTTTTCCTTGTTTTTGATCGCCTTCACCTGATTGTGCAAGGTCTATAAGGGTCTGTAATCGTTTGTCAGGATAGGTTGCGTCAATTTCGTCGACGACATCTGCTCCGATGTCATCGGCATCCCCATAACGTGGATCTTGTTCAATCCATTCACGTTCCATGAGCATGCTCGTCGAATCTTTTGATGCTTCCATGGCAGCTGTTTGAAAACGATCCGCTAAACCGAATCGTTTTTCATCTCCGTCTGCTTCGACTTTAACTTGCATCGGGATGTTACGGAATTGTTGAATATAAACGCGGACTGCGCCGTATGAGTCATTAGGGTTGTGTGCGGTGTTTGATTCATCAGTTTGCAAGTCGGCTGATTGGCCTAACACTGCTTCGACTTGTGGCAAAATAGTTTCCCATTCAACTTTCGGGTGGCGTTCTAAGGCGATGAAGTCAATGACACGGTACAATTCCTTCACCCCCTCTATGGCTAATAAATCACGTACATAGTTAGGTGCTTTGCTTAGATTATCGTTTTGCGAATACGTTTCTGTTTGCTGGTCCGGTAACGTTTCATCAACGTTAATTTTCATCGAGTAAGGACTCGGCGTTGGTTCAATGGACATAATCTTCATCAGTAAGCCTCCTTAATAGTGAATTTCTTTTATTATAGTTTTTAATGGTAAGAATCTATCTTAACGTTTATTTTATCATATCAAAGATTTGCTTCTAGGCTAGGTCTTAACGCACTTACTTTTTTGCCAAAAATAACATATGATTGCAATTAATCGGGTATTGTAACATCAAAAAGGAAGTAAGGAGTGACATCATGGAATCAACATTCCCTTGGGATAAATTACGTTTGTCGATCATGCTTGCATTAATCCTCATTTATATCGTTTATATCATCGGATTTGATCCCCATTTAGCGTGGGGCGTTTTGAGTTTTATCGGTTTAATTTATGGCGTTGTTGAGTGGAAAATGTGGGAGCGCGAGCCGTCTAATGACAACATGTTATATGTCATCATTAGTTTATTAATTTTAAGTTTAGCCGTCTTCGGATATACTGTTTTTTCATTAGTGATTTCGAATTTATTACAACTTGGTTAAAAACCCCTTGACGATGCAAGTAATCCCATTTCATCGTTTTTGTTGTGTCGAAATTTGACTATGTGATATGATGTTTTAGTTGATAAAAAACGAAAGAAAATGGGTGTCGATTATAATGAAAGATTTAATGTATTCAATCATGTTTTATGTATTAGGTATGTTAACGTTGTCATTCGGTGTGACGATGTTAATTTTATCTGATTTAGGTGTCGGAGCTTGGGATGCCTTATTTGTTGGTTTATCCCAACTATTTGGCTTTACAGTTGGTACGTGGATATTTCTTGTTGGTATCGTTCTTATTGTTATAAATAAATTTTTATTGCGAAGTCGGTTTGATATCCCGGCTGTCATTACGATTTTCTTAATCGGTATATTTATTGATTTCTGGTTACTGTTTGTTTTTGATGGTGTGATGGTATCAGGTATGGTTACACGAATCGGCTTACTCGGTTTAGGCGTTATAGGTATGGGAGCAGGAATAGGCATGTACTTGCAGTTAGATTTTGCTCGTAATCCTATCGATAATTTAATGATGGCTGTTCATTACCGGACAGGATTTAGCCTGGCTGTTTCAAAATCAGGTCTAGAAATTCTCATTATGTTGATTGCCTTTTTAATCGGTGGGCCAATTGGTATTGGTACAGTTATTGTTGCGTTTGGCATTGGGCCAATCGTGCAGTTTTTCTTCAAGCGAACGGCACAAGTGAAAGCGATGCTCGTCAATAAGTGGAGCCCTTCATCATAATTAAGACATTTTAATTAGTACGTTTGAAGGATATCTTGAGAAGGGTATATAAAAGGTAACGAATGTTTTTGGAGGGCGATCCAAGTGAATCAAAAACTTGATACGTCAAATAAGAATGGAATTTGGCCTCGGTTAATTTTTATTTCAATTATTATGTTGGTCGGTCAATTTGTCCATGATTTTGTTGATTGGGCTGTTGGCGGAACTATTTTTGGGGAAGACCATTGGCCAGTTGTGTTTGATTTAGCTTTTATCATTTTAATTGTCATTCCGATTATCTATGAGATTTTGAGGCAGCAACAGCGTCATATTAGGGAATTAGAATATAACCAACGCTTTATGAATAGTATTTTTGACAGTATGTATGAAGGTGTTTCAGTGATTGACCGTCAAGGGAATATGAGACGAGTTAACAATGTTGTACGTGATTATATAGATGTTGACTATGATGAATATATTCCGTATGAAACGTGGACGTCTTATGTAGACTATTACAATCCTGATACGAATCGTCAGTTAAATATAAACGAAATCCCGATATTTCGAGCTTTAAACGGAGAAACGGTTGTTGCACAGCGGGTTATCGCCCAATCGGAGAACGGTGTGACTAAACATTTGTCGGTAAATGGTAAGCCGCTTACGAACGATCAGGGAGAGTTTATCGGAGCTGTGACCGTAGCACATGATATTACACAACATGTAGAGATGGAAGCAAAACTGTTAGAAAGTGAGCAGCAGTACCGAGCTCTGATCGAGTTTTTACCGGATGCGGTGATTGTGCAACAATCGAACAAAATTCTTTTTACGAATCAACGTGGAGCAGAGATGTTAGTCGGCGAGGGTGCAGAACGTAGCGATCTAGTCGGTCGACACATTGATGAATTTATTGAGCCAGGTGAGGAAAATAAATTAATTCAACATTTATCAGATTTCGACGAGCAAGATGGTATAACTTCACCAGTAGAACAGACGATTCTACGTTCGGATGGCACTAAATTAGAAGTAGAATCGATTGGTGTACCTATTCAGTTCCAAGGTAAACCGGCTATATTGACGATTGATCGTGACATTACAGAGCGAAAACAAATCGAACAAGCCTTATCTGAAACCAGTCATATGTATGAGATGATTGCGAACAATATGAATGATTTGATTGCACTCATAACACCAGAAGGCGACATTCAATACACCTCACCATCTCATAAAATTGTATTAGGTTTCGAAGGACAAGATTACTTTGGGCATCAAGCGGAGTCGATTATTCATCCTGACGACCGAGTGACATTTGATCATATGTTAACGGATATAGTCACATACGGTGTGCCGAAGCGAGAGGAGTACCGTGTTCGTCATCGTTCAGGTGCTTGGATTTGGGTCGAGGTGAAAGGTGCCCCGATATTTGATCAAAATGATACGCAAGTTGTTAAAGAGATTTTAATTGTTTCTCGCGAAATAACGGACCGAAAAGAATTGGAAGACAAACTTAAACATCTAGCATACTATGATGAATTAACGGGATTGCCAAATCGCAAGTCGTTAGAGGATTACTTAAAAGATGCGATGAACCGATCGAAGCGTTCGGGTGACCGAATTGCGACATTTTTTATTGACTTAGATGGATTTAAAGAAGTGAATGATCAATTAGGTCATGAAGCAGGCGATCAGCTGTTGAAAATAGTGGCAGACCGCTTTCGACAGTCGTTACGCGATGATGATTTTGTTGCGCGCTTCGGTGGTGATGAATTTACTGTCATATTAGAAGACGTCGATGAAAATAAAGCGTTAGAAGTTGCGCATCGTATTTATGATTCATTGTCGAAACCGATACCGTTAACGCAGCAAGATGCTGTTGTGACGCCTAGTATTGGGATTGGCTTATACCCGAAAGATGCATCAGATATTGCAGAAGTATTAAGTAAAGCAGATTATGCGATGTACGTCGCGAAAAACAATGATCACTCATTTTATCAGTTCTATCGTGAAGATTTACCGTCTGTCCAAGAGTTAAAGATGAATCCGGTCGAAAAGTTAATCAATCATTTACGCAAATCGTAATTAGCTACTCGCTCATGTGGGTAGCTTTTTCTCGTTCTGATGCTTATCGTTGAATAAGATGTAAACATCCCCAACCGATCGCGATGCCGAATAAACTTAGAAGAAATAAAGGTTGAGCCGTCGCTTTGAGGAGTTTGGGGAGGAGTAGTTGCGTTTGGCTAAACAACAAAAGAATCCCTCCGATTAAAGCTAAAGGCGCGTACACGATTAAAAATATGTGAAAGCGGATAAAGTGTTGGAGTTGAAACATGCGCCATATGATGGTCACGCATATGATAATGACACTTAATGCGATATAATAAGCTAAACTCATTTTCTACACTCCTTTTAAACAAATGTGATGTGGAAGATGTGTTATGATTGTAGAAAATCTGTCATGATGGTGATTTGTTGAACTAAGAAAGGAAATCAAAAGTATGTCAGCAGTGGCGAATGACTCGCAACAAAACTTAAGTAAAATGGCGATCTTATCGCTTGTGATAGGTGTTTTAGCATTAATTGGCATGATAGTTTGGACTGTTGTCGGCATGGCTATTGCGACAGTTGGTATTATTTTCGGCGTTGTATCTGTCGGTTTGATTCGAAAACAACAGTTATATGGGTTAGGTATTGCGAAGGTTGGTTTGTTTTGTAGTGTCGTAGCTTTAGTTGTCCCACTTGGTGCAGTTATTTTTATTTTATTCATGTAAGGCAATAATATGGTTAGGGGAAGGACGTTTGTATGATTGTTAAAGGGAAAATCGTCGTGATGAGTGTGGTCATGTCTGTACTGTTAGTTGGTTGTGGTTTGACGGAAGACTCTTCAACATCGACGGATGCGACAGATGGGGCGGAACAAACTGACGACGAACAATCGGATGTCAGTGGTGAAAAAGAGGCTGAGTCAAAGCAGACCGAAAGCGAGAATGATGAGTCAACGTCTGAAGCAGTTAATGGAGAGTTAACGGCTCATTATTTTGATGTTGGTCAAGCAGATTCTACGTTGTTGAAATATCGAACTGAACATGAATCGTATCGCGTGCTAATTGATGCAGGGGATTGGGATGCGGATGATGTCAGTTATTATTTGAATGATTTAAATGTCGAGGCGCTTGATTTAGTGATTGGAACGCATGCTCATGCCGATCATATTGGCCAACTGGATCGTATTATAAATCAGTTTGATGTCGAAGAAGTTTGGTTGACTGGAAATGAAGGGACGTCTGAAACATTTGCCGGCTTAGTCGACACGATAAACGAAGCGGATGTGGCCTATGAAGAGCCACGTGCGGGCGAGGCGTATGATATTGGGCCGTTAGAGATTGACGTTCTTCATCCACGTGAGCTGACTGATGATTATAATCAAGATTCGATATCAACAAAAATGACGTTCGGTGAGACGTCGTTTGTGTTTACGGGTGATGCAGAAGAATCGAGTGAAGCGAGTATGGTGTCTGGCGGTGTGGAACTGGCAGGTGACGTGCTACAACTTGGACATCACGGCTCACATACATCGACGACGGCTCAATTTTTACAAGCAGTCAATCCTGAGGTCGCGATTTACTCTGCTGGGGCTCAAAACAGTTATGGCCACCCTCATCATGAAGTGATTGAACGGGTGCGTGCTGCAGATGTTGATCTTTATGGAACGGATGTACACGGGACTGTTACGGTCACTACAGATGGTGAATCGATTTCAGTTGAGACGCAACATGACGGCGAAGTGGAACGTGGTGCGAGTGATGGTACACAAACGAATCAAGACCGTGAAGAGCAAACGACAACAGGTGATTGTGTGAATATTAATGATGCTTCGTCTGAACAGTTACAGGCGATTACGCATATTGGTCCTGATCGTGCGGCAGCTTTAATTGAGTTAAGGCCATTTGATTCTGTGTCACAATTAACGCGTATTAATGGTATAGGTGATGGACGTATTAGCGACATTCAAGCAGAAGGATTAGCTTGTGTTGGAGGTGAGTCGTAGTGGTACGCGGTGTGTTAGATGAAGTGAATGGGGATACAGCTGTCATTCTCGTTGAATCAGAACGTACGACGTATCATATCGGCATTTCAGAACTACCTGAAGACGTTGCGGAAGGTGATTGGCTACAATTAACGATTGAAGATGGTGCCGTGACACACATCATGAAAGATGAACAAAAAACGACTGAACAACAATCGAAAGTCAGTCAACGAATGAAACAATTGAAGTCAAAAAAAGGTAGTCAGTATAAACGATAAGGAGCGATTTGATGTACGGGTTTTATGATACGATGGCGACAGAAATTTTAGATCTAAATCAGCCCGTCCGAGCGTCATATGATGATGTTACGTTTTATCAATCATTATTAGAAGGTGTACCAGGCCGTATTTTAGTGCCAGCTGTCGGGAATGGTCGTGTGATGATACCCTTAATTGAAGCAGGCTTCCGAGTAGATGGTATGGACGCTTTCACAGATAGATTAGATTTGTGTAAAGACTACTTAGAAGCAGGGGGTCTGCCAGCGCGGTTGTTTCAAGGGTATATGCATACGTTACAGGTCGATGTCGTTTATGATGCGATTGTGGTGTCTCGAGGGTCTTTTCAATTGATTGAAGAGTGGTCACAAGCTATGCTAGCATTAGAACAGTTTTATCACCACTTAATTGATGGTGGTAGGTTGATTGTTGATTTGGAAATCGTTCAACCGAAAAGTGTCGGTCAGGTCGAGACAAATGAATGGGACACTTTAGATGGTGATGTGATAACGAAAGAGGATAAAGTGGTCGCGATTGATCACGTGCATCAATTTGTGAAAACACATGCTAAATATGAACGTTGGCACCGTAGCCAATTAGTCGAAGCAGAGCTAGAACGTGTTCATAATAAATGGTATGGCGTAGAAGAAATGCGACTTATGTTGGAAAGGGTTGGGTTTCAATCCGTCGTGTTAGCTACGGATTATCAGTTGGCGCAAGAGCCTAATTCTGACGCAACCGTTATATCGTTTGTAGCAACTAAATAAGAGGGTGATCACATGAATTTAAAAGGGAAAACGATCGTCGGTATTATCGTCGGCATCGTGGTGATTATGGCGTTTGTGATTTATTTTACGTTTACGTATCTACAAAATGAAGACATGATCGATGAGGGAGCCCCGTTCGATCAAGTGATTGAGCACCGCTTGTTAAGCTAAAAGCGGTGCTTTATTGTGTATTAAAATCTTAAGCAAAATATTTCGCAAACCGAAATTTTTTTGGTATGATTAAATGTTGGTGATTAACTAAAGAAAGAAGGTTTAGCATGGCATTAGAGGAACAACAAGAAAACGAAAACATAAAACGTGCCCCGTTAATGATGGTACTCATTTCGGGCGCGTTTGTCGCAATTTTAAACCAAACATTACTCGGGACAGCTCTTCCCCATATTATGACAGATTTACAGATTGATGAAGCGACAGCTCAGTGGTTGCAATCGATCTTTATGCTCGTAAACGGCGTGATGATCCCTGTTACCGCCTTTTTAATCGGCAGGTTTACGACGAGGGCTTTATTTTTAACGGCGATTGGGTCGTTTACGATAGGTACATTATTGTGTGCCATAGCACCGAATTTCGCATTCTTATTAGGTGGACGTATTTTACAAGCTGCAGGTGCGGGTATTATTTTGCCGCTTATGCAGACGATTATCTTTTTGATCTTTCCGATTGAAAAACGCGGACAAATCATGGGGTTATTCGGTCTAGTTATCGCCTTTGCACCAGCAATTGGTCCGACATTATCAGGGTGGTTAGTCGAACAATTTATTTGGCGTAGTTTATTCTGGGTTGTGTTACCGATTGCTATTATTGATATAATTGTGGCTTATTTTATTTTGAAAAACGTCACGAAACGCGACTTTCCGAAAATTGATGTGCTATCTATTATTCTATCGACACTCGGTTTCGGTGGTTTATTATACGGATTCAGTGTTGCTGGTAACGAAGGTTGGGGCTCACCGGATGTCTATGTATCGATGATTGTCGGTGCGATTACGCTTGCGATTTTCATTTCGCGTCAGTTGAAGCTACCACAACCGATATTAGAGTTCCGTATCTTCCAATATAAAATCTTCACGATCGCGACGGTCATCGGTATGACAGCCTTTTTCGCGATGATCGGTGGCGCGATTGTGTTACCACTTATGATGCAAAATACATTAGGTTACTCACCTATTGAAGCTGGGTTTATGCTTATGCCAGGTGCGATTTTGATGGGCATGATGAATCCGATTACCGGACGATTATTTGATAAGTTCGGGCCAAAGTGGTTGTTATACATTGGTTTAACGTTAACGACGGTAACAACCTTTATGTTTTCTATCTTAACGCCTGAGACATCTTATACGTATTTAGTCGCTGTGAATGCGGTTCGGATGTTCGGTATTGCGATGGTGATGATGCCTGTGACAACAGCTGGCTTAAATGTGTTGCCTGAACACTTGATTGCACACGGTTCAGCGATGAACAATACATTCCGTCAAATGTCTGGTGCGATTAGTACAGCGCTCATGGTGACGGTGATGGTAACATTAGCGGATCCAAGCGGTGGTGTGCAAGGCGAATTACAAGGCGTTAACGCGTCATTCTTCCTAGCAGGCTTATTCTCGTTATTAGGCCTCGTCCTTGCTTTCGTTATGACACGCATTAGTAAGCGTGAGGGCCAAAAAATAAGCAACGCGTAACTTATCTCATAATCTACCTAACTTTTTAAATAACTAAGGCTAGTTTTGAAATAACTGGCCTTAGTTATGAGATAAATTAAAGGAAAAATGAAATAACTAAAAAAAGTGCGGCTTTAGGGCCGCACTTTTTTTAGTTAAGAAACTGATCAGTAACGTAATCTTTGACTGCTTCGTTTGTTTGTTGATTTAAGATGGTCGTCGCTGCATCTGTTACCGTTTGTTTATTCAATTGTGAGAGTTGCTTCCGTGCTGGTAGAAGTGACGATGCACTCATGCTAAATTCATCTAAACCAAGACCGAGTAAAATCGGAATGGCGACTTCATCACCAGCCATTTCACCGCACATACCTGTCCATTTTCCTTCAGCATGCGACGCATCAATCACTTGCTTAATTAAACGAAGGACTGCAGGGTGATACGGTTGATATAAATGGCTTACATGTTCATTCATACGATCAGCAGCCATTGTATATTGGATTAAATCGTTCGTTCCAATACTGAAGAAATCGACTTCTTTAGCAAATTGATCAGCTAAGGCAGCAGTGGATGGAATTTCAACCATGATGCCGACTTCAATGTTATTACTAACCTCGTAGCCTTCATCCTGTAATGATTGTTTCTCTTCCTCTAGCAATGCTTTCGCTTGGCGGAATTCCTCAAGCGTTGCCACCATTGGGAACATAATCTTCAAGTTACCGTACACACTTGTGCGGAGTAAGGCACGCAATTGCACGCGGAATAAGTCATCGCGCTCTAAACATAATCGAATCGCTCGGAAGCCGAGGAATGGATTCAGTTCTTCTGGTAAATCTAAATACGGTAGATCTTTGTCACCGCCGATATCTAATGTACGAATGACGACGGGTTTATCGCCCATGGTAAATAATACCGTTTTGTAAGCGTCGAACTGTTCTTCTTCTGTTGGGAGGCTATCGCGGTTCATGTATAAAAACTCTGTTCTAAATAGCCCGATGCCTTCAGCGTCATTTTCGGTGACTGTCCCTAAATCTTTAGTCGAGCCGATATTTGCGACTAATTCAACCGTATGGCCGTCTTCAGTTGTGGATGATTGGCCGATCAGTTGTTTTAGTTGCTCAGCCTCTGCTTGTTCTTTTTGGCGTTTCGCTTCATAATCCTCTAACTGCTCATTTGTTGGGTTAACAATCACATCGCCTGCTTCTCCGTCAATAATAACCGTCATGCCGGCTTCGATTGTCTGAGTGGCCTCAGATGTACCGACGACAGCTGGAATGCCCATGGAGCGCGACATAATAGCGGAGTGGGATGTCCGCCCGCCGATATCGGTCACGATTCCTTTCACATAATTGCGGTTCAGTTGCGCTGTATCTGACGGTAATAAGTCATGCGCGATTAAAATCACTTCATCTGTAATATCGCTCGTCGTAACGAGTGGTTCACCTAATAAATAAGAAATAACACGCTTTGATACGTCACGAACATCAGCTGCGCGTTCTTTCATATAGTCATTATCCATGCTTTCAAACATCGAGATGAATTGATTTGCTGTGTCATTTAATGCTTTTTCAGCTAATACATGGTCTTTATCGATCTTTTGATGAACAGCGTTGATTAGCTCAGGGTCTTGTAACACGAGCAAATGCGCGCCGAAAATCTTTGCGTGTTCTGAGCCCATTTCAGTCTCGACGTGTTGTTGAATGCGCTCTAAATCGTGTTTGGCTCGTTCAACAGCATCCTCTAAACGCTGCTTTTCATTTTGTGGATCGTCTACTTGTTTATCGTTAATTGTTAAATCAGGATTTTGTAATACGAACGCTTTTCCAATTTGGACACCATTGGACGCTCCGATTCCATTAATTTCAGTCATACTCAATCAACTCCTTGATTAAATTTTATCGCAAACCGTCATGTATAATCAGTTCATTTTGGAACAAAATGTTTTGACACCGCTTTCACGATCTATTATAATCATAATCAATCACAATCAATCAGTCAAACAGATAATAATCAATCAGATATAATCATTTCGTGCAAAAAGGAGGTGCTAGGATTTGCTATATAGTGAAGAAAGGAAAGAGCTGATTCACAATTATATTGTGGAATATCATCGCGCTTCTGTTCAGCAGTTATGTAATGCATTTAATGTGTCGGAATCTACAATACGGCGTGATTTAAGTGAACTAGAACAAGAGCACCGTATTAAGCGAACGCATGGTGGAGCGATTCCGATTGAAAGCGTTAACTTTGAACCGACTATTACAGAGAAGGCAGATCGGTTTTTAGACGAGAAACAAGCAATTGCCAAACAAGCCGTTCGTTATATTCAAGAAGGCGATACGATTTTAGTCGATGCAGGGACGACGACGCTTTCTTTAATCCACGAAATCAAACAATTTCAATCATTAACGGTCGTAACGAATTCCGTCGTGCATGCAGAGTTGTTAAAAGATTCACCCCAGCTTGAAGTGATCGTGCCTGGTGGAAGGCTTCGTCACGAAACACAAGCGTTAGTCGGCCCGTTGACGGATCAAACGCTATCCTTTTTACATGTCGACACAGCATTCATCGGCACGAACGGCGTTGATTTGAAAGATGGTTTAACAACGCCGAACTTAATCGAAGCATCTACGAAACGGCTCATGATTGAACAATCATCAGATGTCATCGTTTTAGCAGATCATAGCAAGTTCGATAAAGTCACTTTTGCAAAATTTGCCGATATCGATGTCATTCATCGTTGTATTACAGATGAGCACGTGGATAGTCGGTATATTGCTGAATTTGACCAACGTGGGGTGACATTGGAAATCGCCAAGCTTCAGGAGGATAAAACATGACAAAACCGTTAACAGTGACACTCAATCCAGCCTTAGATAAAACGATCTCTTTATCAGAGTTTCAAGTGGGTGGGTTGAATCGTTTAGAGACTATGCCGATTTTAGACCCGGGCGGTAAAGGGGTTAATGTCGCTAAAGTATTAAAGCAGCTTAATATAACACCTCATGCGACTGGGTTTACGGCAGGTTCCACAGGGAAAACGATTGGCCACGCTTTAGATCAATTAGACATCCATCACAATTTTCAAGAAGTAACAGGTGACGTTCGCACGAATTTGAAAATTGTTGATCAGTCGCAAGGTGTGACAACGGAAATTAATGAACCTGGTTTTACCGTGGATCATAATGATTTACAAGCCTTACAAGAGAAATTAACGAGCCTCTTGCCGGAAACGACTTATGTTGTTTTAGGCGGGAGTACACCGAGTGGAATAGGTGATCATCAATACAAAGAGTTCATTAATCTTGCGCATGAATATGGTGTCAAAACGATTTTAGATGCTAGTGGACCAGCCTTGAAAGAAGGGTTGCGAGCAAAACCGTTCGCCATTAAGCCGAATATTCACGAATTAGAGGAGTTATACGACACAACGTTTGAATCCACTGAATCGATTGTTCAAGCGTGTCGTGACATTGTTGCAGATGGCGTTAACATGGTTGTCGTTTCACTTGGTGGTGACGGGGCTTTGTTTATAAATGAAGATCAAGCTTACCTCGTCAAACCGTTTCCGATCACACCCCAAAGTACGGTCGGTGCAGGTGATTCGATGGTGGGTGCCATGGTTTACGCCTTAACTCAAGGTTATGATTTCGAAACATTAGCGAAGTGGGCGACAACAGCTGGAACCATTACAGCGTCAAAAGCAGGGACGACGGTTTGCACCTTAGATGAAATCCAAACCCATGTATCGTCTGTCACTGTTGAAAGTATAGATTTAACTAAAATAGGGAGGTTAGAAACATGAAGAAGTTATTGGCTGTGACGGCTTGTCCAACGGGTATTGCACACACGTATATGGCAGCTGAAGCGTTGGATCAAGCAGCAAAAGAAAAAGACGTCGATATGAAAGTCGAAACACAAGGTAGTGTAGGGGCTGAAAACGAATTAACAGCAGAGGAAATTCGTGAAGCACACGCGATTATTTTGGCAGTTGACACGAACGTTGATGAAGAACGTTTCGCGGGGAAAAATATTATCCGTGTCGGCGTGAGTGAAGCGATTAAAAACGCAGATGGATTAATTGACCGTGCGCTAAACATGGAAGAGAAGTCATCTGATGAACATGACGAACAAGTTAGTAAACAAGAGAAGAATGAAGGAACAGGGTTCTATAAGCACTTAATGAATGGTGTGTCCTTCATGATTCCACTGATCGTAGCGGGTGGTTTGTTACTAGCTATATCATTCGCATTTGGTGTAGAAAATTCGCCAGAAGAAGGATCGCTTCCGGCTTATCTTGGTCAAATTGGTGGTCTAGCGTTCTCGATGATAGTTCCAGTCTTAGCTGGTTTTATTGCGTATTCCATATCCGATAAACCCGGTTTGGCACCTGGTTTAGTTGCTGGTTTGATTGCGGATGATGTGGGCACTGGTTTTCTAGGTGGTATCATAGGTGGTTTCTTAGCAGGTTATGTGACACTTGCGATTAAGAAATTCGTCAAAGTCCCGAAAAACTTCGAAGGGCTTATGCCTGTCTTGATTATGCCGTTATTTTCTACGTTAATCACTGGTCTATTGTTATTCTATATTATTAACGATCCAGTAGCAGCAATGATGACAGGATTAGAAAATTGGTTACAGTCGATGTCTGGTGCTAACGCGATTCTATTAGGTCTAATCTTAGGTGCGATGATGGCTGTTGATATGGGTGGTCCTGTTAACAAGACAGCGTACGCCTTTGCTTCAGGACTACTTGCAAGTGAATTATACGGCCCAATGGCGGCGGTTATGGCAGCTGGTATGACACCACCATTAGGTGTTTGGTTAGCAACTGTATTTGCGAAGCATAAATTCAATAAGGAACAACGTGAAGCTGGTAAGGCGGCTAGTGTGCTCGGCATCTCATTCATTACAGAAGGGGCGATCCCGTTTGCGGCAGCTGACCCATTCCGAGTGATTCCAGCTTTAGTCGTTGGTTCAGCAACAGCAGGTGCTCTAACGATGGCGTTTGACGCATTACTACGTGTATCTCACGGTGGTGTGTTCGTCTTATTTGTACCGAATGCCGTGACAAACGTCTTCTTATACGCATTAGCGATTGCAATTGGTGCTGTTGTAACAGCTGTACTCGTCGCGCTATTTAAGAAAAAACCTGAACAAGTTACAGAAGCCTAAACAGCAAGATTACAAAGGAGTTCGATGATAATGGATTTAAAACAATTATTAAAAGAAGAGCATGTCTTATTAGATGTTGATGCAAATTCTCGAGATGAAAGTCTTGACGAATTGATTAAAGTGATGCAAAATACAGGCGTTGTACAAGATGCAGCCGTTTATAAAGAAGCGGTGCTAAATCGTGAACAAGAAGGGTCCACAGGTATTGGTTTTGGCGTTGCGATTCCACATGGTAAATCGTCAGGCGTAAAAGAACCAGGCCTTGCATTTGCACGCTTAAATAATGAAGTCGATTGGCAATCATTAGATGACAAACCAGTTAAAGCGGTCTTTATGATCGCGATTCCAGAAGAACAAGCAGGGAACGAGCATTTGCAGATCCTATCCCAACTTTCACGAAAACTCATGCACGAAGACTTTCGTCAGAAGCTATTAGATGCATCGTCGAGTGATGAGTTGCTAGCAGCGCTTGATGCATAAGGAGGACATGTCATGAAGCAAGTAGAAGTAACGATTCAAAACGAAACAGGCTTACACGCCCGTCCAGCACAGCAATTTGTGCAAGAAGCGAGCAAATTCTCATCTGACATTAAAATTGTGACAGGTGACGATCGAACAGAAACCGAAGCGAAAAGTATTTTAGGCGTTATGACGCTCGGTATCGAAAAAGGGACGACGATTGGACTTAAAGCAGAAGGCGACGACGAAGAAGAAGCCATCGATGCTTTAGTCAAATTAGTCGACAATAATTTTGAAAGCTAAAAAAAGGTTGGCGCTCAATTGAGTGCCAACTTTTTTTGATTCAAAAATAGATGTGTTTGCAGCAAGATGGATCTCGTTTGGTTCAAGGACTCTGACAAATGATGCAAGAGTTTTTAAAGTTGGTGCAACGGTTGGAAAGGTTGCATCAAAACGTCTCAATTTGCTAGCACTATCGTCATTATTCAAACTCAATGTCTGGATTAATCGACATCAGTTGTTTGACGAACAAGCTTTTGTCAGCAGGCGCGACACGGACGACTTGAAGATCGTACCCATATGTAATCTCAAGTCTAGTGATCGACAAGGCGGGTGACAGTTTAATGCTACGAATTAATCGGATTTGCTCGATGTCATGAATGTCGATTGATTTCTTGAACGGACCAGATCGGATGATTAAATCGCGTTCTTCAACGTGGTAACGTGTTGTGAACCAGACCCAAAGTGCTGCTAGAAGAGCGATAATACTAATCGATAACAGTAGGAACTCATCGGTGAAAAAGGTCCAGATTAACGCTGTTCCGATCAACCCAAACCAAAGAACTCCGATCCATATATCTTTGTGTGGTGAATAGGTCATGTGAAGCACTCCTTTAAAATCTTAATACCCCACATCTTCACGCAGTACCATATCAATTTCATGGACGTAGCGATGGGCGTGCGGGATGTCTGATAGGTTCGATAACATTCCTATAATAACAGGTTTTCGTGTTTGTTTGCGAGTTAATTCGTCGCGAATGACATCGATCGACACTTGATAGTCGCCCGAATGCTCTAATGTGGCAATGACTTCTTCTAGTTTTGCTAATCGCAATTCAATCGCCTCGCGCCAAGACAAATGTTGGTCGTGAGCTTTCTTCAATAAATGCTTTACTTGGATTTCATTTAAAAATGGCATGTCTCCGCGCGCCATAGCCCCGTGAAAAACATCGTCGATTCGCTGCATAACGAAGCGGATTAATGACGCCATATCATAATGTGAATCTGAATGAATCATGACAGGGATATAAGCTCGAATCATGCCTTCTAACATGATCGCCAAATCATAGACAAACGATTTCGCGTGAGGTCCATAAATAGCTTGTAATCCTTGCATATAAAATTGATGGACATCAGCATTCTTCTCTCGAATCACTTGCCGTATTGATTCGCTAAAATGGCCGCCTTGTTCATAAGGCAGTTCCATAAATTCACGGTGTTCGACAACACTTTCGAAAAAGATCGTGAGCTGTCTAACAAATCGTTCGTAGGGTTTTTTCGGTTCCTCTATCGACTTAATTCGCGACAAAACACGGTCAAAATAATATTCTAACGCCCCGAATAGTAAGGCGTCTTTTGAATTGAAATAAGCATACATCGACCCTTTAGCCATATGACTTTCATCGGCAATCTCTTGCATCGATGTTTGTGAAAACCCTTTGTATGAGAACAATTTAATCGCATTGTTTAAAATGAGTTGCTCTTTATCAGTCATAGTTGGTCAGCCTTTCTTCGTGTTGTAAAAACGTTTGGAATGTTTGATAGGCACGACTAGGCTGGGTGTCTAAGTCTCTGATATAACGAACAATGGCTTGTTCTGGGACGACTTCACTTTGTTGAATGCGTGATTTGATAAAATCAAAACTTTGTTGTTGCAATGAACGATTGTGATGCATTGATTCTTTAAAAAGAGCCATTCCGATAGCACCTAGGACAGCGAGCACGCCAATAATAAGCATCGTATCACGATTAATCGGGACGGTCGTTAATAAATAAATTAAGTTAAAAACCGAAATTGTAATCAATGGGAATGCGATCATTGAAAAGATGATACTCTTTTTCAGTAGCGGTGATAAATAACGTTCCATCTCGCTAAACCCCTCTTGGACATGGGGTGAAGCATTCTTTGGTGTTAACAGCTTCAACTCTCGTCACTCCTTTAGTTTTGACTTCGGGCGATCATAATGAATTTCACTAATTCAAACACGGCCATGAGTGTACTGGCGACATATGTTAAAGCAGCTGCGTTTAAGACCTTGCCTACGCCGTTTACTTCACGGCTTGAGATCATACCGAGTTGCACGAGTTGATTCTTCGCCCGGCGACTAGCATCATACTCAACAGGTAACGTAACGAGTTGGAATAAGACAGCGGCTGAAAACAGAACAATACCAACTGTCACTAAATTCATCGCTTCTAGTAAAATGCCACCAATTAATAGAAATGGGGCTAGTTGTGAGCCAATATTCGCTGCTGGGAATAATTTGTGTCGCAACAGTAACATGGAATAATTCGTTGAGTCTTGTATCGCATGACCAACTTCGTGAGCTGCAACGGATAATGATGAAATCGACTGCCCATTAAAAACAGGCTCTGATAAACGGACGGATTTAGCCCGAGGGTCATAATGGTCAGACAACGCGCCTTTGCCAGATCGTTCGATTTGAACATGGTGCAATCCGTGTGCATCTAAAATGCGCCTTGCAACTTGTGCGCCGCTTAACCGAGCAGAAGCTTGGACTTGGGACCATTTTTGGAAATTGCTTTTTACTTTAGATTGTGCCCACATCGCTAGGCCAAGCGCTGCAAATATAAGGATATCCATTGGATGGAAAAACATGATTCTTCGCCTCACTTCGATTGTTTTCGACCATTTGGTCATTATATGACTGATTGGTCATGATATTATTTTACTGTAAGTATAAGCGTGAGTTCAAGTGAGATAACCTGACTAAGTTGATGTTATTTTTGTGCTAAATAAATCACATCATCAGCTCCTTTAGGTTGTGGGATGAAAACGGTTTGGACATGGTTGAAATAGTGGGTGAGTTGCGTATAGAAGTGGTCAGATTCATGCGCACTCCAAAAAGCGATGACGCCATATTGGTTTAAGCGTTCATGTAGTGTGCTTAACGCTTTTGGTTGATAGAGTGATTGATTGTCGTCATATACCGTCCAATCCGGTCCATTGTCGATATCGAGACAAATCGCATCATATGTATTGTCAGTATGATAGATCCATTGTGTGAGATCAGCATGAATAATGCGTGTCCGGTCATCGAATATGGCGTGATTTGTTAAAGGGGCTAAGTAGTCTTTGTTCCAATGAATAATCGTTTCTTCAATTTCGATGATATCAACTTGACTGACAGACTCGTCAGAAATAGCTTCGTGCAAAGAAAAACCGACGCCGAGTCCTCCGATAAGTACGCGTTTATCCCCTGTTAATAAGTTGAGAGGGGATCTGACGAGTTCGCGTTCTGATTCACCGTTATAGGTAGCCATTAGAAACGTGCCATTACTAATTACTTCATATTCAAAGCCGCGTTGTTGCAACTGCAATTCGCCGTGGTTCGTTGTTGTCCGTTCGATAATGGTAAGCTCGTTCATCGCATCGTGCTCCTTTATCATCAGAATGTTCGGATAACGTCTATTTTAGATGATGTGTATGTTTTAAACAAATGTTATATAGGTATCACATGTGCGTGAGTCGTGAGTAACTTGTTATGATAAGGTTAAGCGTAATAGTTTGATCACATATTTATGGACTGCTATAAGTGAATCGTAACAACGTGTTCACACATCCCTCCATCAAATGTCCTATAATAAAGATAGATAAAGTGATAATAGGTGCGGAGTGAAGCGTTATGATGGAATACGATTTAGATTTACAACAAGCGTTACAAAAATTGCAAGATATTGAACGGGCGATGAATGAATCCTCGATTGTTGTGATTACCGACGAGCGGGGCCGTATTCAGTTTGCTAACGACAAGTTTACGGAACTATCACAATATAGCCGGGAAGAGTTAATCGGTTCATATCATAGCATCGTCAACTCGGGTTACCATAGTCGTGATTTTTTTAAGGATATGTGGCGCACGATTGGACAAGGTCACGTGTGGCGTGGGGAAATCAAAAACCGTGCCAAAGATGGTAGTTTCTATTGGGTGGATACGACGATCGTACCCTTTTTAAATGACGATGGAAAGCCTTATCAGTACATTGCGATTCGTCATGACATCACTGAACGTAAACGTTATGAACGACAAGTTGAACGAGTCGCGTTTTATGATCCAGTCACATCACTTCCGAATCGAAATTACTTACAAAAATGGTTGGAAGACCATAGTCAAAAAGGTGATCGTTCGTATGCGATTTTATTTATCGACCTCGACCGGTTCAAACAATTAAATGATCAGTATGGCCACGAATTAGGAGACGCCATCTTGATTGAAGCGGGTAGTCGTTTGAACCAATGTGCGTCTGATGATGACGTGTTATTACGCCATGGTGGCGACGATTTCATTATGTTATTAGAAGGTTATGAAGATCACGAACAAGTACGAGAAGTCGTGCGCCAACTGTACAAAGCGATGTCAAAACCGATTGAACTACCGAATGGGGATGAGGTTTGGTTGACGTTAAGTATTGGAGTAAGTTTTAGTGAGGACTATGCGTTGAAAGATAAGCACCATTTAGATAACTATATTAAACAAGCGCGTACCGCGATGTCACATGCACATGAAAGCAACGTGCATGGTCACTCATGTGAGTTTAATTCGCCAAAATTAACAAAGAAATTGGACGAGTATTATCAATTGGAACACGCGTTACGGCATGCATTAGAACGAGAAGAATTTGTGATGTATTATCATCCCATTATCGATTTGAAAAGTGGCTGCGTTCGTTCGGCAGAAGCGTTATTGCGCTGGCATAACGACGAGTTAAGGTATATTTCCCCAGCAACATTTGTACCTATTTTAGAAGAGGCGGGCTTGATTGAAGACGTTGGTTATTGGATTTTGTGGACGGTTGTAAAGCAAATGCGCCAATGGATCGATGCAGGCTATGATTTAGAACGTGTATGTGTGAATGTCTCGCCGTTACAATTTCGTTCGCAAACATTCGTTTATGATGTGAAATATATATTACGTATGGCGCAACTGCCGCCGCATTATTTGGAGATTGAAGTGACAGAAAGAACGCTATTGGAGTCTGAATCGATATTGAATGAGTTGCACGACTATGGTGTGAAAGTCTCGGTGGACGATTTTGGTACAGGTTATTCGTCGCTTAGTTATTTAAAACGGTTACCTTTAGACACACTGAAAATTGATAAATCGTTTATACAAGATATGGATAAGGAAGGCGAAGAGATCGTTAATACAATCATTCATCTTGGCAAAAGTTTAGATTTCAATGTGATTGCTGAAGGGATTGAAACGATCGAGCACGTCCATCATTTACAAACGCATCACTGTGATGAAGGGCAAGGCTTCTATTGGACGAAACCATTACCAGCAGACGAATTTAATGTATTTTTTGAAACGCATCATTCATTATAAGAGTTTTTGGAAAATAAAACGATTAAACGAAAGGATGAGATGATGTCGAAACAAATGTGGGATGACAGTTTTTCTGATAACGATTATATTTACGGGCGAGAACCGAATCAATTCATCAAAGAACATTATTCAGTGATACCAGAGGGCGGACGAGTTGCTTGTTTTGCTGAAGGGGAAGGGCGAAATGCGATCTTTTTGGCAGAGCATGGTTATGAGGTCACAACCTATGACCAATCGGAAATCGGACTGGAAAAAACGAAACAATTAGCTGATGAACGTGGCGTTTCAGTCAAGACGGTCGCGAAAGATTTAACCGCTGAAAAGGTGGAACCCTATCTATACGAAGGGGCAGTTATGGTATTTGGCCACGTACCGAAACATGATCAAGCCTTTCTCGTTCAAAGCATGATCGATTCGGTTAAACCGGGTGGTTACGTGATGTTTGAAGTCTATTCTGACGATCAATTACCGTATCGTTCAGGTGGGCCGCAAACAGAAGAGATGCTATACAACCCAAATGATGTGCTGACATGGATTGATGATTACAAGTGTCTTCATTTTTATTACGGTGAAGCGGATCGTGTGGAAGGCAAACGCCACTTAGGTTTAGGTCACGTTATTCAAGTGATTATTCAGAAGATTTAAAAGAAGAGCTGGTTGATTACACCAGCTCTTCTTTTGGTTCAGGTGATTGATATTCGTATGGGCTTTCGTAAGTGACGTAAGTACCGGCGATGAAGTCGTGCATTGCTCGTTTGTCTTCGCGGATCCCGACCATAAACGCACTCACGATGATCCCGATCCCTAATGTAAGTAAATAAATAAAGTTAGCTAATACTTGTCGTAGTAGCATCGTTTTGATCGTGACCTTCTCACCGTCGACGCGTGCGATTCGAATGTCCATCGCTTTCTTACCTAATGTGTACCCCATCCAAACAGCAGGTACTATAATGAAATAGAGCCAACTTAAAAAATCTAAAGGGTTATATAGTTGATCGTCTAAAAAGAATTGACCATAAATAACAGTTGTTAACAAACCAATAACAACTGCAATGACGATACTGTCAACAATATTAGCGATAAATCGAATTTAAAACCCTGCAGGTGAATAAATACCGTCCATAAATTATCCTCTCCCAATAAGTTTTACATAGTGTCATATCGAACATACGTATCAGCAATTAAATCATGGATCGCTCGGTTGTCGTCTCTTGCAATCACCATAATCGCACTAACTATTGTGCCAACCCCTAAGGTGAAGGTGTAAAAGACAAATGCAATGACAACACGTGCGAACATACAAAAAAAGTCTGGCATTCGCCCGCCAATTCGCTCGATACGAATCTTAAGCAACCGTTTGCCAATCGTATATCCAGGCCACAATAACGGAAGTGTCATGAAATAAATGATTTCGATGAAGCTCATCGGTGTAAAGGTAGCTGAGTAGTACCATTCGCCATAAATCGTTAATGATAACGGCACTAATATGATAGATAAAAAGAAGCCATCGATCACCAGAGCGATTAAACGGCGAAAAAATCCAGCTGTTTCACCGAATATTTCATCGATTGAAGACACCTCCAATAGAATTATCCCTATACTAACATATTTTTTATTGGAAGATAATGGTTAAATTTACATTTTTATTCCCCGAACATGCTCGTGACCTCGCCACTATTTTGATCGACAATATACCAGCCGAACGTAGCTTGATGGGAGCCTTCCTTACGTTCGACGACTTCATAAACGTGGACAACCCAGTCGCCGGCATCATTATGGTGGTCAAATATTATAGTGTATTCTCCTTCTTCTGGAAGGTCGATCTCATGTCGAACAGCTTTTTCGGCTTGTGCAGCGGTTGAAATGCCTTCGTTGGATGATTGGTTCTTTTTGTCATTGGTCGATTCTTGAGATGATTGATTTGTAGATGTGCTCTCGTTTTCTACTTTTGATGATTCTGATGTGTTCGCTGATGCTTCACGTTCTGTGTCATCAGTTGTTTGGGTAAAGGTAAACGCAATCACTCCGAGGGTGCTAATGGTTACGACTATCAACGTGATGACTCGAAACATATGGCCCACTCCTTTTTGAATACTACTTATAAGACGGAAGTGATATCAATTTGGTGACAACGTCATGTCGATTTTTCACCTAGGTTTGTCTTATAGTAAAATAGTTAGTAAGAAAACGTTAGGAGTGTCTTCATATGCTAGTTCGATTGAATTTTATGTTATCAATTGGTGTATTCGTCTTAATTTTGTTGAATTATTTTACTAATGTGAGTACATCACCGTTTTTCATCACGGCGTTAGTCGCTGTTGTAATCGCCCTGTTAGGCATAGAAAATATCCGCAATGGACAACGGTTTAACGGCGGATCGTTTTTGTTCGCATCTGTATTATTGTTTATCGTTGTCATTCTTGGTTCAACAGGTGTGATTACTTTATAGGTCGAAATATAAGTGATGATGGTTTTGGCAATGGCGATTAAATCGTGCCTCGCAATGCGGGCAAGCTGTTGGGTTGTTTAAATACGTCTTGATAGTTATCTCACGGTGACAAGCACCACACAGAATCGCTTTTTGGTTATGCTCATCTTCACCCCATCGTTCAACTGAGTGATTCGTATGGTCTTGGTGGCACTCGTAACATGGGAAATACGTGTTGCAGCACTTGAATTTAATCGCGATCCGGTCAACCTCTGAATGATAATGTTTGCAACGCGTTTCCTCATCAATACTTCCGATGACTTCATGTAGTACATCCATGCAATCTCTCCTTAGTGTCTCGAAATTTTTTTCGTTATTTTCATTCCAACAAATCGTATCTTACGTTATAATAATAAGAAATGTTCAAATTATCAAAAAATATTATGTGGAGGTAAGGTTATGATTGAATTTCCGAAACCGACTGTTGAGCAGTTTTTCCGCTCATATGTCATTTCTAATTTTACAGTGAGTCCGAATGAAGATAAACTGCTGTTTTCAGCGAATTTAGACGGTAAGATGAATGTGTGGGGGATGAATTTACCCGATCAATACCCGTATTTATTCGCGCATCACGACCAATCTGTCGGGTCGTTAAAAATCGATCCTAAAGGTCGCTACGTCCTAGCCAGTTATGACCATGAAGGTGATGAGAATTACCAAATCTACGCGCTACCACCAGAAGGCGGTTTGCCACAAGAATTGATTACAGGTGACAAGGAAGATAAATATTTATACGCGCACCTATCAGAAGACGGCAAGCGTTTATATTATAATACGTCAAAAGGCAATCCGAGCTTCTTGAATACATACGTCCGAGATCTTGAAACAGGGGAAGATACATTACTACATGAGGGATCTGGTGGCGCAACGTTCTTATCGGCTGTTTCAGAAGATGAAGAAAAGCTTGTCTTCACGACACTGTACGCGAATACGTATATACTCAGTTTCGTGAAAGTGAACGGTGACATGTATGATTTAACACCAGACCCTGACAATGTTCACGTCACAGGTGGTGCAACCTTTGTCGGTGATACGATTTATTTCGTGACGAACTATAACAGTGAGTATCATTATTTGGCGTCGTTTAACGTTCAGTCGAAGTCGTTTGAGTCGGTATTGTCGATTGAATCGGAAAGTATGAACGACTTAAAATATGACAAAGAACATGAGCAGTTTTATATTGTGACGGAAAAAGGGGTGCGAGATCATTTATATCGTTACGACGTGAAAAATGGCACATTAGAAAATCTTGATGTCCCAGTAGATGTGATTGAAAAATTACACGTCGCTAAATCAGGCGCGGTTTATATGTTAGGGCGTAGTGCTGTCATGCCGCACAATATTTTTAAACTAACTGACCATGGTTGGAAACAGTTAACGGCTAACCATGTGCTTGGTGTCAGTACGGATGAAATGGTGGACCCAGACGTCGTCACGTATGAATCGTTTGATGGAACAGAAATCGAAGCGCTTCTCTTTAGAGCGAAACCAGATAACGATAATGGCCATACGATTTTATGGCCGCACGGAGGACCACAAGCGTCAGAGCGCAAATTTTACCGTGCGATGTTCCAATGTTTATTAAACCGTGGTTACACGATCTTTTGCCCGAACTTCAGAGGTAGTACGGGTTATGGGTCATCCTTTGTGAAATTGGTTGAACAGGACTGGGGTGAAGGGCCTCGTTTAGACAATGTGTATGGGATTGAATGGTTGTTTGATCAAGGTATTTCAAGTCCTGAACGTCTATTCCTTGTCGGTGGTAGTTACGGTGGCTATATGGCGCTGTTATTACACGGTCGTCATCCGGAATACTTTAAAGCCGTCGTCGATATTTTCGGCGTATCGAATTTATTTACGTTCGTCAATTCAGTTCCAGATCATTGGAAGCCGATTATGCAGCGTTGGTTAGGGGACCCTGAAGCAGACCGCGAACGGTTTGAGAAAGACTCGCCGATCACGTATTTGAATACGATGTCGAAACCGATGCTCGTCATTCAAGGGGCGAACGATCCGCGAGTGGTGAAAGAGGAATCGGATCAAATCGTCGATAAATTACGTCACGATGGGCGTGAAGTTGACTATTTAGTACTTGATGATGAGGGCCACGGCTTTTCGAAAAAAGAAAACGAAATTAATGTCTATCAAACGATGCTCGATTTTCTAGAGAAACATCAATCCGTCACGCAATCTGTGTAAATTGATAAAGGAGTGATCATCATGTGGGGACTCGTCACAATGGATCAACGTCAGTATCCATTTGAATTATTTGGCGTGCCACACGTGATGGCGCTCCTTTTTTGTTGTGTTTTGATCGTGCTGCTTTATACAAAACGTCAATCGATCAGGCAACACAATCGACGAATCTGGCGGTATAGTCTTGCGGTAATTTTGTTGGTAAGTGAACTTAGCTTTCATGCGTGGTACATCGCTTATGGTTCCTGGGATATGACAGTGAACTTGCCACTACAATTGAGTTCGATTTCAGTTTATTTAGCGATCATCATGTTAGTGACGAAGCAAAAGAATTTATTCGAGATTACCTTTTTGATTGGAATGACGGGTGGTGTGATTGCTATGCTCACCCCAGAATTATATTATGGTTTCCCTCATTTTCGCTTCGTTCAATTCTTTGTCGTACACAGTGGGTTAGTCATAGCATGTGTGTATATGTTTATCATTGAACAATGTTCGCTAAAAGGCTTATCCGTTTTAAAAGCATTTGGAACTGTTAATGCCATCGCGATCGTCGTTTATGGCGTGAATCGTGTGATAGGCGCGAACTATATGTTTCTAAACGAAAAACCATCTCAACTCACGGTAATAGACTTTTTAGGGCCATATCCGTGGTATATCCTATCGCTTGAAGTATTAGCGTTAGGGTTGTTTGGGTTGATTTATGTTTTAGCGACTAAGCTGAAGATGTCTTCTCTATAAAAGGTATTCTATGTTTGAAATATCCTCCACTATAGGAGTAAAGTATAAGTGATGGAATGGTGAGGGGGCGTATCGATGAAAGTGATTTTAATTCACGGGTTTTTTAGATCTGACCGTGACATGCATGATATGGCAAAATATTTTAAACGAGAAGGTTATGACTGTTATACACCGAATTTGCCCCTGACGTTTAACGAATTCGATGTCATTGTTTCACTCGTAGAGGATTTAGTTGAAGCGATAGTGAAATCAGGATTAGATAAAGGTGAACAGATACATCTTGTTGGTCATAGTACTGGTGGGTTAGTGATTCGTAAGTTGTTAACGGAAACGAAATATTTAGACGCAATCGGACGGTGTGTGTTAGTGGGTACGCCTAACCGGGGCAGTCAGCTTGCAGACTTGGCGAGTAAAATTCGAGGATACACGAATGTGTTTAAAACGGTTAAATCGCTGCGAAAAGAGTACCTCGATAATATTGAATTTCAAAATGATACCGGGATAGACATTGCGGCGATTGCAGGTAATAAAAGCAATTTCGGCTTTAACCCATTAATAAGAGGTCAAAACGATGGGTTTGTGGAAGTGGAGTCTGTGTATTATCCAGGATTGAAAGATTTTGAAGTGTTACCTTATAATCACCGAACGATCCACCATGAAATCGAAACGTTCCAACACGTACGTCACTTTTTAGAAACAGGTCGATTTAAACCATAAAAATAAGCCATCAACCAAAAGGGGAAGGTTGATGGCTTTATCTATATCTAACAAACTATCACTCTAAGACGTGTTTCATGCTGTGTTCGTTTGAGTGCGATAATTAAAAGATTTTGAAGATGTGAAAGATTGAGCTTGATGGCTTTTCTACTTTTTTGCTTGGTTGTGTATATTGTCTTCTCTTATCAGTCACAATCGCTTCGCGTAACATTTGATGATCAAACATGTTAATCGCCTCCTTTAGCGAGTGTCATTTTTTCTCTCGTCTATCCATAATTAAGTATACCCACATCGATATCGTTTGTAAACATTTTGGCACCAAAAAATTATAAAAAGCTTCATTTTGATTTAGATATCTAATTATATAAAACTTTCTGACAATGAACGGCGATTCAAATTGGACATCTTGTTTAAATTTTCAGAATAAATTCAATAATGTAATAATAGGACTAAAGGTCGAAAATAGGCTGGAATCGACATGCAATACCTAGATTTTTCGTATGAAACGTGTTAAAATTTTTATAAACACGAACATACGTTTGATAGATAGAAGTGCGCAAACGGAAGGGGATTGTTAATGAAGCTTATTCATACCGCTGATTGGCATTTAGGTAAATTAGTTCAAGGCGTTTACATGACGGAAGATCAACGGTTTATTTTAGATCAATTTGTTAGTGATATTGCGATGGAACAACCCGATGTGATTATAATCGCTGGTGATTTGTATGATCGTGCCGTTCCACCGACAGAGGCAGTGGACTTACTCGATCAATATTTAGCTCATATCGTACTAGACTTACAGATACCGGTTGTGGCGATTTCAGGTAACCATGATAGTCCTGGTAGGTTACGTTTTGGTAGTCAAATGATGCAAGGTCAAGGATTATACATTGTGTCAGAGTTAAATCAACAGATGGAACCGGTTGTCATACATGATGAGTACGGGGCAGTCCATTTTCATTTAGTACCTTATGCAGAACCAGGGTCGATTCGACATTTGTTTGATGATGAATCGATCAAAACCCATCATGATGCGACGAAAGCAATCGTCAATCAAATCGAATCAAACTTGGATCAAGATGCTCGCCATGTCTTTGTTGGTCATTTATTTGCGACACCTAAAGGGGAGGAGCGACATAATACAAGTGAATCCGAACGTCCACTTGCAATCGGGGGAGCAGAGCATGTTGATGCGTCATTGTTTGAACCGTTTCATTATACAGCGCTCGGTCACTTGCATCAGGCGCACTTTGTAGGGAATGAAACAGTACGATATGCAGGATCGCCTTTAAAATATTCGATATCGGAAGAAAATCATCAAAAAGGCTATTTAATTGTTGAGCTCGCTGACGATGGTAACGTCGAAATCGAAAAACGGCTACTCGAACCGAAACGTGATATGCGCCGAGTCGAGGGGTATTTAGATGACTTGTTGCAACAAGAGGTCAATGATGATTACGTCTTTGTCCGTTTATTAGATGAGGAAGCGGTTCAATTTCCGATGGAGCGGATTCGTTCTGTTTATCCCAATGCCATGCATGTTGAACGGCGTATACCGCGTTCTGAGCGACCAGAACGAGCTGTGCAACAGATGGAACGCCGTCGTTTGTCCGATATGGAATTGTTTCGAGCCTTTTACCAAGACGTCACTGGAGAGGAAGCGTCAAGTGATGAAGAAACGATTATTCGTGATGCTTTACATCAAGTGATGACTGATGAAAGTTCTACAAAGGAGCGATAAATTGTGAGACCTTTAAAGCTAACATTGACCGCGTTTGGGCCATATCGTGAGCAAGAAGTGGTCGATTTTCAACAACTGAAACATCACCGATTATTCGTCGTATCAGGTAAAACGGGTGCTGGTAAGACGACGATTTTTGATGGGATTAGTTATGCATTGTATGGCTCGGCTAGCGGAGAAGACCGCGATCAAGAGTTGTCGTTGCGTAGTGATTTCGCCGATGATCATTTACATACGAGTGTGGAGTTGTTGTTTGAAATTAATGGCGAACGATACCGAGTGTTTCGGCAGATGGCGCATGTGAAACAAGGGAATAAAACAGCAACAGGTGGTAGAACGGAACTTTTTCGCGTCACGTCGAGCGGTGAAGTGCCGTCTGTTGATCGTCAGACGAAATCAGATGTAGACGATAAGCTTAGAGCGATTGTTGGTTTAACTCAAGATCAGTTTCGTCAAATTGTCATGCTGCCACAAGGTGAATTTCGTAAACTGTTAACGTCCAATACAGAAAATAAAGAAGCGATTTTAAGACGAATTTTTCAAACTGTGCCGTACCATCAGTTGATAGATCAGCTAAAAGAAAAAAGGCAACGTGCCAAACAAGAAAGTGATCAAGCGTTAACGTTGCGCGATCAATATATCCAAGCTATTCATAATAAATTGCCTTTGCGTGATGATTCGACGTTACAGCATGTGTTAAATCAAGAACAATACAATGTCAATCAAGTGTTGAATGGGTTAAGTGAAGAACGCGTTTTTTATGAGCAACAATCACATGAGTTAAATGAACAAAAACGTCGCTTGCAAGATGACGTTGAGAAACGAACGACCCATATTCAACGTGCGAAGACGATTCAAGAACAACGCCAAAATTTAAAAGAAAAACAAGAGCGGTTAGAAACTTTAAAAGCAGAACAAGAGACAGTGAACCAAAAAGAATCGGAGCTTCATGAAGCAGAGCGTGCAGCGGCGATTGAACCCTATGAACAACAATATAACGACTTGTTACGAGAAGTGAAAGAGCAACAACAAGCACTTGATACATTAAGCTCGAAACGAAAGCGAGCGCATGAGCAATTGAATCAAGCGCTAGCGGCGTATGAGGCCGAACAAAACCGAGAATCGACTCGACAACAACTTCATGATCAATTATCGCGCTTGCAAGACATATATCCGAAAGTCAAGCAGTTAAAGGATCAAGAAACGGCATTAAATCGATTGCAAACGGAATTGAAACAAACGGATAAGCGCCGGAAACAACTTGGTGCAGAAGTCGATCACAAACAACGTCAGATGAATGCATCAAAGGCAGAACTAGAACAGTTAGATCAAGCGACAGATGATTACGCGGCATTAGTTGAAAAACGACAAATGAAGCGTGAACATTATCAAATCGTGAAAGAATACGTTCAGCAATATCAAGCGTTACAAGAACAAGAACAGTTACTGCAACAAGAGAAAAACACTTATGAGAAAGAAAAGTCGCAATTAGACCATCTAGAATCGTCCTGGTTAAACAATCAAGCGAGCTTATTAGCGAGTCACTTACATGATGGAGAAGCGTGTCCAGTATGTGGAAGTGTCGAGCATCCGAACAAACAAACCGTAACAGTTGATGCACCGACGAAAGAGGTGTTAGAAGAAGCGCGACAACAGGCTAATCAAGCATACGGTCGTGTGAGCCGTCGAGAAGGGCAATTACAATCGATTGAACAAGCGATGCAGTCGGCTGAGCAACGAGTGTTAGAAATAGGTGAATCGACTGCCCAACCTGAGGAGACGTTGGAGCGAATTTATCAAGAAGGGTTGAAGCTTAAACAACAAGTCGAGGAAAAAGAACGACAACAAGCAGCATTAAAGCAATTAAAACAATCGGTTAAAACAGAAGAAGAAGCGTTACAACAGTTGCTAAAAGAACAAGAGCAATTGGAACAAACGTATCAATCGATTAATACACGTGTTCAAACAGAAGAAAGGGCTTATCATGATTTGTTAAACGATATCCCTGAAGATGTTCGTCAACTTGAACAGTTAGAAACGAAAATCAATCGTTTAACACAAAAGAAAGAACGTATGAAACAGGCGTGGGAGCAAGCGCAAACAGCGTATCAACAGGCGCAAAAAGATGTCACTACGGTTGATACGCAATGGCAAGAAACGCAAACTCATTTAAAGGAACGCATATCAAAACAACAACACGCCTATGAAACCTATCAACAACAATGTCTGGAAGCTGGCTTTAGTGATGAGGAGCATTACAATCAGGCGAAACGATCAAACGAGGTACGCGATCAATTGCGACAAGACATTGAGTCCTATCGTCAAGAGGTTTCGGTTTTAACAGAACAAGTGAAAGAATTAAACGAGACGTTAGCCAATGAAACAGAAGAAGATATTGCTAAATTAGAGCAACAATTGGCGGAAACGAAATCATCGTTGGAACAACTGTCGAAAGAGTACGATGCTCATGTACGATTACGCGATACGATTGATGACTTAAAGTATCAGCTTGAAGCGAACCAACACGATATTGCTGCAAAAGAGAAACAGTTGGGAAGATACACGGATTTACATGATTTAGTTCGCGGACAAAATGATTTAAAACTATCATTAGAACGTTACTTACAAATTGATTACTTGAATCAAATTATTGAAGCGGCGAATATTCGTTTGCGTCATTTATCGAATGGTCAATTTTATTTAGTGCGCAGTCAACGTCAAGAATCGCACGGAAGACAGAGTGGTTTGGGATTAGATGTGTTTGATGTGTATACAGGACAAGAACGGGATGTGAAAACGATGTCGGGAGGCGAGAAGTTTAATGCATCATTATGTTTAGCGCTCGGTATGTCTGATGTTATTCAGAGTTATCAAGGTGGCGTGTCGATTGAGACCATGTTTATTGATGAAGGGTTCGGTTCATTAGACGATGAATCGTTAAATAAAGCGATAGATACATTGATTGATCTACAGAAATCAGGACGTATGATTGGCGTCATTTCGCATGTTGAAGCACTTAAATCAGCGATTCCGGCTGTTTTAAATGTATCAAAAACACCAGATGGCTTAAGCCAGACCCATTTTGTTGTTGATTAATATAAAGATGAAGTGAGTGTGCCCTTAACAGAGCGGCTGATTAAGTTGTTAAGGGCAATAAAAAGTTTATATTTGATAATCTTTTAAAGCGATTTTTAACTTGCGTTTCGCGGCTTGTCCCCACCCTTTAACGGCATCGATTGTCGTATTTTCGGATTGAGCGATGTCAGCCAATCGATGACCTTCAATAATCCGTTTTTGGATGAACAGCCATTGTTTGTCTGATAAATGGCTTCGAACTGTCGACCAAAAGTAAGGGTCGAATTGTTCGAGATTATGTTGCGTGTAAGGTTGCTCAGCGATATATTCGTTCGATTCTTCGTTGTCTTGGATGCGCTTTCGTTTACGGATTAAGTCTATGAGTCGGCTACGAATTTGAATAGACGCCATTTTGGGGAATGACTCGGTATGGCCGTATTTTTGCCATGCTGTCCAAAGCGCAACCAACCCTTCTTGGTAGAAATCGCCATGTGTGTCTCGGATGTTTAATCGGTGAATGTGGTAATGAATCATACGATTATATTGTTTCAGTAAGTCATGAAATGTTTGATTGTCCATGTTACTATCTCCTCTTTGATTAGAGGCCGGCCTGTTTAATTATAATGTAATGAAATTCAGACTATCTGTCATATCGTGATAAAATATGATTTTGTTGTAGATAATGCTTTTTTCTACCGTAAAATTGTCAATATAAACAAAAAGTCGCGACTTTTGAAGGTTATCTATCAATTTTTAAAAAATCAGCTGATGTCATCACTTATATAATCGAATGATCGTAAGAAAAAGTGTGATAAAAAAAAGCGATCTAACACAAAATGTGATAGATCGCTTTTTCATATTAACCAAACGGATATTGATAATTAATTTCTTCATTAAACTCAACGTAATCTAAATAAATCATTAATAATAAATACCATTTGCCCGTTTCTGTGTCTTCAATGACGATATGATCTTTTCCGGCTTCTTGGATGACACCTGTGAAGGTTTTGTCGTTCCATGCTTGATTATTTTCGAACGTCATGTAAAATGTTGCGACTTTTCCAGTGTTTAATCGTAAAATGTTTTCGATATATGACTGTTCTCTTGGAATACCGTTGCTACCTCCGCCAGGGCTAAAACCATTATTGCCAGATTGATTATTTTGCATCCACGGTGGCATTTGATTTTGATTCATACCCATATTGGATTGCGGTGGCATGTTGGAGTTCATCGGTGGGCCGTACATATTTTGTTGTGGCATCTGTTGTCCTTGCTGGCCTTGCCATTGGTTTTGACTCGGGTCCATCTTTTGATACGGAGGCATGTTGCCGCCACCTTGATTCGGGTTATATCCCCACGGTTTGTTGTTTGGTCCGCCTTTGTTCATGCCTGGTTGGCCTCCTTGGAACGGTGGTTTGTATGATGGGCCACCTTGATTGGGTGACGGTTTACCTTTGTTCGGAAACCACCCTTGTTGGTTTTGTTTTGGTTGGTAAGGTTTTTGTGCTGGTTGTTTATAAGGTTCTTGTTTGTATGATGGTTGTGAACGGTCTTCATTGTTATTCTGATTTTGGTTTTGATTAGACTGATCCAAAATAATCAACCTCCTTAAATTAGTTAATGAAGTTAAGCCCAGCTATAATATATTCGGGCATTCTCCTGGATACGGATTGTAGAAACAATGCGATTTATACCGACCTGAAAGTGGTTGGCCAAACCATTCAGGCGGGCATTCCCCTTCTGGGCGGAAAAACCATAACGAGAACTGCCCAGGGCTAAACGTTTCACCTCTTACGGCCCTTCTTGCTAAACGGATGTCTTTTTCGCGTGCCCGTTGATAAAAATACGAACTCTGTACAGCTTCAAATCCACCGGGTGATTGATAGATCATGCTTGGCAGTGTGCGTATATCCTCAAAATCAAGACAATTAGCTAATACGCGATTAACGCCGACGTTTCCGACTAGGAGCATGCCAAGCTGGCCATCGCCTTCTGCTTCGGCGCGCATTAATCGAGCAAGTTCACGCAGTTGTGCTTCGTTATATTTAATGGCGGCCATTAGATCACCCCTTCTTAGGGCCAATTTTCATCACTAGTTCATGTATATGTCAGCCTAGCTAATTCATGATTAGTTTAACGATAAAAAAATAACTCCTTAAGCCAGTGCTTGGCTTAAGGAGTTATGCATAATGGTGTATTAAACTTGGAGAAGTTTTTCTAGCTGATCGCGCTCTTGACGGTGTCCGATATAGAATGAACCGAACTCTGCGAACCGAGCGCTCACTTCATCGAATCGCATTTCGTAAATGAGTTTTTTGAATTGAAGCATGTCGTGTGCGTATAGTGTTACGCCCCATTCCCAGTCATCTAGTCCTTGGCTGCCGGAAATGATTTGGCGGACTTTGCCAGCATATTTACGACCTGTCATGCCGTGTTGATACATTTGTTTGCCGCGTTCTTCTTTTGAAAGCATGTACCAATTATCGTCACCTTCACGACGTTTATCCATTGGGTAAAAGCATACATGGTTCCACTTCGGTAAAATCGGTTTGAGACGTGCTTGTAGTTCAGGGTCTGTTTCTGGGTCTTTTCCTTGTGCCATATACGTTGATAATTCAACGACAGACACGTAAGAATAAGGTTGTGTTAAGAACTCAGCCATTTTCGTTTTATTTAAAGCGAATTCAATGTCTGTTAATTCTTCAGTCGTCGGGCGTACGTTTAAGAACAATAAGTCTGCTTTATGACCCATAATGGTGTAGAAGCCAAAACTCCCCTGTTTGTCAGCTTCAACGTCTTGCCACGATGCCATTAAATGATTCAATTCGCTAATGGCTTGCTCGCGAATTTCTGCGCTTGCTTTTTTCCACGCTGTCCAATCGATTTGGCGGAAATCGTGGAGCATATACCAGCCATCTAGTGTTTCAACTGCTTCAGGCATGTTTGTCACTCTCCTTCAAATAAATCATCCATTCATTACTATAACACAAGCCGACATGTCGGTTAAAAGAAATGGATATGAACGTTTTGTTAACTCGTGATGTCACGGTTTCGTTTGTGCATCAGTGTTTCTCTCTGATCGAACCAGGCTTTTTCTTGGGTATTAAATGATTGTTCAACGATTTGGATTCCTTGTGCATTTAATTTGTTAATGAGTTGGTCTTTAACATCATTCGTTTTCAATGGCTTTCCAAGTAACTGTTCGAGTGAGGCCATCACATTAGGGTTAATATCTGGGTAATCAAAAGATGTGGCTTCGCCTTGAAGCGATTGGTCATAAAATTGCCGAATAATTTCAGCGCGGTGTTGTCCGTCACCTTCAACACAAAGATAGATTTGGACAGCAGTGCCTTGCTTGACCCGTCGTTGTGAAATCCCAGCAAATTTTTGACCATTAATACTTAAATCATAGCTTCCTGGACAGTAAGACTGAGTGATTTCATACACATCAATTTGATTGGATTCATCTTCGAACAGCCACCGAATAAAGGCGACCATCGCATCGTAACTGTCGTGAATATTAAATTGTTTCTCTTCAGGGAAGATAAGCGATAAGTTTAAAACCCCTTCATCAAGCAAAACAGCTAGACCACCAGAGTTGCGAATGATGACGTCGTATTCAAACTGTGTTAGTAGCTCAATGCCTTGTTCAATATAAGGCATGCGCTTGTCTGGAATACCTAAGACAACCGCTGGCTTATGAACCCACATATGTAAGGCATTTTGCTGAGTATCACTGGCGGATAAACATAACGTATCATCGATCGCGAAAGATGTCAGGATATCGGTTGTTGCTGCATCACTACGGTCCATGATTCGCAGGTGCTTAAATTGCAATAAGTGGTGATTCATGATTATCGGTCCTTTAGTTTAGTCGTAGTCGCACATTTGATCTAATCTTATTATAGCAAATGATCGTATGAAAAAGAAAAGCAATCATGACTTAAAGGGCTCTATATAAAATGTTAAAATAGTATTAATTTTAAAATAGTTAGGATGACATATAACATGAAGCGATTGCTATTAACAGGTTTTGAACCGTTTTTAAATTTTCCAATTAACCCAACCGAAAAGATAGTACAAGCGTTAGACGGAAAAGAGATAGCAGGTTATCAAATCGTTAGCCGTACGTTAACCGTTGATTTTAGTCAAAGTGGAGAGCAAATCATTCAAGCAATACAAGACGTGCAGCCTGATGTGATTGTGTCATTAGGATTGGCCGGCGGAAGGCAGAAAGTAACCCCAGAGCGAATTGCGATTAATTGCAATGGTGGCGTTGAACCTGATAATCAAGGTTATGTGCCAGAGGGTGACCCGATTGTGGCAGATGGTCCAGATGGTTTGTTCACGACGTTACCGATTCAACACATGATTGATGATATGAAGGGGGCAGGTTATCCAGCGGTCGTATCGAATTCAGCAGGTACGTATTTATGTAATCATGTGATGTACCGGGCGTTACATTATGTGAAGCAGCACCAATTAGACGTGCTAAGTGGATTTATACATATTCCGGCATCGCACGAATTAGCGATTCAACATGGCAACTTACCGAGCTGGTCACAACAGGACTTAGAAGCGGCTGTGACCATATGCCTACAAACGTTAGGGAATGAGAGAGCATGACGTTAAAGACGTATCCGCTCGGAAATGAAGCGGTTGTCATATCATTTGGCGATACGATTGATACCCACATTCATGATCAAGTTGTGGAAAGTTATCAGCGAGTTCAACAAGCTAAGCTTGAAGTCGTCACCGATCTCGTTCCAACATATCGGACGCTTGCCGTTTATTATGATTGGCGAATGACGTCGTATCGAGATATGAAAGCAACACTTGAACGGCTGTTATTATCTGATCGTATGTCACCTGAAACGTCTGAGCGACGGATTATTCATTTGCCAGTCTGTTACGAATCCGAAGAGTTTGCCCCGGATTTACATACGCTGGCTGATTATCATGATGTCTCCGTTTCGACTGTCATTGAACGTCACATAAACCCGCTATATCGTGTGTATATGATTGGCTTTTTACCCGGGTTTCCGTATTTAGGTGGACTTGACTCGAGGCTTCAGACACCGCGTTTATCTGAACCGCGTTCGCAAGTGCCTGCGGGAAGTGTTGGCATCGCTGGGGGTCAAACAGGTATTTATCCAGTTGAATCACCAGGTGGATGGCAGATTATTGGCCGTACTCCGTTTGCGTTATTTAATCCGAATCACGAGCAACCGACCTTGTTCCGTATGGGAGATTGGTTGACGTTTAATCCTATTTCGCTTGAAAGGTATGACCAATTAAAACAAGACGGAAATATCAATGATTTTATTGAGGAGGCGTAAGTATTGTATATTAATTTGAATGCTGATATTGGCGAAAGTTTTGGCGCTTATCAAATCGGTGATGATAGTCGACTATTAGATGTCGTGTCGTCGGTTAATATTGCGTGCGGGTTTCACGCGGGAGATTACCGTGTTATGCATCATGTCGTAAAGCAAGCGGCAGACCGTGGCGTTCGTATAGGGGCGCACCCAGGTTATCCCGATTTGTTAGGGTTTGGTAGACGACATATCGACATGTCGGCAGATGAAATATATCAATTGATGGTTTATCAAATCGGCGCTTTACAAGCTGTGTGTGCCGTTCATCACACAACGCTTTACCACGTGAAACCACACGGAGCTCTTTATAATTTAGCAACAAAAGATGAACAAGTCGCTCATGCTGTTGCTCAAGCTATTAAAGATGTCGATGAACGGTTGTTGTTAGTTGGTTTAGCTAATAGTTCATTGTTGACGGCTGGACAAAATGTAGGGTTGTCGGTTGTGTCAGAAGTATTTGCGGACAGGACGTATACGAAGGATGGCTTATTAACACCGCGAGGAGACTTAAATGCTGTCATTACTGATATTGCCACCATGCAAGAACAAGTGCGAAACCTTGTGTTTTATGACTGTGTTGAAGCGACAGACGGGACTGTCATTGATGTAAAAGCCGATACGATTTGTTTTCACGGTGATGGTGACCAAGCGTATGACTATGCGCGGTTGATTCGCGATCGACTACAAGAAGAGGGCGTGCGTATTCAAGCCAGTGAGCCAAATGGTTGAAGAAGCATATCCGTTATTTCAAGTGGACGACGCGTGGTTACCGCTCACTGTTCAAGATTTAGGCCGTCCGGGTTTTCAACATTTAGGTATCCCAGTTTCTGGTGCAATGGATCGGTATGCCTTAACGGTTGGGAATCAACTATTAGGTAATGATGAAGGAGCTGCTGGGTTAGAAGTGACGCTAGGTCATACGCGTTTAGTTTCCCACTGTGATGCAATCCTCTGTATTACAGGTGCTGATTTAAATGCAAAGTTGGAAGGGAACTATTTACCGTTGTGGGAAACATTCGAGATAAAAAAAGGTCAAGCCTTAACGTTTGAACGACCGATTCAAGGCGTTCGTGCTTATGTTTGTGTAGCGGGTGGTATTGATTCACCTGAATGGCTTGGGAGTCAATCGGTATATGAAAAAGGGGGCTTTGGCTTAGCCTTTCGAGTAGGGGATAACGTTTATGCCTCGAGCGAGACCACACAAGCTCCGTTAGGTCAGAGAGCAGCACTTGATTTGATTCCGATATATACAAGTGATGTGACGTTACGGATCGTTATGAGCCCTTATGCTGAGAGATTAACAAAAACAGCGGTGAATGACTTTTTTGATAAGCCTTTTACATTTAAAAAGGGTGATCGTATGGGGTGTATGTTGCATCATGAATCGTTACTCGAACATGAATTGGCTGAGAGTATGATATCAGATGTTGTTAGCTTCGGCACGATTCAAATTCCAGCAAATGGTCAACCGATGATATTACTCGCTGATAGACAGACGACAGGTGGTTATACGACGGTGGGGACAGTTATATCGGCTGACCATTGGAAGTGCGCTCAATTAAAGCCAGGAGATCGTGTCCGGTTTCAAGCTCTAACGATTGATGAAGCGGATCAGTTGTTAGAACCATGGCGACATGTTTAGTTAAAAAATTTTTTCCGTCGTCATAGTGGTTACGTGACCGATTTCATGATGGTTTGTAGGTAAGAGGTTGGCTTTTATTTCGTGTCGAAATACACTATAATATGTTCATAGAAAATGACTAGACGTTGAAAGAAAGGTCGGGAAAAATGGCGTATCGTGATGAAAAATTAACCGAAGAAAAAGTGTTCAAAGACCCGGTCCACCGCTATATTCATGTACGAGACCGTGTGATTTGGGACTTAATTGGAGCGCGTGAATTTCAACGACTAAGGCGCATTAAACAGCTTGGGACTACATACTTAACATTTCATGGTGCGGAACATAGTCGGTTTAACCATTCGTTAGGTGTTTATGAAATTGTAAGGCGAATTATCGAAAACTTTCGTGAGGAACCCTTTTGGAATGATAATGAACGGTTGTTATGTTTATGTGCTGCCTTATTGCATGATCTCGGACACGGACCGTTTTCGCATTCATTTGAAAAAGTGTTCGGCTTAGATCATGAAGATTTCACACGGAAAATCATTTTAGGCGACACACAGGTCAATGCGATTTTGCGTCAAGTAGATCCGCAATTTCCGCAAGACGTTGCTGATGTGATTCATAAGACATACTCGAATAAACTCGTTGTCAGTCTGATTTCAAGCCAGATCGATGCGGACCGAATGGATTATTTACAACGTGACGCGTATTTTACAGGGGTTAGTTACGGCCATTTTGATATGGAACGGATATTGCGCGTTATGCGTCCGAAAGAAGATCAAATGGTGATTAAAGAAAGTGGCATGCATGCGGTTGAAGATTATATTATGAGTCGTTATCAAATGTATTGGCAAGTTTACTTTCATCCTGTGACGCGTAGCGCCGAAGTAATTTTATCGAAAATTTTACACCGGGCAAAAGAGTTATACCAATCTGATGATTATGAATTTAAGCTGAAACCACGCCATTTTGAAAGTTTCTTTGAACAACACGTCAGCTTAGATGATTATTTGAAGTTAGATGAAAATGTCGTCTTTTATTATTTCCATATTTGGCAAGAGGAAGACGATGCGATTTTAGCGGATTTGTGTCGCCGTTTTGTCGATCGGGATTTGTTTAAATATATTGAATTTGACCCGGCTGATCAGTATCAGCAGTTGATGGAGTTAAAGGAAAGTTTTAAACAGGCTGGTGTTGACCCAACGTATTATTTAGAAGTCGATTCGTCATCCGATTTGCCGTATGATTTTTATCGACCAGGTGAAGAAGAAGAACGTCTGCCGATTCATTTACAACTCCCTTCAGGTGAGTTGAAAGAATTGTCGCGTCAGTCAGATATTGTTGAATCGATTTCTGGAAAAAAACGAACGGATCACAAGTTGTACTTTGCTCGTGATTTGATTGATCAGTTACCGGATGGCGATATAAGTAAACAGCGGATATATGAAATTTTGAAAGGGTAAGGAGTTGTGCTCATGTTAGAGGATCACGCGAAGCTTATGGCGTTTTTTGAACAGGCGAATGAAATTGTCGGGCGAAAACGACTGCAGAAGATGGTTTATATTTTGAAGAAATCTGGCTTTGATTTTTCTGAACGGTATACGTTTCATTTTTACGGCCCCTATTCGGAAGAGTTATCGACACGGATTGAAGAATTATGTAATTTAGGATTTATTAACGAAACGCGCGAAAAAGAAAAAGGCTATTATCAATATCGTTATCAACTAACAGAGCGCGGCGAAACGTTTTTAGATCAGTCGGATTTAGTGCCTGAAAATATGGCTCGATTCATTTTGAATATGGATGAGCATAGTTCGAAGTTTTTAGAGTTGGTGTCGACGATGCTTTACTTTGATGATTTCGCTAAGGAAGACGTTGAAGAGAAAGTGCGTACGGTGAAAAGCCAACAAAACTATACAGAAGAAGACTTTGAAGCGGCTTGGCAGTTTATTGAACAACTGCAAGCTCATTAGGGGGAGGAGATGAACTTCCTCTTCTTTTTTTCTATGATTTGAGAAATCGTTTTGGAATCGTTATGCTAGACTTGTTGAATCTATGATATTAGGAGTGACGCAGCTATGGAACGACCTTTAAAAATCGCAGGCGTTTGCGGTAGTTTAAGACAAGATTCGGTGAACAAAAAATTATTAGATTTAGCTAAAACGATGTTACCAGATAACGTCGAGTATGAATATGTTGATTATTCCGATGTGCCTGTGTTTAATGAAGATATCGAACAACCTGTACCAGAATCGGTTCAACGTATCAAGAACCAAGTTGAAAGCGCGGATATTATTTTATTCGCGACACCACAGTACAATGGTTCATATCCAGGTAATTTAAAAAATGCAATCGATTGGATGACGCGTCCAGGTGGCGATAATTCGATTTTTGGTAAAGTAGCTGGAATTGTAGGGGCGACACCTGGTCAAAGCGGCACGATGCAAGCGCAATTGCATTTACGTGAAGTATTGAGTCATTTAGGCATACAAGTACCAGCGCAACCACGTGTTATGGTAAGCGGTGCATATGATATGCTTGATGAAGAGGGTAATTTCTTACTTCCAGAAGTCGAATCGAATAATTACCGCAAGTTGTTAGATGAATTGTATAAATTGGCTGAAGTTAAATCGATGTGATCGAAAACCCCTGCGCTGAAAAGGCGCAGGGGTTTTCATCCGCGATACGGCGAAATTCATCCGCGATACGGCGAAATTCATCCGCGATACGGCGAAATTCATCCGCGATACGGCGAAATTCATCCGCGATACGGCGAAATTCATCCGCGA
>NZ_JBEPMX010000013.1:0-69735 GCF_040545925.1 Alkalibacillus flavidus
TTTTTGCCCATGCAAAAACACCTCCGAATAAGTACTTCTTTCATTGTACCATTTCGAAGGTGTTTTATATTGTCTCAAATATTTAGGTTAGTCTACATCCCACCACTTTTTTTATCATTGACTATACATTGGAAAACGATCCGCAAGCTTTTGCACACGCGCTTTCGCTTCTTCTAATTTCGCTTCATCGTCATGATGGTTAAGGGTAAAAGCAATAATAGATGCAATCTCATCCATGTCGTCTTTACCAAAACCACGTGTCGTGACAGCCGCTGTACCGATACGAATACCACTTGTGACAAATGGGCTTTCTGGGTCAAACGGAATCGTGTTTTTATTCGTCGTAATACCGATCTCATCAAGCGCTGCTTCGGCCACTTTACCCGTTAAATTGAGTGGACGTACATCTAATAATAATAGATGGTTGTCCGTCCCATCTGATACGAGACGAATGCCTTCGCGTTTTAACGCTTCACCGAGATGTTTCGCGTTATCGATAATTTGTTTGGAGTACTCTTTAAACGACGGGTCTAGTGCTTCTTTGAATGCGACGCCTTTTGCTGCGATGACGTGCATGAGCGGGCCACCTTGCATACCCGGGAAGACGTTACTATCGATCTTTTTCTTAAATTCTTCTTGGCATAAAATTAAGCCACCGCGCGGGCCACGTAATGTTTTATGCGTCGTCGATGTGACGAAATGAGCGTGCGGCACAGGACTAGGGTGCAGACCTGCTGCGACGAGTCCTGCAATATGTGCCATATCGACGAGTAAGTAAGCGCCGACTTCATCTGCAATCTCACGGAATCGCTTGAAGTCAATTTGGCGAGGGTAAGCCGAAGCGCCAGCGACGATCATATTTGGCTCGACTTCTTTTGCTTTCGCTAATAACGCATCATAATCAATCACTTCATTATCTTCATCAACCCCGTAATCGACGACGTTGTAAAGTTTACCACTGAAGTTAACAGGGCTACCGTGCGTTAAATGGCCACCATGATTCAAGTTCATTCCTAAGATCGTGTCACCAGGCTTAAGGGCCGCAAAATAAACCGCCATATTCGCTTGTGCGCCAGAGTGAGGCTGAACGTTGGCATGATCAGCGCCGAACAATTCCTTCGCACGGTCGCGCGCTAAATCTTCTGCGATATCGACATACTCACAGCCACCATAGTAACGACGATGCGGATAACCTTCTGCATATTTGTTCGTTAAAACTGAACCAGTCGCTTCCATGACCGCTTCAGAAACAAAATTTTCCGATGCGATTAATTCAATTTTGTCGTGCTGACGATTTTTTTCTTGGTTAATCGCCTTCAGCATATCTGGGTCTACTTCGTGTAATTGATTGTGTAAATGTGTCATTCAATAAGCCTCCTTATGTATATCGTGTCAGCGACAATGCACTGACCTTTTTACGTGTGATAAATCGCGCGTTCACCGCCGATTAATTTCGGACGTGTGTAAGCGTAAGTCACGTGCGCACCGCCTAAAGTTTTCACCGGAAAACGTAACGGGACGGCAACATGTTTTAAGTGCATGCCAATTAATGTGTCACCAATATCCATGCCGATATCAGCAGCAACCCCTTCGACTAATACAGGGTCATCCATCGATTGATACGCATACGTCGCCATCGACCCACCTGCTTTTGCATGCGGAACAGCGCTCACTTCGGGTATCCCGAGCGATCGTTGTAATGCACGTTCCATGACAATCGCGCGATTCAAATGCTCGCAACATTGATAAACGACGTGCACGCCAAGATCTTGTTGAAACGCTTCCAATTCGTCGTACAACAAAGCTGCAACATCCATACTCCCAGCCGATCCAATCAATTCGCCTTTCACTTCGCTCGTCGAACAGCCGACGACCATGATCGAATTCGCTCGCGCATATTCAGACTCACGCCAAGACGCCACAATCGACTGCACGTCTTGTTTTAACTCATCTAACGTCAACGCCATTCCTCCTTAAAAAGGAATCGTTTCTTATATAAAATTATAACAAAAAGATGGAAAAAGGTATATGTTTTTTGTTTGAATCTTCAAAAATGAAGCGGTGGTTGATTCAAATGTTGAGTTTGTTGCACCAACTTTTGATCGGCTTGATTCAAACAGTTTTCCACTTGATTCAAATTCGAGATTTGTTGCATCAAAACCTTGGATTCTTGATTCAATGCATAAAAAAATCGGAACTCACACTCGAGTCCCGACTTCTAATCAACTACTTCTCCTCATAAGCCTTAATCTTATTCACGCGGTTGGCGTGGCGGCCGCCTTCGTATGATTCGTTTAAAAATGTGCTGACGATCTCGCGTGCTAAGCCTGGGCCGATGACGCGTTCGCCCATTGCTAACACGTTGGCATCATTATGTTGGCGGGTTGCTTTTGCGCTAAAAACGTCATGGACGAGTGCACAGCGAACGCCTGTTACTTTATTCGCTGAAATCGACATCCCAATACCTGTTCCGCAAATGACGATGCCGTAATCGAATTCACCATTTGCGACACGTTCTGCAGCTGGAATACCATAATCCGGGTAATCAACTGATCCTTCACAGTTACATCCTATATCTTCAAATTCAACATTCATTTCCTCTAATAAGTTCGCGATATCGGCGCGTAAGTTTTGTCCTCCGTGGTCTGATGCTAATATAACTCTCATTCGTCTTCCTCCAATTTCTCGACCATTAAATCGATATATTTTTCTAGTTCTTCACGCGTGTGTTCGTACGTTGCGACGTCTAGTCCGATTGGATCGGCTATATCATGGGATGGTTCGTCAACGTATTCTTTTAATGTGAAAATCTTATCATCAAAGCGTGTATATTCTAGTTTTAATGCTTCTTTATGCTGTGATGTCATCGTTAAGACTAAGTCCGCCCAGTTAAGCAATTCGCGTGTGACGGGTTGTGATATATGATCAATTCCTATCCCGTTTGCGTCTAAAGCTTGAATAGCATGATCATTTGCAGCTTGTCCATGATTCGCGGACACGCCGGCCGATTGTACATCAATTTCAGGATATTTATGCTTCACGATTGCCTCAGCCATTGGACTGCGACACGTGTTGCCTGTACATACAAATAACACACGATGCAACGCGTACCCCTCCTGTTTCACTGTTTCCATCTATATCTATTTTACTTGAATTCGCACGTGTTGTCATGTGTTTTACCACACCATTTGCAAACCTAATATCGCCAAAACGACGCCACCGATTGCTTCCGAATATGTCCCTAGCCATTTTCGTCCATACTTCGATAACATGAAACCAAACCATGTAAAGACCATACTGACAAAGCCAAATAACAACGCGATGACAAACACATGGACACCTAACATCCCGATTGAAATCCCGACCGAAAAACTGTCTAAACTCACAGTAAGCGCTAGAAAAAATAAGCCGATCGCTGTTAAAGGCGGTTGACGATCTGATTGCCAAAACGTCGCCATGATCATTTGAATCCCGATTGCTACGAGTAGCCAACCACCAATATGTTGCGCCATATGCCCTAACTGTTCCGATAACATGTCACCAAAAAATATCCCCGCAAGTGGCATGATGACATGAAACAAACCGACTAACATGACAAAATATAACCACCACCGCAAGCGTCTCTGAGAAAAACCAATCGACAGACTAACTGACAAAGCATCCATACTAACGGCAATTGCCATGATCACATACGGTGTCACACTATCATAAAAAAACATCACACGCTTGTCCTCCTATTTGCCCGAGCATTCTAGTTCACTGTATGCTCGTTTCAGGCATTTTAGAAGAAAAGCGTGTGATCACACCTTCTGCTTATATCGTTTTCGACGCTGCTTTTTCGAGACGATTCATGAAAGCTGTTCCGATCCCTTCTTTCGAAAAGGCTTCAGCTAATATAACATCATAATCTGACATATCGATTTGGCGTAAACGATCGTATAAATGGCTCGTGACCGCGATTAAATCACCTTTTGATCCGAGCGTAAATACGTCGTTTGTTGCGAGTTCTTTTGCCCGCTCGTCGCTAACTAAAAACCCGACGCGTTTTCCGTCCTGCGCTAATTCATAAGCAACCCGCTGCATTGCGTCCGTTTCACCCGTCACAATCCAAATCGGACAATCAGGCGCATAATGTTTATATTTCATCCCCGGCGACCGAGGAGCCACATCATCTTGTAGAGACGGCGCGACATCGACAGGTCCGATCACCGCTTCAATATCCGCACGCGTAACACCACCTGGGCGTAAAATCATTGGCACGCCTAATGTCATATCAATCACGGTCGACTCGACGCCAACGCCTGTTTTTCCGCCATCGACAACCTCATTAATGCGACCGTCTAAATCGTGTAACACATGCTCAGCCGCAGTCGGACTCGGCTTTCCAGATCGATTCGCACTCGGCGCCGCAACTGGAATGTCGGCGGCTTGAAGTAATGCTAACGCGACAGGATGGTCTGGCATGCGAAAACCAACTGTCGTAAGCCCGGCCGTCACATTACTCGCTAATGTCGTTTGCGCTGGCATGATTAACGTGAGCGGCCCGGGCCAAAACGCGTCCATCAGTTGTTCTGCTTGTGGCGACACGTTAGTCACATAATCGTACACTACGTCACGCCTACCAACATGCGCAATGAGCGGATTGTCTGCCGGACGACCTTTTGCCGTAAAAATCTTCCCAACGGCGTCTTCATTCGTCGCATCCGCCCCAAGTCCATAAACCGTTTCAGTCGGAAAAGCAACTGTGTCACCTTGTTTTAATGTCATTGCTGCTTCTTGTATCGCGTCTTCATGGACATGGCCATGACTTGTCCAACGTATCGTTTCCATCGTCTTGCTCCTTTTTTTCATAACGTCAATTGCTATTTATATTATGGAAGGAAAACGATGAAAGTGCAATCATCATGACGTCGCATGCGTCGATAAAGATTTGACGTAACATTGACCTTTTGTACCTTCGAATGCAGTTGGCACCTCTTCGGCTAAGTGAAAGTGATTCATCTCGAGCAATACGTGTTTAGTCGGATCGTCTAAATGCGTATACAAATCGTTGTATGATTGAGTTTTGGCGTAATCGCTGATCCAGTCAAACATCATCATGAGTAACGCCGGATTAGCCTGTTCGTGCAACCATAATCGTCTTAACCAAACGGCTTCAACACTCATTGGGTAAAGCACAAAAAACGCAATCGCTACATCATCAACGAATAAAAGATAGCCATATTGTTGCTCCCAATCCGTTTTCGGTTTTGTCTCATCTGTGAAAAATGTCTGAGCGGTGTCATGTGATACGTCATAAAATGGTTCGATCGTCATCATATCGCTCGCCTCCTAAGCATTTTCTATCAACCTATGAGACGAGCGCTAGTTTTATGCCCAATTCAATAGATTTTTTAGCCATTCCCAGATAAAAAATTTCGTTTCGCGTTCGTCATCGGATTTTTCGTCACTATCAGTTGTTTCTTCTTCCTCATCGTGTTCTAACACTGCGGCACCGTCGGAAAACTCGACGAAACAAAGCGGCGGAAACAAGACGCACCACCAATTGTCGCCTTTTCCTTCCCCGAGCGTAATTAAAATCGCTTCGTATTCCCCTGCCGGATAAATAAACTTGTCATACACTTTATCAGGGAACATGACGTCGTCAAACTCGACATTAAATGAATAGCTTGTATGTTTTTCAACGATTGTTTTAATGACCGGGATGTTGTCACGAATCGTCTGACGTGCTTTTTCTATTGATGTTAAGTCTTCTACCCATTCTGTGATTTGTTCGTTAACCGCATCTCGGACGTCTCGTTTTTCTTGTTGGTCGGCTTCACTATTCGAGTTCGCTAAAATTCGTAATCGAATCGCATCATCTGGAATCACAACGTAATCTGAATTTACTTGCTCTTCCGCACTTGTATCGTTCCAAAACCATGTCATTCCAATCAAAATTACGACTAATAATAAACCAATCCGCATCGTCTTCAACCCTTTCTCGTAATCTCGTAATTACATTGTCGCCGACGAATGCGGTAGATATACGTCTTAAAGTATGTTAGATTAATAAAAATATTATTGGTAGAGTCGCTCAATTAATTGCGACAGACGCTCAATCTTACTCAGAGACGATCATTTATCATGAAAGTTGCACATTCCCGGGAAAAGTTGATCAATTAATCACACCAGTCGCACATATAGGCGTGCAAGTCGCGCTTTTCCTGACTGAGATCGCTCAATTCCTAGTAAAGTCAATCATAAACCAACACACGAAAGGTGGCTAAACGATGTTTACACACTATATTCGGGATGACCTTTATTTAAAATTGCTTGATGACAGTGATTTAGGGGAACTTTTTGCTTTAACGGATCGTAATCGGAATGACTTACGGCGTTGGCTCGCTTGGGTCGATCACACGGTGAAACCGGAGGATACGGCGAAATTTATCCAAGCGTCTAAACAACTATATGCCGAAAGTAAAGGGATGAATATCGCCGTTGTGTTTCGCGGACAACTGGCGGGCGTTGTGGGTTTTAATCAATTGGACTGGACGAATAGTAAGGCTCATATCGGCTATTGGCTCGGTAAATCGTTTCAAAGCTACGGCATTATGACCGATGCAACACGTGCACTTATGACCTACGCGTTTCGTGATTTGAATATGAACAAAGTCGAAATTCGGGCGGCAGGCGGTAATACGAAAAGCCGTGCGATCCCTGAGCGGTTAGGTTTTGTAGAAGAAGGCAGTATCCGTGCTGCTGAACGCCTGCACGGCGATTATGTCGATCACATCGTTTATGGGCTACTGCAGGACGAATGGCTAGACGCTTCTCATTAAGTTATCTCATAACTTCTTGAATTTATGAAATAACTGCGAGCAGTTATTTCATAATTACCTATAGTTATTTCAAAACTATAGAGACTTATCTCATAACTTCAGCGATTTATCTCAAAAAAACGATCCTCGGCTTAGCCGGGGATCGTTTTTACGTCCATAACACAATGCGGTCTTTTCCGTTGATATCTTGTACAACTCGCACAGTCGCGTTGGGGTCATAATGCTTGATTAAAGCGGGCACGGACTCACCTTGGTCATAACCGATTTCGAATGCGGTTAATTGTGGTTTGTGTTGCAATCGCATCACTTGTTCAACGATTCGCTCGTACGCTGCCAGACCATTTTGATCGGCGAATAATGCTAAAGCTGGATCGTGCAGCGCCACGGTTTCTGACAATGAGTCGCGTTCGTCATGCGGAATATACGGTGGGTTCGACACGATCACATCAAGCGTCCAACCACGTTCCAACACAGGCTCTAGAAAATCACCCTCAAGTAACGTGACGTCACGGTCTAACAACTCCCCGTTATAAGCTGCAACAGCTAATGCATCCTCTGATAAATCTGTACCAACAACATTCGCTTCAGGCAAACGACCTTTTAACGACAACGCAATCGCACCACTACCAGTCCCTAAATCGACGATCACCTCCGGACAGCGCGCTTCCGACAATACCGCCAGCACTAATTCCTCTGTTTCCGGACGAGGAATTAAAACGCGTTCATCGACATAAAACGTATCATCAAAAAAATCGACCGATCGCGTGAAATGTTCGACTGGCTTCCCCGTTACGACATGCTCATGCACCCAAACGGCAAAGGTCTGCGCAACGTCCGAATCTAACGTATCACGTTGAATGGCCAACCACTCGCTATGACTCACCTTCAACAAATACTGCAACAACAAGTCGCCAACACGTTCTTCTCGTCCGAATTGTTTCAAAAAAGAAGAAGCCCAACGCCGGGCTCCCTGCACAGTAAGTTTCGATTCTGACATATTAGTCTCCAAGTTCGTCTAACTTCGCCGTTTGTTCTTCGATTAATAACGCATCAATGATTTCGTCAATTTTACCTTCCATCACTTGGTCAAGTTTATTAATCGTTAAATTAATACGGTGGTCCGTGACACGGTTTTGCGGATAGTTATACGTGCGAATGCGCTCAGAACGGTCACCTGTACCTACCGCTGATTTACGGTTTTCATCTAATTCTTCTTGCGCTTTCGCCTGTTCCATCTCGTAAATACGTGCACGCAGGACCTTCATCGCTTTTTCTTTGTTTTTAATTTGCGATTTCTCATCCTGACAAGATACAACGACGCCTGTTGGCTCATGCGTTAAACGAACGGCTGACATTGTCGTGTTAACACTTTGTCCGCCTGGGCCGCTGGATGTAAACGTATCAACGCGGATATCGTTATCATGAATCTCGACTTCAACTTCTTCCGCTTCAGGTAATACCGCAACCGTCGCCGTTGACGTATGAATTCGGCCACCTGATTCCGTATCTGGAACACGCTGAACACGGTGCGCGCCGTTTTCAAATTTAAAACGTGAATACGCGCCATTACCGTTAATCATGATAATAATTTCTTTATAACCGCCGACTTCAGCTTCGTGCGCTTCAATCACTTCTAACTTCCAACCTTGTGATTCAGCATAACGTGAATAAAGACGATACAAGTCACCAGCGAAAAGCGCCGCTTCATCACCACCGGCTGCTCCGCGGATTTCCATAATAACGTTTTTATCATCATTCGGGTCTTTCGGAATAAGTAAAAACTTCATCTCTTCTTCGAGCGGTTCAACTTGTGGCTCTAATTCTTCAAGTTCTTCTTTCGCCATGTCGATCACATCTTTATCCGATTCTTCTGAGATCATTGTTTTGGCGTCTTCGATTTGTTGTTTAATATCTTTATATTCGCGATATTTCTCCACGACAGGTTGAATATCGGCTTGTTCTTTTGAATATTGGCGTAGTTTATTTGAATCGTTAATCACTTCAGGATCCATCAGTAAATCGGTCAACTGATTGTAACGATCCTCCATATGTTGTAATTTTTCGAGCATACGACGTCCACCTCTTACTCTTTCGTTAATTATTCCACATTATATCATACCATAAATAAGCATAACATTTCGTCCGTAAAGCATGATAATCTTATGAAAATCGAAAACCAGTCAAGATTAACTTTAATCCAGACTGGTTAAGCGATCAATTCATTTAATTGAATGACGAACGACTCGCGACGTCAAATTCTGCATAACGCGGATGCTTCGGTACTTCGTGATGGTGACGGCAACGCGGTTCGTACGATTCTGACGCGCCGACTAAAATAACGGGATCGTCATATGAAGCGGGCTTCCCGTCGATTAACCGTTGCGTACGACTAGCCGGTGAGCCACAGTGCGGACAAATCGCGTTCAGTTTCGTGACAGTTTCCGCAAGCGACAAGAGCTGCGGGATCGCACCGAACGGTTCCCCGCGAAAATCTTGATCGAGACCGGCCACGATAACACGCACACCACGATCAGCTAAGTATTGCGCGACCTCGACGACGTCATCATCGAAAAATTGCACTTCATCAATACCGACAATATCGACATCATCGTCAATGTTGTCGTAAATGTCTTGAACATCATCGATTGGTCTAGCGATGATAGAGTTCCCGTTATGTGACACGATCGACTCATCATCGTAGCGGTTGTCAATCGCCGGTTTAAAGACGCGCACATTCAAATGGCCGTAAGTCGCACGTCGCACACGGCGAATAAGTTCTTCTGATTTACCTGAGAACATGCTACCACAAATGACCTCAAGCCAACCGCTATGTTTCATTACATACATCATAATTTCGCACCTCATTTATACAAACTTTTACATTTTTCGCACCGTAAAGATTAAAAAGGGCGGTCAACCGTAAAGGTGACTGCCATATGATGAAAGATATGATTGCTAAAATAAAAATTAAGGCTCTTTAAAGTTTAATGGTGTTTTTAAAATGATAGTAGCACTGAGTTGTTGAATTGTGAGGAGCGAAGGTGGTGACTCCTGGTCGACTAAAAGCGGTCACGTCCTGTGACCAACATCGACATTAGACCGTCCGGGTCGTCACGGGAACAGCACGAGTCTCGAGACCCCGAGAGATGCACCTGCGTCTGCGAGTCAACGCTTCGAAGCAGGCTTCCTCGGTGCAAGTTGCAAGGAAGCATTTTCGATGAGGTTGCCTGGCTCGAGCCGTGCCCGCGGAAAGCGTCCACCGAAAGCGGATCACAATATCAACAACGGACTTTAACAGAACCAAAAAATAAAAAAGCTGACCGTCTTTGCTAAGCTGCCACACGGTGATTATAATGGTGTCGATCATCTCGTATGGTGTTTAGCTGAAAGATTCGGTCAGCTCCTTTAATGAAATCATTATTATGACATGTTGTATTTTTTCTTGAAGCGGTCTACACGGCCACCAACTTTGTCGGCTTTCTGCTTACCAGTGTAGAACGGGTGAGAATCTGAACTAATTTCAACACGAATTAATGGGTACTCATTACCGTCTTCCCATTCAATTGTTTCTTCAGATTCTAACGTTGAACCTGTTAGAAATTTGAAATTAGAGCTTGTATCTAAAAATACAACCTTGCGATATTCCGGATGGATATCCTGTTTCATGCTTAACACTCCTCCTTGCCCTGAATCCTGTGGAAACAGAGTTAATTTAAACCGTTCGTTAACCGATTGTTAACGTCCCAATTCATACAGAGTGATTATATCAACTCGACGTGTAGATTGCAAGACGTTAACGAAATTCTTATTGTTTTCCTTTCATTTCATCGTCCATAATTTTGAAAAACTCTTCGTTGTCTTTCGAATTACGCAGACGACGTAAGAAGCGGTCTAAGAAATCGTGCTGGTCTTGCATCGTTTTTCGGATCGCCCATGTCTTATCAAGATGCTCTTTTGACAGGAGCAACTCTTCTTTTCGTGTCCCTGACTTTAACACGTCAATCGCAGGGAAAATCCGGCGTTCAGCCATACGACGATCAAGATGCAATTCCATATTGCCTGTTCCTTTAAATTCTTCATAAATGACATCGTCCATACGCGAACCAGTATCGACAAGTGCCGTCGCTAAAACGGTTAAACTACCGCCTTCTTCGATATTACGCGCTGCACCGAAAAAGCGTTTCGGACGGTGGAACGACGCTGGGTCAATACCACCTGATAAAGTTCGTCCACTCGGTGGGATAACTAAGTTATACGCACGCGCTAGACGGGTAATACTGTCCATTAAAATAATGACATCTTGTTTGTGCTCCACTAAACGCATCGCACGGTCTAGCACGAGTTCAGACACTTTAATATGGTTTTCTGGCACTTCATCAAATGTTGAACTGACGACATCGACATCTTCGGCTACTGATCGTTCAATGTCCGTCACTTCTTCAGGTCGCTCATCAATGAGTAAAATAATCAGTTTTGAGTCAGGATGATTTTGTTTAATGCTGTTAGCTACTTGTTTCAAAATCATCGTCTTACCGGCTTTAGGCGGAGCGACGATTAGACCACGTTGACCAAACCCGACAGGTGACATCATGTCCATGATACGCGTTGATAAAACGTTCGATTTCGTCTCTAAATTCATCTTTCGGTCAGGATATAAAGCCGTTAAACCAGGGAAGTGAATACGTTCTTTTGCACTTTCTGGATCATCTCCGTTGACCGCATCAACGTGCAATAAGCCAAAGTAGCGCTCGTTCTCTTTTGGCGGGCGCGCTTTACCGGATACGAGGTCTCCGTTACGCAAGTCAAAACGACGGATTTGCGACGCTGAAATATAAATATCTTCAGGGCTTGGCGCGTAGTTGATCGGACGCAAGAAACCGAAACCTTCTGATTGAATAATTTCTAATACGCCATCAACGAATAATTTGCCGTCTTGTTCTGTTTGCGCTTTTAAAATCGCAAAAATTAATTCTTTTTTGTTGAGTTTCGCATAATAAGAAACGCCAAAATCGCGTGCTAACGCGTAAAGCTCTTTAAGATTTTTCGTTTCTAATTGTGCGATTGTCATTGGATTTGACACAAAAACACCACACTTCTATGAAATTTTATTTTTTATGTTGGAAATATAGTCGTTGGGTTGTCAATTTATATGTGAGAAGAAATTGTTATATGAGGTATAACTGTTTTATTGTATCGTTTTTGATGACGTTAAGCAAGTTTAATCTAGGGGTGTAAAAAGAAGAAATCTGCAGTATGACCTGCAGATTTCGCTAAATATCAATCCTTAATCACCAAATCTGGTTTTTTCGCTAGGCTGTGTGTGCCATCGATAAATCGGACGGTTCCTGATTTGGCGCGCATAACGACGGTTTCTGTTGTGGCTTTGTCACCTTTGAATTGGACGCCTTGGAGCAATTCGCCGTCTGTAATACCAGTTGCAGCAAAGATCGCATCATCACCACCGCATAGGTCTTCCATCGTTAACACGCGGTTAACGTCTTGAATGCCCATATCACGGCAACGGGCAACTTGCTCGTCATCGACTGGTTTTAAGCGACCTTGAATTTCGCCACCTAAACACGTTAATCCAATCGCTGATAAGACGCCTTCGGGTGCACCACCTGTGCCCATCAACATATCGACACCTGTGTGGTCAAAGGCTGCGTTTATCGATGCGGCCACATCGCCATCAGGGATGAGCTTGATGCGAGCGCCTGCTTCGCGAATCTCTTGAATAAGTTGGTCATGGCGCGGGCGATTAAGAACGACGACCACGATATCTTCTACGTCTTTGCCTTTAGCATTTGCGACTGCTTCTAAATTCTCAGCAACAGATGCGTTAAGGTCAACTTTTCCGACTGCTTCTGGACCGACGGCAATCTTCTCCATGTACATATCTGGTGCGTGTAACAGCTCACCACGGTCTGCAATCCCGACAACACAAAGGGCATTCCACGTCCCGAGTGCTACGATATTCGTGCCTTCGACTGGATCAACGGCGATATCGACCTCTGGACCTTGCCCTTGTCCGACTTCTTCACCTATGTACAACATCGGTGCCTCATCTTTTTCCCCTTCGCCAATCACAACGGTACCTTGCATTGGAACAGTGTCAAAAACCGTTCGCATCGCTTCGGTCGCTGCACCGTCTGCCTCTTCCTTTTCACCTCGTCCCATCCAGCGTGCGGATGCTAAAGCTGCCGCTTCTGTGACGCGGACAATTTCCATCGATAAACTTCTTTCCATCGTTATGCTCCCCCTTTTATCATGTCCCCATTAAGTGCATTATGCGTTTTGGAATAGTTTCTTATCTTCTTCTGACATTTGTTCGCGCCACACGACAGCGCCTAAATTTTTCAGTTTTTCAGTGATTTGATCGTAGCCTCGTTCAATATGATCCAGACCGACGACTTCTGTGACGCCATCTGCCATGAGACCAGCAATGACTAACGCCGCGCCCGCGCGCAAGTCGCTCGCCTTCACTTTCGCTCCTTCTAATGGCGTTTGACCAGATACGACAGCTGAGTTGCCTTCGACTTTAATACTCGCATTCATGCGCCGCAGCTCGTCAATATGTTTAAAACGGGCTTGGTAAATCGTATCTGTGACGATACTCGTCCCTTCAGCTTGTGTGAGTAATGATGTGAACGGCTGTTGTAAATCTGTCGGGATTCCTGGATAAACGAGTGTCTTAATATCGACATTCGACAGCGGTCGATTGCCACGAACAATTAAATAATCGGTGCTTTCTTCGATTTCAACACCCATCTCACGTAGTTTAGCCGTTAACGATTCCAAGTGGGTCGGAATGACATTATCAATCGTCACTTCTTCGCCTTTGGATGCTGCTAAAATGGTGTACGTGCCAGCTTCAATCCGATCAGGAATAATCGTATGCTGACAACCGTTCAACTCATCGACGCCTTCAATACGAATAACGTCCGTGCCAGCTCCTTTAATATTCGCGCCCATACTATTGAGCAGTGTCGCGACATCAATAATTTCCGGTTCTTTCGCTGCGTTTTCAATCGTCGTTTTGCCTTTAGCTTTTACCGCTGCAAGCATAATATTAATCGTCGCACCGACACTCACGACATCTAAATATATTTTCGCACCGACAAGTTCATCAGCTTGCAAGTAAATCGCGCCTTGTTCATTCGTTACTTTAGCGCCTAACGCTTCAAAGCCTTTAATATGCTGGTCGATCGGGCGTGGGCCAAGGTTACAACCGCCTGGTAAACCGATGACTGCTTTTTTAAATCGGCCGAGCATCGCACCCATAAAATAATACGACGCGCGTAATTTTTTTACACGACCGTTCGGCAGTGGCATCGAGACCATATTAGCTGGATTGATGGTCACATCCTCGCCGTCTTGTGACACCTCGCCACCGATATCTTCGAGCAACTCTTTTAAAATGTCGATATCTGAAATATTCGGCAGCCCTTCAATCGTGACTTCGGATTCGGCTAAAATCGTCGCTGGCAATAACGCCACGGCACTGTTTTTAGCCCCGCTAATCCGAACTTCTCCATTCAGTTTATGGCCGCCTTCGATTAGCAATTTATCCATATAACATACTCCTTAACCGTATCGGTCACCTTTTGGTTGTAGGATGCCCTTTTCCATACGATTTATTTATTCGCTTTCTCCCAATCATTTAAAAACTTCTCAATCCCTTGGTCCGTTAACGGGTGCTTCACGAGTTGCTGAATGACGTTAAACGGAATTGTCGCGATATGCGCACCACTCATCGCCGCTTCTGACACGTGCATCGGGTGACGCACACTTGCTGCGATAATTTCCGTTTCAATACCGTGCGTGTCAAAAATAGCCGCGATTTCTTGAATCAAGTGTAAGCCGTTTTGACCGATATCATCTAAGCGACCTAAAAACGGTGATACGTACGATGCGCCTGCACGTGCTGCAAGTAATGCTTGATTAGCTGAAAAAACAAGCGTTACATTTGTCTTCACACCACGGTCCGTTAATGTTTTACACGCTTTCAACCCTTCAAGTGTCATCGGTAATTTAATCGTAATATTCGGAGCGATTTGAACGAGTTCGTCAGCTTCCTTCAGCATCCCTTCTGCATCTTCAGAAATGACCTCTGCACTGACGGAGCCTTCTGTGACTTCTTTTGTAATCTCTTTAAGGCGATCGTGGAATGAGACACCTTCTTTCGCTACGAGTGACGGGTTTGTCGTCACGCCTGATAAAATCCCTAATGCGTTTGCTTCTTTAATCTCATCAATGTTAGCCGTATCAATAAAAAATTTCATGTTTTAGTCTCCTTTAAAATCAAAATAATCTCGACTGATACACGAAAAGGCTAACCCAGATCAAACTGGGTCAGCCAATTGCTTTGTGTTTATATGGTGATGAAACCGCATGCTACCTGACGATGATTCCATTGATGGTCTGAAACATACTTAAATGGCACAGCGGCCCCCCCTTTGTGTTGTTATCATGTATCACATTACTAGAATATCAAGTGTGTCGCATTTTCGCAACTAAGTATCTAATCGGGCTACTTCTTAACATACTTATTCACGAAATAAATAACGTCGCTAAGTGTGAACGGTTTTTCTAACACACCTTGATGATCGGAATTTGAATTTAATTCAAGTTGTTTTTTAGCCATGCCTGTCATCAAAATCACAGGTGTATCGTCACCTTTTTCGCGTAATGTCGCAATAAATTTATCACCTTTCATAGAAGGTAATAAATAATCAATGAAGCATAGGTCTACATGCCCACTATCCATCGTTTGTAATGCATCATGGCAATTTAAAAATTGTTGGACATGAAAATCTTCTTGCTTCAAAAATTCACCCATCAACATAGCGATTGATTCTTCATCATCCACAACAACAGCTTGATATTTTCCCATTCCATCACCTTTTTCTCAAAATCATCACACTATTACTTTACAAGATTGGAATAGGAAAATCAATCCATTCAACACTTTTCACGCTTTAATTATTTCACACAGTGTTCGACAAATTTTTTGAATAACGGTTGCGGACGTGTCGGGCGCGATTTGAATTCTGGGTGGAATTGTGACGCGACAAACCACGGGTGATCAGCGATTTCAATAATTTCGGCCAAACGTCCATCTGGGCTTAAACCGGAAAACTGAAAGCCCGCTTCTTCCATTTTTTCACGGTACGTATTATTAAATTCATAGCGATGACGGTGGCGTTCGTAAACAATTTCGTCTTCATAAGCATCGTACGCATTCGTCCCTTCTTTCAAGCGACAGGCATAGACACCTAAACGAAGTGTTCCACCTAAATCTTCGACATCTTTTTGCTCTGGTAATAAATCAATGACAGGGTGCGGAGTCGACGGATCGATTTCAGCCGAATGAGCACCTTCTAACCCTAATACGTTGCGAGCATATTCCACGGTTGCGAGCTGCATACCGAGACAAATGCCGAGGAATGGAATTCTTTCCTCACGCGCATAACGGATCGCTTCAATTTTACCGTCAATCGCACGGTCGCCGAAACCACCTGGGACAAGAATCCCGTCGACATCACTTAATTCTTGCTCAACATTATCCCGCGTCAACGTTTCGGAACTGACCCATTTCACGTTAATATCCGAATCGAAAGCAAAGCCACTATGCTTCAACGCTTCGACAACGGAAATATACGCATCTTGCAACTGAACATATTTGCCGACGAGTGCGATTGTCGTCGTTTTCGATAAGTTTTTCACGCGATCGATCAATTCGTGCCATTCACCCATCTCGGCAGGCTTTATGTCCAAGCCAAAATGATTGCACGCTAATTCATCTAACCCTTGTTGTTGCATTTCTAATGCGACTTCGTATAACACATCACAGTTACGTGCTTCGATGACAGCTTTTTCGTTAATGTCACAGAACAACGCAATTTTATCTTTCATACTTTGGCTAATTTCCATTTCGGTTCTTAACACCACAACATCTGGCTGGATACCGAGAGAGCGCAATTCTTTCACCGAGTGTTGCGTCGGTTTCGTTTTCATTTCACCTGCTGCCTCTAAATATGGTACGAGCGTGCAGTGAATGTACATGACATTATCCCGGCCGACGTCACTTTTGAGCTGACGAATCGCCTCTAAAAATGGCAAACTTTCGATGTCACCGACCGTTCCGCCGATCTCCGTGATGACAACATCGGCATTCGTTTCGTTTCCTGCTTGATAGACCTTGTCTTTAATTTCATTCGTAATATGCGGGATCACTTGGACTGTACCGCCTAAATAATCGCCGCGTCGCTCTTTACGAATAACCGTTGAGTAAACTTTACCTGTCGTGATATTGGAATACTTATTTAAGTTAATATCAATAAAACGTTCGTAGTGACCTAAATCGAGATCGGTCTCTGCACCGTCTTCTGTCACGAACACTTCACCGTGTTGATACGGACTCATCGTCCCCGGATCAACGTTTAAATACGGGTCGAACTTTTGAATCGTCACGTTGAGTCCTCGGTTTTTTAGTAGCCTTCCTAATGATGCTGCAGTAATCCCTTTACCTAATGACGATACCACGCCGCCAGTTACGAAAATATACTTCGTCATGCTTTCGTCCTCACTTTCTTTTCATTGTGTTTAGTATGGATCTATGTGTGGAGATTAACTATCTAATCCGTCTATAAAAAACAAAAAAAGCCCCCGAACTGTATTCGGGAGCTTAGTTTACGATTTTTAGAGAGCCCACATAGAATAATACGCCTGAGCTAACAGAAAGTCAAGCATCCTTTATAACTCTTCGTCATCGTCACCTTTATCTAAATTTTTCTCGAGATCGTCGACTTCATCTTCGAATAATTCTTCTGTTTCTTCCTCTTCTTCAACGTCTAACTCATCGTCAAGAACGGTTTCTTCTTCAACTGGTTCTTCTGCTTTAGCTTTTTTCTTCTTCTGTTTCTTTTTCTTCGGTTTCTCTTCAGCGACGAACGCATCTTCAACCGTTTGATCGAATGGATACCAGTGCTTCAAGCCCCAAAGGTTAGAGCCGACAGATAAGAAACGGCCATCAACATTTAAATCCGTATAAAATTGCGAAATAAATTGTTCTTTTTCCTCTTGGCTAAATCCCTTCGCCTCAGCTACGAGTTGATAAATATCTTGAAAATTTTTCGCTTGATTTTCGCCTACCATGATTTCATAAGCGAGATCAATCATCGATATTTCTTGGATTTCTTCTTTTGTATACTTTTCTAAGCTCACAACCAGCACTCCTTTATCCAGTTAACGGTAACTTTAGCTACTTTCCTAGTTTACAGAATATCATATATCATCGTCAATTCAAGAAAAAATTATTATGATGTGAATAGCGGTTGCAAGTCGGCGATATATTTTGGGAATCGACGATATATTTGCGAAATCGGCGATAAAATTGAAATCGCGATGATATATTGCGGAGATCGGCGATATATAGATGCAATCGACAAATTAATAGTTGAGATCGACAAATCATAGCGCCCGTTCGACAAATTAATTACCGAAATCGACAAATCGCAAGGTGAATTAATCAAAGTAAAACCCGAACAATTTTAATAAAATAAATTGTTCGGGTTTCTGCTTGAATGACGCTCCATCAAAACACTTCGCTTGCCGCGGGCACGGCTCGAGCCTCCTCAGCCCAAAAGCGAGGCTTGCGGGGTCTCGAGACGCGTGCTGTTCCCGCAGGCGTCTATGTGTTTTGATCCCGCTTCATCATTACTTTCTACAGCTATTTTCAAACATTCATCTTTTGTAATCTTTAAACATTTCGTGCCAGCCTCAACGACTCATCAAACAATCTTACATATTCCGTCGATACTGGCCGCCGACTTCGTATAGGGCGTTGGTGATTTGGCCGAGGCTTGCGACTTTGACGGTTTCCATGAGTTCGGCGAAAATGTTGCCGCCTGATGCTGCGACGTCTTTAAGTCGCGCGAGTGCTTCGTCTGCTTCCGCTTTGTTGCGTGCTTGGAAATCGCGTAAGTTTTGAATTTGTTGTTGTTTTTCGTCTTGTGATGCACGCGCGACCTCCATTGAGTTGATGTCGTCTTCTGATGGTGGGTTCGGGTTTTGGTACGTGTTCACACCGACGATCGGCAATTCGCCTGAGTGCTTCTTACCTTCGTAATAAAGTGATTCTTCTTGAATTTTACCACGTTGATATTGACGTTCCATCGCGCCGAGCACGCCACCGCGGTCGTTTAAGCTTTCGAATTCAGCTAACACCGCTTCTTCGACAAGATCGGTTAATTCTTCTAAAATATATGACCCTTGTAGCGAGTTTTCCGTCTTCGTTAAGCCGAATTCTTTGTTAATGATCATTTGAATCGCCATCGCACGGCGGACAGATTCTTCGGTTGGTGTGGTAATCGCTTCATCATACGCATTTGTGTGAAGCGAGTTCGTATTGTCTTGAATCGCGAGTAACGCCTGGAGCGTCGTACGGATGTCATTGAAATCGACCTCTTGCGCGTGCAGGGAACGACCTGATGTTTGAATATGATACTTCAACTTCTGACTTCGATCATTCGCCCCGTATTTATCGCGCATCGCAACAGCCCAAATACGACGAGCAACGCGTCCGATGACGGTATATTCTGGGTCTAAGCCATTTGAGAAGAAGAACGATAAGTTTGGCGCAAATTTATTAATATCCATGCCACGACTTAAATAGTACTCAACGTACGTAAAGCCATTTGCTAACGTGAACGCAAGCTGACTGATCGGGTTCGCGCCCGCCTCAGCAATGTGATACCCGGAAATCGACACAGAATAATAGTTTTTCACATCTTGTTCGATAAAGTATTCTTGAATATCACCCATCATGCGTAGGGCAAACTCCGTCGAAAAGATACACGTGTTTTGACCTTGGTCTTCTTTCAAAATATCCGCCTGCACAGTACCGCGCACGACCGAAATCGTTTCAGCCTTAATCCGTTCGTGCTCGTCCGCACTCGGCTCGCGTCCGTTTTCGTCTTTAAATTTCTCCAGTTGCTGATCGACAGCTGCGTTAAAGAACATGGCTAAAATAATCGGTGCCGGCCCGTTGATCGTCATCGACACGGACGTTTTCGGATCGCTTAAATCAAAGCCGTCGTACAGTTTCTTCATATCCTCAACAGTACAAATACTAACACCAGACTCCCCGACTTTACCGTAAATGTCCGGGCGCTCATCTGGGTCTTCGCCGTAAAGCGTAACCGAGTCAAATGCCGTACTCAAGCGCTTCGCCGGTTCATTTTCCGATAAATAATGGAAACGGCGATTCGTTCGTTCTGGCGTACCTTCCCCTGCAAATTGACGCGTCGGATCTTCGCCGCGACGTTTGAATGGGAACACGCCCGCTGTATACGGGAAGTAACCTGGTAAGTTTTCAAGCATCATAAACTTAACCTGGTCGCCCCAGTCTTGGTAACTCGGGAGTGCGACTTTCGGAATTTTAAGGCCGGATAAACTTTCAGTGTTCATCTCGACTTTGAATTCTTTACCACGTACTTCATAGCTCATTTCATCTTGCGAATACGTGTTTTGGAAATGATCGTAATTGTCTAATTGTTGCACGGTTTCAGCGTCAAGTTGCTTTTCATAATCGGCGATCAAGTTTTCAAGCGCATCGATTTCGTGGCCCGCAAGTTCGTCTTTCGTGCCTTTTAATTGATACACTTTGCTCGCGATTTCGCTTTGGCGACGTGCGTGTTCTTTATAACCGCGTACCGCTTCAGCGATGTCGCGTAAATATTGACGTCGTTCTGGCGGAATAATTAAGTTTTGTTTCTCAGCCGTTTTGACGCTTGTATCGAATGGAACATCAACATTCCAAGCATAACGATCATTCAACGTTTCAAGCATGGCTGCAAATAACGTGTTCGTCCCTGCATCATTAAACTGACTCGCGATCGTACCGAACACTGGGAATGACGCGTGGTCTTCGTGGAATCGCATATGGCTGCGTTCGTATTGTTTGCGCACTTGTTTGAGCGCGTCGTCCGAGCCTTTTTGTTCAAATTTATTAATCACAATAAAATCGGCATAGTCGATCATGTCGATCTTCTCAAGCTGAGACGGTGCACCGAATTCGGCTGTCATGACATACATCGATAAGTCCGTGATTTCGGTAATTTCGGCGTCACCTTGACCGATACCACTCGTTTCAACGATGATAAAGTCAAAATGCGCCGCTTTCGTCACGTTAATCGCATCCGTGATCGCTTTTGACAGCTCGCTTTTCGAATCGCGTGTAGCGAGCGAACGCATGTATACGCGCGAATCGAAAATCGCGTTCATGCGAATGCGGTCGCCGAGTAACGCGCCCCCCGTTTTCTTCTTCGTCGGATCCACCGAAATAACCGCGATCTTTTTATCAGGTACTTCGTTTAAAAAGCGACGAATTAATTCATCGGTTAAGGAACTTTTACCAGCGCCACCTGTTCCGGTAATCCCCATGACAGGAACGTTTGAACCGTCGATTGCTAGCAGTCGATTTAACTCCTCACTCGACACCGAACCATTTTCCACATGGGTAATTAAACGAGCCACTGCTTGATTATCGCCGTCTTTTGCTGCTTTCGCGTCCGCTTCTAATTCAATCGGCGTCGGGTGATCACACTCTTCAAGCATCGTGTTGATCATGCCTTGAAGCCCTGTTTCACGACCGTCTTCTGGTGAAAAGATACGCGCCACACCATAGTCATGAAGTTCTTTAATTTCACGTGGCAAAATAACACCGCCACCGCCACCATAAACGCGGATGTGACCGGCACCCTTCTCATTTAACAAGTCGACCATGTATTTAAAATATTCCACGTGGCCACCTTGATATGATGAAATCGCAATGCCTTGTGCGTCTTCTTGAATTGCCGCATTCACGACCGCTTCAACTGATCGGTTATGCCCTAAGTGAATGACTTCGGCGCCACTCGCCTGTAAAATACGACGCATAATGTTAATCGATGCATCGTGTCCGTCAAACAAACTCGATGCCGTCACAAATCGTACGGGATGTTTCACTTGATACGCTTCCATTTGTTGCATTATGACACGCCTCCTTGCTTTTGTTTGGCCGCTTCATAAGCCAATTGGTTTGTTAACCATTTAAATTGTTGATCTGTGTAATCGTCTAACGTAAATGTTTTTTGCAATACCCATCGACGAAAGCCCCACATTTGCCCTTGAATAAAAATATTATTCGCGATCAACACAATATCTGTTTCATTTAAAATCGCAGCATAATTATTCGCTAAAATTCGTTCAAACAACTGCATCATTTCTTTTTCTTTATTTAACACATAATCTTGGGCATCTTTCGGTAATGCTTTTAATTCTTGATACAAAATAAGCACTTCATCTTGTAAGTCATCCATAACATGAAAATACGATTTCACTGCTTGATAAAGCGCGTCCCGCGATGTTTCATTCGTATCGATCACCGCTTCCATGCGCGAGCGTACTTCATCGTAGATCGCATCACAAACGAGAAAGAGCACATCTTCTTTCGTGCGAATATATTCGTAAAGGGTCCCGATACTAAAGCCGGCTGCTTTCGCAATTTCTCGTGTCGTTGCGCGGTGAAAGCCTTTTTGTTTAAACAGTGTGACCGCGCCTTTTTGCAGTTGGGCTCGTCGTTTTTGGATTAATGTTTCATCTTTAATTGAGGAACTAATTTCTTTAACCATCGTTCGTCCCCTTCCACGTCTTCAGCCACCGTTCTGCTAATTGATATGGGTCTGTGATGTCGTTTAACGCGGCTTGCATCGATTCATCCGCTTCGATCATCGTGACGACGTCTTTATACAAGCTATCATGAATCAAGTCATAGACTTCTTGTTTAAGTTGGTTTTGGCGTTTACGCGCACCCGCTTCCGTTTCTTCCAAGTACGCCCAATGCTTGCCGAACGACCGAATCATGCGGTCAAACCCTTGCGCTTCATCCGTTGATACGGCTTCTAACACGACCGGTTCAAAGCCGTCATGACCGACCATATGAATCATGTCGTAAAGCTGATTTTTAAGTTTGCGTACGCCTGGTAAATCGGCTTTGTTAATGATAAATAGATCAGCAATTTCCATAATGCCTGCTTTAAACACTTGCATGACATCGCCCGAATTAGGCGTCAGGACAACCGCCGTCGTATCCACGACCTTCATAATATCGAGCTCTGACTGACCAACACCGACTGTTTCGACGAAAATATAATCAAACCCATAGGCATCGCACGCCCGAATCGCATCTTTCGTCGCACGCGCCAAGCCGCCGAGACTGCCGCGCGTAGCCATACTGCGAATAAAGACGTGTTCATCTGTGAAATGTTTATGCATACGAACACGGTCGCCGAGAAGCGCGCCGCCACTAAACGGACTCGTTGGATCAACGGCGATGATTGCGACCGTTTTCCCTTGTTCGCGCAATTGCGTGACGAGATGGTCGAGTAGCGAACTCTTACCAGCACCAGGTGAGCCCGTAATACCGATATAATGCGATCCTTGTTTTCGCTGATTAATCGCGCTTAGTAAGGCGAGCTTGTCAGGATGATCGTTTTCAACCATCGTAATCGCTCGGGCTAATGCACGTTGATCTTGGTTCGCAATTCGTTCAGCCAGTTGCTCCATACGAGTCCTTCCTTTCCATTAATTAATCTTTCGTCACCATACGACCGACGACGAGACGCTGAATTTCTTGTGTACCTTCGTAAATTTGCGTAATTTTCGCATCGCGCATGTAACGCTCGACTGGGTAGTCTTTCGTATAACCGTAACCACCGTAAACTTGTACCGCTTCAACCGTCACATTCATCGCCGTATCACCGGCAAACAGTTTCGCCATCGCAGATTCTTTTTGGTAAGGTAGCCCTTCTGACTCATTGTAAGCAGCTTGATAGGTTAATAGACGGGACGCTTCGATATTCGTCGCCATATCGGCTAGCTTAAAGGAAATACCTTGATTTTTCGCAATCGGTTTACCGAACTGTTCGCGCTCCTTCGCATAGTCCGTCGCTTTATCGAGCGCACCTTGGGCAATCCCGACCGCTTGAGCCGCAATTCCGTTACGACCGCCGTCTAATGTCGTCATCGCAATTTTGAATCCGTCACCTTCATCGCCGAGCATGTTTTCTTTTGGAATACGGCAATTTTCGAAAATAAGCTCTGTTGTCGGAGACGAACGGATACCGAGTTTTTCTTCTTTCTTACCAAAACTAAAGCCTTCTGTGCCTTTTTCGACGATAAACGCCGAAATGCCTTTATGTTTCGCGTCCATGTCTGTCTTCGCGAACACAACATAGATATCTGCGACACCGCCATTTGTGATCCATACTTTTGAGCCGTTTAATACGTAATGATCGCCGTCTAGTTTCGCCGTTGTTTTCATTGAGGATACGTCACTACCGGCACCTGGTTCTGATAAAGCGTAAGCTCCCAAAGCTTCACCTGTCGCTAGACGTTGCAGGAAGTTTTGTTTTTGGTCTTCGTTACCGTATGTGTAAATTGGCCAGCTTGCAAGCGAGATGTGAGCTGATAGGGTTACACCTGTTGACGCACAGACGCGTGATAATTCTTCGACCGCGATTGCGTAACTGACGAAATCGCTTCCGATTCCGCCGTATTCTTCAGGCCAAGGAATTCCTGTTAGGCCGAGTTCAGCCATTTGGTCAAAAATCCCGCGGTCGAACCGCTCTTCTTCATCTCGTTCTGCTGCTGTTGGTTCGACTTCATTCACCGCAAAATCGCGGACCATTTTGCGTAGCATTTGTTGTTCTTCGGTTAGTTGAAAATTCATCTATTAGTTCCTCCCTTTATTTCAATAACTGACGACTGATCACCATGTTTTGGACTTCAGTCGTGCCTTCGTATATTTGGGTGATTTTGGCGTCGCGGAAATAGCGTTCGACTGGGTAATCTTTCGTATAGCCGTAACCGCCAAAGACTTGCACGGCTTCGATTGCTGCGTCCATTGCAGTTTGGGAAGCGAATTTTTTCGCCATCGACGCTTGCTTCCCAGCATCTTGCCCAGCTTCATAGGTCGAAGCCGCATTATAGACTAATAGTTTAGCAGATTCGACGGCTGTTGCCATATCGGCTAGTTTAAACGACACACCTTGGTGCTGTGCGATGGGCTTGCCGAATTGTTCGCGTTCTTTCGCGTAATCGGTGGCCGCTTCTAATGATGCTTCAGCAATGCCTAACGCTTGTGCAGCAATCCCAATCCGACCAATATTCAAATTCGCCATCGCGATTTTAAACCCTTCACCTTCTTCACCGAGCAATTGCGATTTTGGCACACGACACTGGTCAAACGTCAGCGACACGGTACTAGACCCGTGCAAGCCCATCTTCTCTTCTGGTTTACCGACTTCAAAGCCAGGCGTCCCATCTTCAACGATAAACGCAGACACACCTTTATGGCCGAGTTCTGGATTCGTATTGGCAAACACGATATACGTAGTCGCAAAACCACCGTTCGTCATAAACACTTTCGACCCTGTGATGACATAATCGTCGCCATCTTTAACCGCTTTTGTTTTCAAATTACTCGCGTCACTGCCAGCTTGTGGTTCGGTTAACGCAAAAGCGCCGAGGTATTCACCTGTAGCTAGCTTCGGCACATAGTGATTAATTTGCTCTTCCGTCCCAAACTTCACAATCGGAAACGTACCGACTGACGTATGAACAGACAAAATCACACCTAGCGTCGCACTCACTTTCGATAGCTCGTGGATCGCAATAATGTATGACGTGTAATCCATACCTGCGCCGCCTTGGTCTTCACTCACAGGAATACCGAGTAAACCGAGTTCGCCCATTTTATCGATAATTTCTTTCGGAAAACGGTCTTCCCGTTCCATTTGTTCCACAGCAGGGGCGACTTCTTGTTGTGCAAAATCGCGGACCATTTTGCGCATCATCGTCTGCTCTTCTCTAAATTGTAAATCCATGGTTAGCACTCCCGTTCAAGTTAGTCGTAGACGTAAAAACCGCGCCCCGATTTTTTACCGAGCCAACCAGCGCTCACGTATTTACGTAGCAGTGGGCACGGGCGATATTTACTGTCGCCAAAACCGTCGTGTAAAATCTCCATAATGTATAGGCATGTATCTAGTCCGATAAAATCAGCTAATTGCAATGGCCCCATCGGATGATTCATGCCGAGCTTCATGACGCTGTCGACGTCTTCTGGTTTAGCGACACCTTCAAACACGGTATAAATCGCTTCATTAATCATCGGCATAAGGACACGATTCGAAATAAAACCTGGGTAATCATTGACTTCCACGGCTGTTTTACCGAGTTTTTCAGTCGCTTCTTGAATCGTTTGAAAAGACGCGTCACTCGTTTGAATCGCGCGAATGACTTCGACGAGCTTCATGACGGGAACCGGATTCATGAAGTGCATGCCAATCACTTGTTCAGGACGATTCGTGACAGCTGCGATATCTGTAATCGGAAGCGATGACGTGTTCGTCGCTAAAATCGCATGCTCTGGCGTGATTTCGTCAAGTTTTTGAAAAACGCTTGTTTTCACATCCATATTCTCAACGACCGCTTCAATGACGAGATCGCGGTCGCTCGCCTCGTTAAGGTTTGTTGTCGTTGTTAGGTTGTTTAACGCTTGATTCTTATCGTCTTCGGTCATGCGCCCTTTTTCGATTTGACGATCGAGCCGTTTTTCGATGCCTTGATATCCTTTTGTCAGCGAATCTTCTGCAATATCGTTTAATTTTACATCGAAGCCGGCTTGGGCGAATACTTGGGCAATGCCCGCCCCCATTTGGCCTGCTCCGATCACCATTACGTTTTGAACTGCCATGTTGAATGGGCCTCCTTTATTGTTTCGGTACTTCAATTAATAACGCGTCACCTTGGCCGCCACCTGAACAAATCGAGGCGATACCTAAGCCGCCTCCGCGACGTTTCAACTCATAAGCAAGTGTCAAAATAATACGCGCACCACTCGCACCGATTGGGTGGCCGAGAGCAACGGCGCCTCCGTTAACGTTTACTTTTTCCGGATCAAGTCCTGCAATGTCACTGCTTGCAAGGGATACAGCGGCAAACGCCTCATTGACTTCAAACAAGTCGATGTCATCTTTTGAATAACCTGTTTTCTCAAGTAGATTGTTAATAACAATACCTGGCGTTTCCGGGAAACGATCAGCTTCAACAGCGACCTCTTCATGACCTAAAATCGTCGCAAGTGGGGTCTGCCCGTTTTCTTTCGCTTTGTCTTCTGACATCATAACCATCGACGCGGCTCCGTCATTAACACCTGGTGCGTTTCCGGCGGTAATTGTGCCGTCTTTATCGAAAGCCGGTTTTAATTTTGATAAACCGTCTGCTGTTGTCCCTTCGCGTGGCGCTTCGTCTTCCGATACGTGAAGCGGGTCTTTTTTGCGTTGCGGGACTTCGACAGTGACGATTTCTTCTGCTAATTTACCGTCTTTCGTTGCTTGAATAGCACGTTCGTGACTGCGAGCCGCCCATTCGTCTTGTTGTTCGCGAGATAAGTTGAATTTGTCTGCGGTTCTGTTACCGTAGCTTCCCATATGAACATTTTCAAAGGAGCATGTTAAACCGTCATGCACCATCATGTCTTTCACTTGGTGATCTCCCATACGTAAGCCCCAACGTGCATTCGGCATGAAATATGGCGCTTGGCTCATACTTTCCATACCACCTGCTACGACGACGTCTTCTTCACCAAGGCGAATGAGCATATCACCCATGGCGACACTGCGCATACCTGATGCACACACTTTATTAATCGTTTCTGTTTTCGTTCCCCATGGTAAGCCAGCTTCGCGCAGAGCTTGGCGCGATGGCAGCTGTCCTTGTCCACCTTGTAAGACGCTACCCATAATCACTTCTTGCACATCGTCAGGTGCGACATTAGCGCGATTAAGTGCTTCTTTAATCGCGATTCCTCCGAGTTTGGCTGTTGTTAATGGTGCTAATGCGCCACCAAATTTCCCGAACGGTGTACGCGCACCTGCTACAATGACTGTTTTTGTCATGCTTTCCCCTCCTAAATAATCGTTATGTAATCGCTATCATTTATTATAACATAGATTGATTGAGCGTTCGTTCAATTTAGACTGATTTTTTTAATTTTTCTGCTAAACATTAGTTTTTAAATAAATCCCTTCAGTTATTTAAAAACTCCCACAACTTATCTCAAAACTCACTTCATTTATCTCATAAATGAAGTGAGTTATTTAAAAAGTTGGAGAGCAGCCATTTAAGAAGACATAGAAAAACGCCGAGGACGGATCCTCGGCGTTTCATTTAAGTTATTATTCAGCTGTCACTGGTTCTTCTTGCGTGACGCCTACTTCATGCCATTCTAAAGCATACGTTGAGATGTCGTAGTTTACAACACGCTCGTTAGCTGGGTAAATAGCAGAACGGTAAAGTGTAGGGATTACTGGAATATCTTCTACCATTAGTTCTTGCCAATCGCTGTAAACTTCTTGACGGTACTCAATGTCAAATGCTTTTTGTGACAGTCCTTTTTCTAGAAGCTCATCGTTTTCTTCGCTCGCATAACGAGGGAAGTTAAAGATTGCTTCGCGTCCGTAAAGACCTGATGGGTCAACGTCAGAACCAACACTCCAAGCACCTTGGTAAATGTCGATAGCTGGATCGTCTTCACCAGATTGACCGACACGATCGTAGAACTGGTTAAACTCTAGTAAACGACCGTCTACTAAGGAAACATCTAAACCAGCTTTGTCCCACTGTTGCATGTAGTAGTTTGCAAGTGGTTCAGCCGTTTCGCCACCAGACATTGATGCGAAGTTAATTGATAACTCGTCACCGTTTGGTTTTTCACGGTAACCGTCACCATTCGTATCTTCATAACCTGCTTCGTCTAAAATCTGGTTCGCTTTTTCAAGGTCGTACGTTGGTGTTTCGATTGAATCGTCGTGGTATGTTGGATGCCACGGTGTGATTAATGTCGTCGCGTTCCAACGTAAACCATTGTAGAAACGCTCACCAACCGCATTGTTATCAATCGCATACCACATTGCACGGCGTAGCTCTACGTCACCCATCTTCATTTCGTCTGGCTTGTAGTTCACTTCGCCTTCTTCAGCGTTCCAATCACCTAGTTTGAAGCCGATGTACGTGTAAGCACCATCAACATCACCTAACCACTCAACGTTTTCCATGTCAGAGTTAGACGGGAACTGAGCAGCAGGGAATGAGTCAACTAAGTCAACGCCTCCTGTTTCAAGTTCTTGCGCGACAACGTTCGGGTTCACAACTTTAACCGTTACGCTGTCTAGGTTCGGTTCGCCTTCCCAATAATCTTCGTTCTTCGTTAGTTCAACAGATTCACCTGGAACGATTGAATCAACTTTGAACGGACCGAAACCGATTGGGTTTTGACGTACGGCATCACTTTCTGCCATATCTGCTACTGGAATATCTTCAAAAATGTGTTTCGGAAGTGCGTAAGTCCAAATACCACCTGATAATAGAGATGGTGTTAGACGCTCATAGTTAATTGTGAATGATTTTTCGTCATGGATTTCAATACCAGAAATCTCATCCGCTTCACCATTGTGATACGCTTCCATACCTTCGATCATTGTGAAACCAACTGTACCATAACGTACGCCCGTGTATTCAGGGTGACCGATTACTTCGTACGCATGTACCCAGTCTTCAGCTGTTACCGGCTCACCATCATGCCAGTTAACGCCATCACGAATTGTGAAAGTGATTGAACCTTCGTCGCGGTTAGCTTCGAACGTTGCTGCACCTTCTTGGTTATAGTTATGGCTCGGGTCCATACCTAGCAAAGACTCGTCAATAAACTGTAAAATCATCGCATCAGGGTTACCTGAATAGAAGTTATAGTTTAGTGTACCTTCAAACACTGTGTCCGACACTAAACCGTAGTTTAAGTGACCGCCATCAATCGGTTCACCATCGTTCGATGTGACAGTGTCGAAGTTTTCGATATCAAAAATCTGCTGATCCGAATTACCTTCTGAATCAGAACCTTCAGAGTCAGAGCCCTCGGAGTCACTGTCGCCTCCGCCGTCTCCTTCACTACCTTCATTTTCTTCTGTTCCTTCGCCGTCAGAATCGCCTTCTGAGCCGCCTTCACTTGTGTCATCGCCGCCACCACATGCTGCGAGAACAAGGAACAGAGCGAGCATTAGGACAAAGAGTGATTTGCCCATAAATGATTTGCTCATGTAAATTACCTCCCCTTTTTTCTTAAATAGTTTGCCAGATTGTTCTGACATAAATTTATACTAATCGCCGCCCCGCAATCCGAGGCGGTCGACTGTATCAAGATTAAGATGCGCGGCGTTGTCTTGCGTCAGCCGCACGCTTTAACGCTTCACCTACGTTACGCACAGCAAGCATTAACACTAAAATTAAAATAGCTGCTGGTACCCAAATCCACCAACGCTCTTCTAACGTCGTCGGATTTGTTGCGTAACTTAACAATGTTCCAAGACTTGGTGTGTCTTGCGGGAAACCGAACCCTAAGAATGATAAACCTGATTCGATTCCGATGTTCGCTGCCAAGTTTAATGTCATCGTCACGACGATTAAGGACATTATATTAGGCAGAACTTCTTTGAAAATAATCTTTGTATGCGATGATCCTAACGTCCTCGATGCTTGGACATAATCAAGTTCTTTCTCTTGCAATGCCCTCGAACGTATTAACCTCGCAATACCCATCCACAAGAATGCGGACATAACAATCGAGAATGTTAATACACTATATTTCGGTACAATCGTAACGAATACGATAATAATCATAATGTTCGGTAATACCATGAAGAAGTCGACGATACGCATCATGATGTTATCTACTTGTCCACCAAAATACCCCGATACGACGCCGAAGATAATGCCAAAGATACCCGACATTAAGGTAACTAATAAACCAACTGATAAAGAGTTACGCGTGCCAATAATTAACTGGCCGAATATATCGCGTCCACCTTGGTCTGTTCCTAAAATAAACTGTTCACCTGGTGGTAAGTAAATCGCAAACGGATCGACGCGTACAATCTCTTCTTTATCTAACAATACCGATACGCCGAAAACGGCTATCGTTGTTATCACTAGAAAGACTAATGACAGTAATGCTAATTTATCTCGTAAGACTTCCTTCCAGAATATCTTCATCCCTGAAGGACTTTTTTCAACTTTTTGATCCATGACTTTTTCTGTTTGTTCGTTACTCACTCGTTTCACCCCCTGCAGCTCTCTTATTTAATCCGGATTCGTGGATCGACAATACTTAAGATGATATCGGATAGTAGCGCACCGAGAATTGCAGCTAATCCGAACAGCAATACGACTGCTGTTACAACTGGAAAATCACGTAGTAGAATAGATTGGATGAACAAGTTACCCATACCTGGATAACTATAAATCCGTTCTACGAATATCGACCCCGTAATGAGCATCGTAATCTCATAACCGAAGAAAGCTGCAATTGGTAGCACCGAGTTACGGAAAATGTGTCGGTTATAGACACGCGATTCCGGCGCTCCTTTTGCGCGTGCTGTGACAATGAAATCTTTTTGTTTCGTATCAATAATTTCACTACGTAAATATTGGACGGTACCAACAACACCAATTAAGGCAATCGATAAAGCTGGTAGCAATAAGTGATTCAACTTACTCAGTATATATTCAAGCGAGCCAGGATCTAAGCCTGATGCAACTGAACCGCCTGTTGGGAACCACCCGAAATGGAAACCGAACACCCATAAGGTCACTAAGGCGAAAATGAAAATCGGTGTTGCAAACCCTAAATATGTGTAACCCGTAATGATTTGGTCAATTAAACGGTCATTCCAACGACCACTGACGATACCAAGCGGGAGTCCAATTGCATAAATAAAGATAACGGATAATAACGATAACCAGAATGTATTGACAACACGTTCCCAAACTAAGTCAGACACCGGTCTGTGATATTGTGTTGATGTCCCTAAATCACCTTTAGACAGATTTCCGACCCAGTCAGCGTACTGTATGTACCACGGATCATTTAACCCTAGACGTTCACGTTGTTCTTCAATCGCTTCTGGCGAAATGTTCGGGTCAATTTGTCCCGTGAATGCGTCCCCTGGCATGAACGATGCCATGACGAACACGAGTAAACTTAATAATACAAGTTGCGGCATTGTAATGAGTAGTCTTCGTACGATAAATTTCCACATTTTTCGATCAACCTCTTTCCGGTAAAGCTACTTTGTGTGTGTCTGTAATATGCTTGAGGTTAAACGCCAAGCCTTCATCGTCAAAGTAGTCATAAAATGATTGCTGATACTCTTCTTTGACTTGAGCACGATACGATTGGTGTTTTTGCCGATTTCTCGGATCAACGTCTGGAATTGCCGCGACCAGTCGTTTCGTATAAATATGTTGTGGGTTGTTGAAGATTTCTTCAGTTAACCCTTCCTCAACCAATCGTCCTTGATACATAATCCCGATACGATCGCACATATGTTTAATAACCCCTAAGTCGTGTGCGATGAAGAATAATGTTAAGTCCAATTCTTCTTGAATATCTTGTAAGAAGTTCAACACTTGCGCTTGAACGGACACGTCTAAGGCCGAAACTGGCTCATCCGCAATAATTAACTTCGGATTTAACGCAATCGCACGAGCGACCCCGATACGTTGACGTTGTCCACCTGAGAATTCGTGTGGATATTTGTATAAACTGTCAGCACTGATGCCCACTCGCTGGAGCAATTCTCTTACCTTTTTAAGCTCTTCATCTTTTGACAGTTTTTCATAATTGCGAAAAGGCTCTGCGACAATGTCAGCGACACGTTTTCTCGGGTTCAAACTGGAATAAGGATCTTGGAAAATCATTTGAATATCTTTACGAACATCGATTTTCTTGCCTTTTTCTGCGTTTAAATGACCGTCTTCAAAATAAATGTCACCAGACGTGATGTTGTTAAGCCCCATCACAGCTTTACCTGTTGTCGTTTTACCAGAACCTGACTCGCCGACTAAACCGTATGTTTCACCTTGCTTGACTTCAAACGAAACACCGTCGACGGCTTTCACGTTATCGACAACTCGATTTAAAATTCCGCCACGAATCGGAAAGTGAATCTTCAAATCATCAACCTTCAGTAACGCCATTAGCTTGCTCCTCCTTGTTCTCATCTGGGAAGTAAAAATGTTGATAGCATGTACAACGAACAAAGTGATTATCGCTCACTTCATGCAATTCTGGATGGTCCTCATGCACGGAATCATCCATCCACGGAATCCGTTCTTTAAAACGACACCCTTCACGCGGTAAGTTTTTCAGTGATGGTACAATGCCTTGAATGACGTGCAAACGATCTTGTGCATATTCCGTCGCTGGAATCGAACTTAAAAGCGAGCGCGTATATGGGTGTTGTGGGTTGACGAAAATCGATTCGACATCAGCCTCTTCAACAATTTGACCTGCATACATGACTGCGACACGGTCAGCCATTTCAGCGACAACACCTAAGTCGTGCGTAATCAAAATAACACCTGAATTTAAGTCATCTTTTAATTCGCGAATTAAATCGAGAATTTGCGCTTGAATCGTCACGTCTAAGGCTGTTGTTGGTTCGTCTGCTATAAGTAACTTTGGCTGGTTCGCAATGGCGATCGCAATAATCACACGTTGACGCATACCACCAGACAGCTCATGCGGGAATTGTTCGACGACACGATCAGGTCTCGGAATTCCGACACGCCCTAGCAATTCAGCCGCATATTCACGTCGTTTTGATTTTGACATGTTCTTATTATGTAATAAGAGAACTTCTCCGATTTGATCGCCAATTTCCATTAGCGGGTTTAATGCTGTTAATGGATCTTGGAAAATCATGGACATATCTTTACCACGAATTTTATTTAGCTTTGATGGTGGTAAGTTCGCGATATCATTGCCTTGGAATAATATTTCGCCTTCGATTTTCCCACGGCTATGTAACCCCATAATCGAAAAGGCCGTAGCACTTTTCCCGGAACCTGATTCGCCCACAATCGCTAACACTTCGTTTTCGTGAACCGTTAATGTGACATCGTCAACAGCAGCGTAATACTGCTCGTCTATTTGGAACGATGTCGATAAATTTTTAATCTCTAATAATTCATGACTCAACCCAATCACCCTTGATCTTTTTTTTCGTGCTGATTTTATTAATTATAAATTCTGAAAATTCGCTTGAAAATTTTTTGACTGTGTTTTCTATTTTCCTACAATTTTGTCTATTAAAAATTTTGATAACTGTTATTGTAGATAATGTCACAGAAAATTGCAATACCTTTTTTGCAAATTTTCTAAATATATGATTTATTATTATTTTGCACTATTTTCTGAAATCTTATTGCCTTATTTTATCACGGTTTGTGAATTTATCAAGACGAAATTTCGGGAAAAATTACTAAATTACTATAATAATTTTGGTAACTTTTGTCGAATGAATGTTTATTCATTTATATGTATAAAAATAGCCTGCCACAAAGTCTGATTAAGCAAAGTAACACCCGAAAGATTTTAATAAAATACATCGTTCGGGTGTTTTACTTGAATGACGCTTCATCAAAACGCTTCGCTTTCCGCGGGCACGGCTCAAGCCAGGCAACATCATCGAGTAAGCTACCTTGCAACTTGCACCGAGGAAGCCTGCTACGAAGCACTGCTAGAAGACGCAGGTGCATCTCTCGGGGTCTTGAGACTCGTGCTGTACCCGCAGGAGTCTACGCACTTTGATTCCGCTTCATAAGTGCTTGACTCTTTTGATTCTAACAAATTGGTCTTTTGCACAATTAAATATTCTTATTTCTCAGCCTCCATCAGTTAAGCTGGTTGTTCGATTTTCGCTTCTTCGCCAAAGATCGAGCGTTCTAATACTTCAGCGACGTCTTGTGTTGTCACTTCTTCATCGACTTCTTTCGCTTTCGTACCGTCCGATAACATCGTTAAACAGAACGGACACCCACTGGAGATTGTATTCGGATTGACGTCTAATGCTTGTTCAGTACGAGCGACGTTAATACGGTTACCTGATGTTTCTTCCATCCACATCATACCGCCACCAGCACCACAACACATGCCGTTTTCTTTGTTACGTTCAATTTCGACATATTCAACGCCTGGAATCGACTGTAAGATGTCTCGCGGCGGATTGTAAACTTCATTATAACGTCCTAAATAACATGAATCGTGGAAGGTAATCTTCTCGTTCACCGCTTCTTTCGGCTCGAGGCGACCTTCTTGGATTAACTCCGCCAACAATTCAGTATGGTGGTACACTTCCGCTTCAAACCCAAAATCTGGGTACTCATTTTTGAAAATATTATAAGCGTGCGGATCGATGGTTACGATCTTCTTAATATCATTCTTCTCGAATTCTTTAATATTTTTTTCAGCTAACTCTTGGAATAAGAATTCGTTACCCATACGACGTGGCGTATCACCTGAGTTACGCTCTTTATTACCTAAAATCGCGAATTTAACGCCTGCTTTGTTCATCAAGCGAGCGAATGCCATCGCAATCTTTTGGCTACGGTTGTCGTAAGAGCCCATTGAACTAACCCAGAATAAATATTCAAATTCTTCGCCTTCTTTTTCCAATTCCTTAACGGTTGGAACGTGTAACGTCTCATCTTCATCTCGCCAATTTTCGCGGTCCTTCTTCGATAAGCCCCACGGATTACCTTGACGCTCAATGTTTGTCATCGCTCGTTGCGCCTCGGGGTCCATTTTACCTTCTGTCATGACGAGATAACGACGCAGGTCAATAATCGTATCGACGTGTTGGTTCATCACAGGACAAGCGTCTTCACAGTTACGGCATGTCGTACACGCCCAAAGCTCTTCTTCTGTAATGACATCACCAATTAAGTCTTGATTGACAACTTGTTCTGCTAATGAACTGTTCGGGTCAGCGGCTTGATTACCAGCTGTTCCAGCGAAAGCATACGACGGTACCCACGGTGTGTTACCTGTGACAGCCGCCCCTTTCTCGGTTAAGTGGTCACGAATCTTCACTAAAATATCCATTGGCGATAACATTTTACCTGTACCTGATGATGGACAGACATTCGTACAACGTCCACATTCAACACACGCGTACAGGTCTAACAGTTGTAAATCGCTTAAATCTTCTACTTTACCGACACCAAATGTCGGCTCTTCTTCAGACTCTTCCATTTCGTCCATATCAAAATTAATCGGCTGTAATTTGCCGTGATTTTTGTCCCGGTTGAAATAGACGTTTGCAGGGCCAGCCAGTAAGTGTGCGTGCTTCGACTGCGGGACGTACACTAAAAAGGCGAGTAATGCAATTAAGTGAATCCACCACATAACATAGAACAACGTGGCAGCAACGGTTGGACTTACCCACGCAAAAGCAGCAGCAATAACCGAAGCGACTGGTTCAGTCCATGTTAATTCATGGCCGTGCCAAATCATGCCGAATCCATTACCAGCAAGCACTGATACCATTAACGTCCCGATAAAAATTAACACTAAACCTGCTTTAAAGCCTCGTTTCAAACGAACGAGCTTCTCAATATAACGGCGATAAAACGCCCATACGACAGCGACTAAAATCGTTAACGTGACGAGTTCTTGGAAAAAGACGAAGCCAGGATACAAAATACCAAACGGTAAATGCGACCCAGGGTTCAACCCTTTCCATATGTAATCAATCGCCCCGAATTGAACGAGTAAAAAGCCGTAAAACATCATAACGTGAATCGCGCCAGATTTCGCGTCTTTTAATAATTTCTTTTGACCAAACACATAAACGCCGATATCTTTCAACCGGTCTTTCACATCGTGATCGAATTCTGATTTTCGCCCTAACTTAATGTATGCAATCCGCGTCCGAACAACTTGCACAAACAGGAACAACGCATACACCGTAATTGCAGCAAATGCAATCCAATTCACCCATAACAATGCTTCCATGTGTCTCCCCCCTAGTAGTTTTACGTGTGACCGCTTTCATACCTTTCATTTTAACACGAACACGTCAGAATTGAACAAGTTTTCTTATAACTTTATTATACACTGAATGAGCATTCAGTCAATGGCTTTTTGTATATTTGACGGGACTCAAACGGAAACTATCTGAGAAGGAGGGCTCGTCATGTGGGCGCTAATCATAATTGCTATCATGATTCTTATTGCGATTGTACGACCGGACCAAAAACCATACCACCAACCGTCACCTTATCCGCCAACTGACGCCAACGTGACGTTTTTTAGTAATGGCCACGATTTATTTCGACACTATATAGAAACATTACAGTCGGCAAATAAATGGATTTTAGTACAATTTTTTATCATTAAGGACGATACGTTTAGCGATGAAGTGTTGTCGGTTTTACGGGATAAAGCAACTTCAGGCGTTTCTGTTTATTTATTAGTTGATTTTATCGGAGCGAGGGCTATTTCGAAATCGAACCTGGAAGCATTAGACCACGCCGGTTTCCACGTTATCTTTAGCAATCGTTTTCGCTTACGTCGCCCTTTTTCATCTTTAAACCGACGTAACCATCGAAAAATATCCGTCATTGATGGCGATACAGGTTTTCTCGGTGGATTTAACATTGGCGACCAATACGTGAATCAAGGCGGCAAGTTCGCGAATTGGCGCGACTATCATTTGCAATTAACCGGATCGATTGTGGACCATTTGACGACACAGTTTTGCTCAGATTGGTTTGATAACACAGGAGAATCATTATCATTTTCCAAGCTGAACAAGCGACGAGGCCTTTCACAAGTACAACTAATTCCTTCAGCTAATGGATTATTAGAAGACACGTTTATAAGGTGGATACAGCAAGCCGAACACACGATTCAAATTGGCACGCCCTATTTCATCCCAAGCAAGCGCCTCATGAACGTCCTGGTCGATAAAATGCAATCAGGTGTTCACGTTACGATTTTATACCCACACGACTCCGACCATCCACTCGTTAAAGAAGCATCTGCACCGTATTTAAAACAGATCGCGACATATGGCGGTAGCGTCTATTTATTTTATAACGGTTTTTATCATGCGAAGTTATTCATGATGGATGATCAATTCATCGATATCGGCACGGCGAATTTCGATCGGCGTAGCCTTTTTGTCAATGACGAGGTCAAGCTTGTAACGAAAGACCTTCGTGTTGTGAATCAGATTAAACATGAATTCCAACGTGACGTCGACGCTTCGATTAACTTGTATGACGATTGGTTTAAAACACCGAATGCTTTCATGTTTCGTTTAAAACAACTCATCGCCCGTCTATTGCGACCATTTCTTTAAAATATGCTATGAATAATTATACGGTTTTTTGTCATGACGTTGTCGGATACGGCGATTTTTGGACATGATACGGCGAAATCGAGCGGTTATACGGCGACATTTTTGATCGATACGGCGATTTTCATTCATTATACGGCGAAATCCACGTCACATACGGCGAAACACAAAAAATCCCGATGAACGAAATTGCTCATCGGGATAACGGGTTACATTTTTTCAGGTGCATGAACACCAATTAAGGCTAGGGCATCTTGAATAACGGTACGTGTTGCTTGCATGAGGGCAATACGCGCTTGTGTTAATGCTAATTGATCTTGGTCGATCACTTTTTCAGCGTTGTAGAAACTGTGTAAGTCTGACGCCAAGTCAAACACATATTGCGGGATGCGATGCGGCATTTGCTTCGTCGCTGCTTCACTAATGACTTGTGGATAGTCGCCTAACCGCTTCAATAGATCGATTTCTTTTTCAGCTGTTAATAATGACAAATCAGGTTGCTCACTCGTAGCGATCCCTTTCTCCTCCGCTTGACGCAACATACTACAAATACGCGCGTGCGCATATTGCACGTAGTAAACGGGGTTGTCGTTCGACTCTGAACGCGCGAGGTCCATGTCGAAATCAAGGTGAGCATCATTCGAACGCATAATAAAGAAATAGCGCGTCGCATCTAAACCGACTTCTTCGATTAATTCTTTCATCGTGACTGCTTTACCAGTCCGTTTACTCATCTTCACTTTTTCGCCGTTTTCGAACAAGTTAACCATTTGTGTAATTTTAATATCGAGTAAGTCGTCATAACCTAACGCGGCAATCGCTGCTTTCATCCGAGTCACATAACCGTGGTGGTCAGCACCCCAAATATTAATTAAACGATCAAAACCGCGACTGATTTTGTCCTGGTGATACGCAATATCGGGCGTTAAATACGTATAATTGCCGTCATTTTTGATCAAAACACGATCTTTGTCATCGCCAAAATCGGTTGAGCGGAACCAAACTGCTCCTTCCGATTCATAAACATAGCCCTTTTCTTTTAAGGACTCAACGGCTGCATGCACTTTATCATCTGTATAAAGGGAACGTTCAGAAAACCATGAATCAAATGGCACGCGGAACGTTTCGAGATCATGTTTGATTTGGTCAAGTAAATGGTTCAAGCCATGCTCGCGAAACGCTTCTAAACGCCCAGCTTCGTTCATATCTAAAAAGGAACGTCCGTGCTCCTCAGCGAGGTCATTCGCTAAATCAATAATATCTTGCCCGCGATACCCTTCGTCTGGCATCGTTTTCTCTTCGCCTAACGCTTGTGCATAACGGACATCGATCGATTGCGCTAATAAATCAATCTGGTTACCGGCATCATTAATGTAATATTCACGTTCAACATCATATCCTGCTTTCTCCATCACATTCGCTAACGCGTCACCATAAGCCGCGCCGCGAGCATGCCCGAGGTGTAACGTACCAGTTGGGTTAGCCGAAACGAACTCAATTTGGACACGCTCGCCTTGACCATCATTCGTCTGGCCGTACTCGTCACCTTGATCAAATATCGTCGTGACGACATCTGTTAAGTAAGACGTATCCATGAAAAAGTTGATAAACCCAGGCCCTGCGATCTCAACCGACTTCACGGATGCCGCTTCTGTGTCGAGCTGATCAACGATATCTTGAGCAATATCGCGCGGTGGTTTTTTCGCAACGCGCGCCAGTTGCATCGCCATATTCGTCGCATAATCACCATGGCTTTTTTCTTTCGGCGTTTCTAAAATGACTTCTGGCATCTCGTCACGACCAGCTAATTCTGCTTTTATGACAGCTTGTTCGATCGATTGTTTTAACTGACTTTCGACTTGTTCTACTACGTTCACGTCAAGCATCCTCCTCTTGAAAATCTATTTGCAACACGTGCTCTCTTGGTTCATCATCATTAAGCGCGACTTCATACTCTAGACGAATTTTACCTGATCGGTTTTCCGTTCCTTTCATATATTCCATTCGATTAGTGTTCGTTTCCATCCGAAAATGGCCATAAGGATGACGATAAACTGTTTCAGTACGTTGGCCAATGCGAAAAACTTGATGCATTTTGACGACGCCTTCTCGTTTTAACGTAATTTTGTCGTCGGTAATGATCACCGTGTTTTTCACTGTGCCGACATCTTCCATCTCTTCGTCATATTTCAATAAATGAAGACCCCCACGTTGTACATAAGAGCCTTTCTCTTCACGACGTATCGACTCGTTTTCGCCGTTTGGATCTTTAATATCCGTATCAATTGTAATATCAACGGTTAACGCTTTATTAGTCAATCTTTTCCGACCTTTCTTTAAAACATAACTCTTCAAGACTATATTATAACGAATTATGACGCAAAAGAGAAGTGAAGAATCATAAGTGTTTAAAGGCCCTTGTGCTCGCGCATACTAGATGTTGAGAGGATGTGTCAGCATGCTAGTTTGGATGAAACGCTTATTTTGGTTAATCGTTGTTAGTCTATTTTTTGCCGTAGGTGCGACGTGCAGTGTGTTAATCATGCTTTGGCTACAAGGCCCTCCTAATGTGCAATTAGATGAAAACACGGTGATCTTTAGCCAACATCATACAGTGTTGGCAGAGCACCACGGCATTGAAAGTCGCTATGCCGTTGAACTAGAAGACGTATCCCAACACGTGCGCGACGCATTTATTGCCGCTGAGGATCATCATTTTTATAACCATGCCGGTTTTAACCCGAAACGAATCGCTGGCGCCGCCTATCAAAATATAGTCGCGCAAGAGAGAGCTCAAGGGGCAAGTACGATCACACAACAGCTTGCGCGCAATTTATTTTTATCACATGACAAAACATGGAACCGCAAAATTAAAGAGCTTCTCATCGCACTTAGGTTAGAAATGTTTTGGTCGAAAGATACGATTTTAACGAGTTATTTAAATACGATTTACTTCGGCCATGGCCAATACGGGATTGAGTCGGCGAGCCGTTTTTATTTCGATAAACATGCGGACGAGTTAAAGGTGAGTGAAGCGGCCCTGTTAGCTGCGATTCCTAAAGGGCCAGCCGTTTATTCACCGATTGATCATCAAGACCGGGCGAAAGAACGTCAGACGTGGATTTTGCAGCAAATGAAACAACTTGACGTTATTGATGACGACACGTATGCACAGGCGTCAGATGAACCGATTCGACTCGTCACCCAAGCAAGTACCGAGCGTGAGACTGGGCAATATGCAGTTCAATTCGCGCTTGAGGAAGCGGCGTCTATTCTCGGGCTATCGCCTGAACAAGTAACGGCATCGGGTTATCAAATCCATACAACGATAGATGAAACAGCGCAAAACCTGTTAGAAGAAAAGACTTTAGACCATTTTCCTGAGGAAGATCCATTACAAATTGGCGCGATGACACTTAACCATGAATCAGGCGCTATCGTCGCTATGCAAGGGGGGCGAGATTTTACTGACTCGCGGTATAATCGAGCTGTACAGGCTGAACGTATGACGGGCTCCACGTTTAAAGCATTTTTGTATTATGCAGCACTCGTTTACGGGTTTACACCGTCAACGACACTCGAAAGCACAGCCACACAGTTTCCGTTAGCAAACGGTGACGTCTATCAACCAGCCAATGTTAGTGACGTCTATGCTGATCGTCCTGTGACGTTAGCTCAAGCTTTAGCGGTGTCGGATAATATTTACGCGGTGAAAACGAATCAAATGATCGGGCCTGAAAACTTGGCCGAAGCAGCTGATGTATTCGGAATAGACGTTGAGGTTGAACCTGGCTTAGCGTTGGCCTTAGGAACAGAGTCCGCTTCCGTTTATGAAATGACTCGCGCTTACGGCTTGTTAGCAAATCGCGGGCAATCAGTGGACCCTTATATTATTGATAAAATCGAAAATCGTGATGGCGATGTCGTTTATGAACACGAACCCTCGCAACAAGAAACTGTATTGGATGAACGATACGCCTTCGTGCTGACGCATTTATTAACCGGCATGTTTGATGAACGACTAAGTGATTATTTACGGGTGACAGGGGCGCCGATCAGCCACCAGCTTAATCAAGCTTACGCTGGTAAATCGGGAACGACCGATTTCGATGCGTGGATGGTTGGCTATAGCCCTCATTACACGACAGCCGTTTGGACAGGGTATGACGATAACCAAGCGTTGTCAACACGATCAGAATCTCAAGCTGCGAAGACCATTTGGGCCGATTATATGCACGAATTGCACGCTAACTTACCAGTGAGACCCTTCACTGTTCCGCACGGGGTCAATGGCGTTGACGTCGATCCTAATTCAGGGCGTTTAGCGAGCGATGCTTGTAGCGAACGAGCACGTACGATGTATTTTATCGAGGGCACCGAACCGACAACCTATTGCGAAGACGCATCATAGTTTTGAAATAATTCGCTTTATTTTTGAAATAACTTTAGCCAATTTTGAAATAAAACCACGAAGTTATGAGATAAGTGCGCGCACTTATCTCATAACTCTAAAAAAAGATAAAAAAAGCAGGCTAGTCGATTAATCGACTAACCTGCTTTTTTGTCCTAATAAACATGTTTCATGCCCATGTTTAATTCTATTGTACAAAGAAATTAGCTTTTGCACAATCACGAGATACATTGTTCATAAATCAGTCAAAATTTATGCGAGCACTTGTTTCAATTCATCAGATGCTAAATCCCAATATTGCTCGTTAAAATCTTTCAAGAAATCGCGTAGCAAGGCTTTCGAATGATCATCCATATGCTCTAATATAATGCGACCTTTAAGCGATTTATCCATACGATTCACGTGCTCTGCTAAAATTTTATAGCCACGGCGCGCTTCACGATCAACTTCTAAATAACACGCAGCCACACCATGATAATATGGCCCTTCTTCTTTCTGCTCAACTGTCACCCAGACAATCCAATACGGTTTGCCATTCGGGACTTCCTCTTTATCAGCGACGAATTTAATCCGCTTTTCCACTTCACTACGTGCATGCATCGCACCCATATCAACCCACACGTGGTCCTCGTTCGGGTCAACAATAAGCGGTGACATATTTTCCAAACTGAAAGCACCACCGCCACTATAACCTGGGTGGCCATCAATTGGATCATCTTTCATTATCGTAAATTGATTACTTTTCTTCTGTTCATTTTGTTCCTCTGACATATGTCGCACCTCCTCACATCATTCACTTCCATTTTGCCACATTATTCAAACGTTTAAAAGCAAAGGCTATGCAAACAAATTACCGATCCAACTAAATAATCGGCCGAACCAACTCCAAAAACCGCCTTCGTTTTTATCGATGTCAAAATTTGAATCTAAATAATCTAGAACATCATCTGTATAAGCTAGTTGTTTCACATCTTCACGGTTAAAAAAATCCCACAACTCATTGGCAACGGTTTGGTCGAGTTGATTGGTTAATTCTGCTTTTTCGTCTTCATCTTCTGCAAAAACGGCATCAAATGTGTAAGATAAATACGGCATTTCGAGTTTATCGTATTCGTCAGACACAGGGTACCAAAGATTGCCGACCGCGAGACGATATTCTTCTTCAGTCGTTTCAGCTTGTATTGCAAATGGGTTTATCGCTAACGAGACGATCGCCACGATTAACATGATATGAATCTTTTTCATCGCTTAACTCCTCTGTCAATTATTCTTCTATTATCATAAATTAATTTGTATTTGTTTAAAAGTGATTTAATCTCTAAACAGAAAATGCTCCCACAACAATGTGAGAGCATCTTACTATACAACAATCTTCGTCACAGCATAGGCAACGAGCGCCCAACCGACTAAAAAGGCTAGGCCTCCGATTGGCGTAATCATACCGAAAATCTTCGCACCTGATAACGAATAGATGTACAAACTACCTGAGAAGATCACGATGCCGATTAAGAAAAACCAACCAGCTGTTTGGAACAACGTGATATCTGTCTTAAGTGCTAAGACTGCTGCTATTAAAATCGCTGTCGTATGAAACATTTGATATTGAACCGCTTTTTCCCACGTATCTAACATCTTCGCACTCAAGCGACTTTCTAAACCGTGCGCGCCAAATGCACCTAATGCGACGGTAATAAAACCACTAATCGCACCGATCATTAAGAGTAACTTCATCTGTATTTCGCTCCTTTAAAAATCGAAAATCGATTCACCGTTTGCATCGTCTTCATGCCACGTGTTTTGTGGTTTGTTAGACGGCTTTTCGATTCCCATCATTTTAGCTTCTAATGCCGAAATGTCTTGCTTTGGCTCCGCCTCTTGCTCCTTAGTAGAAGCAATCGGTTTTGACTCTACCATCGGCGGTTCAGACTCATCAGCCAAAACAACATCCGCTAATGACCTGATAGCATACATTTTAGCACGCAAATCTGCCTCATTAGAAGTCGCATCAACAGATTGTAATTCTTTTTTCATTTTTTCGATTATATTTTGATAAGAAACAGACATTGTCATCACCATTCCTTATTATAGCATATCTATTAGATGCCTAATAAGGATGTCACCATAATAATTAATAAGACAACTGGAGCTACAAAGCGAATAATGATTAACCAAATGTTTTGTAAGAGCGGTGATTCAATTTCACTAAACTGAATCGCTTTATCACGCGTTAAATACCAACCGACGAAAAACGCCATGAGTAGTCCGCCTAATGGCAAAATAATATTCGCGGTTAAGTTATCCATCATGTCTAAAATATTATTACCATTCACTTGAATATGGCTCCAAATGCCAAACCCAAGCGACGCCGCAATACCGAAAACAAAAATAATCGAACCGGCGATCGCTGTCGCTGCTTTACGCGTTAAGCCAAGTGTACGATGGATGTACGCGACTGGCAGTTCGAGAAGCGATAACGCAGACGATAAAGCTGCCATGACAAGTAACACGAAGAAAACAACGCCGATTAATCCACCTGCAGGCATGCTCTCAAAAATGCTCGGTAAAATAATAAACACGAGTGGTGGGCCTGATGTCGGTTCTACGCCAAAACTAAACACAGCCGTAAAGACCATCACACCAGCAATTACAGCAAATAATGTGTCCATTAACCCGACACCCACGGTTGCTGCTGGTAGTTTATCTTTTTCTTTCAAATAACTACTGTAAGTTAACATCCCGCAAATACCGATACTTAACGAGAAAAACGCCTGACCTAACGCCATTAAATACACGTTCGGATCAGCTAACTTCGACCAATCTGGTGTGAATAAAAAGGCTAAACCTTCACCTGCACCGTCTAACGTCATTCCATAACCAGCCATGAAGATCATTAAGATCGCTAAGCCTGGCATCAGAATATTGTTCGCGCGTTCGATACCCGATCCAATACCGCGCATCACGATCACCATTGTTACAATTAAAAACAACGCTTGCCAAAATAATGGTGCAAGCGGATTCGTAATCCACGCATCAAACGCAGCGCCAAAGCCACCGTCAGGCTCAGTCCAAAAAGCTCCTGTTACATATTGATACAAATAAAAAATCGACCAACCGGCAACAACACTGTAAAAACTTAATATTAAAATACCACCAATGACACCCATAATGCCGGTTAAATGCCACTTCGTATTCGGAGCAAGCTTTTTAAAGGAACCAACAGCATCCATTTTACCTGCTTTACCAATACTAAATTCCGTTAATAGCAACGGAACACCGATTAAAAAGACAAAGGCTAAATATACTAATAAAAACGTTGCACCGCCACTTTCACCTGCCACGTATGGAAAGCGCCAAATATTACCTAACCCTACTGCCGATCCCATTGCCGCAAGCATAAAACCGAGGCGCGTTTTCCATTGATCTTGGCCGATGCCACTTTGCTGACTCATCTTGGTCACTCCTTTGTTATGATCATTCTATCATGCTTCATTTCTAACATAATTGCTTATTTTATCACCTCACCCCTTTTGCATGTCAATGCTTTAAACTAATAAAATAAACCTTATAAAATATACACTGCAGAAGGATGCAGTGTATGAGGGGTGTTGTTTATATCAAATTAATGTGCCGTGTCTTTTTGTTGTTCACATATCCAGCAGACGAAGTCTTTTTCTTTTTCCTTCAATTGTCTGCCGAGCTCTGATTCGAATTGTTTCACCCAACGTTCATATTGATTACTCATCGAACCTAAGAACCTCCCACATGGTTACAATATCATGATATGAAGAACACGCTTTATATTATACATGAAACTGTTGGATAGGTAAATAATTTTTCGAAAATTTAAAATGTTATGTTTATATAATGAAACACCGATTACACAGCTTTACAGCGAACTGTAAATTGAAACACAATTACTAATGTTGACTTTATACTATTGCATCTTGTTGTATAACCATAAATATGGCATAATATGTGAGGAATAGGAGGTAAAGCATGACACACTCTAATGCTATATCGATAAAGTATCATTTAAAATTTCTCATCTTATCTATTATCGGGATTTTCTTATTTATGACCCCGATTCAATACAAAGAACAAACGAGCATTCCGGTTGCCATTTTAGCTGAAGAGTTAGAACTGGTACTCGGATTTATGGCACCAATTCTCGTCTTAGTGATCATATCCTTATCAGCAATCGGCTCACTAATGGCGACCATGATGCCTCAATCACAAGAATCGCAACAAGAGTCATTATTCCAAACGTTATTTCATGTGAGCCCTGTCTGGCTAATAATTCGTCTCATTGGCATGGTCATCGCATTTATGACTTATTTTCAACTAGGTTGGAGCGGCATTTATAATGGCGAAAATGGTGGCCTGTTACTAAGTGATGGCGGCCTCCTCCCTTTTTTACTGACTGTCTTTTTGTTTGCGGGTTTATTGCTGCCTTTATTACTCAACTTCGGGCTAATGGAATTGATTGGTTCGCTTTTCACGAAGGTGATGCGTCCACTGTTCAAGTTACCAGGCCGATCTACTGTCGACAACTTAACATCGTGGTTTGGTGATGGCACAGTCGGCGTCCTTTTAACCAATCAACAGTATGAACAAGGGTATTATACTAAACGTGAAGCGGCCGTGATTGGTACGACCTTTTCCGTTGTATCGATTACGTTTACGATTTCAATTATTCAACAAGTTGGTTTAATGGACATGTTTTTACCGTTATACGGGACTATCTTTTTAGCAGGGTTCATCGCTGCTTTAGTCATGCCTCGCATCCCGCCATTATCACGAATACCAGATGATATGTACTCGGGACAGTCGTCTTCATTAGACGAATCCACTCCTGACGGTTATAACATGTTCACTTGGGGCTACAAACAAGCGATTGAACGCGCTAAACAATCACCTGGCATTAAAGGGTATTTCTCTGTTGCCACGAAAAATGTACTCGACATGTGGGTGGGTGTTCTACCAATTGTCATGGCAATCGGCACAATCGGTTTAGTTGTCGCTAATACAACGCCTGTGTTCACTTGGCTCGGTATGCCATTTGTCCCGCTATTAGAATTGATGCAAATTCCAGAAGCCAAAGCTGCTTCTGAAACCATTTTAATAGGCTTTACAGATATGTTTTTACCAGCGTTATTAATCGAATCGGTCGCAAGTGATATGACTCGATTCGTCGTTGCTGCTTTAAGCGTGACGCAATTGATTTATTTATCTGAAGTCGGTGGTGTTTTACTTGCTTCGAATGTGCCGCTTAATTTCGGTCGGCTCGTCGTCATTTTCTTATTACGAACCATCATTACACTACCAGTCATTGTCGCAATGGCGCATCTGTTATTTTAAACACCATAAATTAAGCCCGTGCGAGTTAATCCGTTCAGTTAACTCGTACGGGCTTTTTAATGTCACACGACCAACCCATCAGTTGACCGTTTAAAACATTCGGCTGCGCGTTTGTATTTCTTTTGATCAAACATTAATTGGCCGAGTAAATAATAATATGACTTCAGCTCAATTTCCTCACGATTAGTTTCAAAAAACGACAGCACCTCATCCTCTAAATAATCAACTAATTTATCCGTCTGTTCATCCAACAAATAGTCAAGCACCCGGAATTTAATTTTATAACGCAAATGCTCATAACGATTCGCCACAATCAATCCCGTCTGAATATGCTCTTTCGCTTTAAAACGGTCACGTTCTTGCATTGCTATATACGCTAATAAATACCGTGCATTTAAGAAATCACTTTCATTCACATTAAACGTCAACGCACGCTCAAACGATTGTTTCGCATCATGATATTCTTTTTTACGAAAATTGATATAGCCAATGTTGTGGTGAATATTAGCACGCGTTTTATCTAATAAATGTTCACCGTCCACTTCTAATAATTGCTGAAAATACGTTTCAGCCGAATAGACGTCACCAACTAAACTATAATTAACACCGAGAACAATTTGGCAGTCTATCATACGGACGTAGAACAATTTTTCTTGAAAAATCGAAAACGCTAACTGAGCGTATTTATTCGAGATTAAAATATTATTCAAACGGCTGTAAACGGTTGCCATCGTGATATATAATTCTGCGTCTTCTTGTTCATGATAAGAGTCATTTGCCTGCTCTAAACGTTCTATCGCATTATGGTAAAGCCCTTTACGGCGATAGTACATACCTGTGAACTTAAAGAAGCTAAAGGGGTCACATGCTTGGTACAGAAGCGGTCGTTTTTCTAACTCGTCACATTGTGTCGCTGCGTTTTGTAATTGATCAGTCATTAAATAATAACCTAACAACGCAATGTCATATAAGCATTGATTATCAATTGACATGGCGTCACGTTTCGTTTCAAAAATAGACGGCGTCCGTTTATCCACTTCAAGAATGTGAAATATATGAATATCACTTAACCATTGTAATAATTCATCATGAAAAACTGTATCCGTTTTAATTAGAAACGGCGTTTGATCAAGCTCTAAACGGTCACAGAGATTCATGACTACGGTCTGGTCAACACTTATCTTACCGTTTTCTAATTTACTTAAATACGCGACCGAACAAATACCATCTGCTAACTGTTCTTGAGTGAACCCTTGCTCCATGCGGTACGATTTAAGCGCCTGTCCAATAATCGACATCCTAATCACCTACCGCGGAATCGCCCACTCACCTTTTTCGATAATTGGTTCCTTATCGCCAGTTGATGTAACACCGTATACCGTTAAGTCTGCCGAACCAACCATGAAATCTTCGTGAATAATACTCGAATTAACGCCGATATCTTTCAATTCGGCATCAGACATCTTTTCACCGTCTTGCACATTCGTCGGATAAGCTGAACCAATCGCTAAGTGACATGACGCGTTTTCATCATATAAAGTATTGAAAAAGACGAGATCAGACTGCGAGATCGGTGATGAATGCGGCACTAATGCCACCTCACCTAAATATTTCGCCCCTTCATCCGATTCTAATAAATGTTTAAATGTTTCTTCGCCTTTTCCAGCTTTAACATCAACGACTTGACCGTCTTTGAACGTTAATTCAAAGTCATCGATTAAGTTACCGTTATAATTTAACGGCTTCGTGTTTTTCACCGTGCCATTAACCCCGCGGTAATCTGGCGCTGTGAACACTTCTTCTGTCGGCATGTTCGGGTTGAATGATGCCCCTGTTTCAGCAACAGCACCACCGCCAGCCCATACGTGGTTTTCAGGCAACTTAACGGTTAAGTCCACATACTCTGAATGATATTCTAAATGATCATATTGTTTGTTATTTAAGTAATCACGGATTTCAAACAGTGTTTCATTATGGTTTTTCCACGCCTCGATCGGATCAGGCTGGTCGACACGTACGATACTAAAGATTTGTTCCCATAAATCTTGCACCGCTTGATCTCCATTATCTGTATTAAATACTTTTTTCGCCCATTTTTCTGTTGGAACAGACACGATGGACCATTGAATCTTGTCATTAATAATGTACTTTTTATAATCTTGCATCGCTTCACTACGCGCTTTATTCGCTTTTGCAACGCGTTCGGCGTCGACACCTTCTAATAAATCGGGATTAGGCGCTAAAATATTTAATACCGCGCCACCATCTTGCGCATGACTCAAGACACGGTCGATTTGCCAATCCGGTACATTTTCTAACACACTTAATGGCTCATGGTCATACTTTTTCCGTGTTAACACTTCATCCGACCAACTCACTTGGACGTTTTCCGCTCCTGCTGCATATGCTTCTTCAACGACGTGATGAACATAATCACGCGCTTCGATAGGCGCATTAATTAATAGCGCTTGCCCTTCTTGAATGTTAACGCCCATTCGGACGGCTAATTTTGCATACTTCGATAATTGCTCTGTTGTAGGAAAAGTCATTTTGTCCACTCCTTCATTTTTATCACTGCATCTATTATTTCATATTTTTAAAAAATTAAAAAGTTATGCCACTAAAAACTAATATTTCGTCGAATTTGGTCACATATTATCTATCCAATGCCTTATACGACGGTAACTATCTTCAAAAAAATCTTCACGCATCGCCTTACGATAAATCGATTCTAACTCTTGTTGTTTCTCTTGTAATTGCTTTAACTCATCCGCTGCTTGAGCCATTTCCTGTTGGTAAGCCTGCTTATAATCACCAAGTTTTTTCCGATGCAAAGCGTCTGGATGTCCGTCAATAAATCGTTCATAGACGTCATAAATGAGATCGCCCTTGCGTTTAGGCGTGTGTTGATGCGGGGCAGTCGCATCAAATATCGCGAAATCTAATTCACGGACAATCACCATATCTAAACTACCCGGGTCAAAGCCACAATGATACACTTCCACGTCAAACCCACGATCATTTGCTTCATGCGCTAACTTTCGAAGCATCGTCGACTTCCCTGTTCCTGAACGACCTTTAATAAAGTAGCGTTTCGTAATGTCCTCGGTTAATTCCATCACATAATCAACAGGGCCTTCAGGTGTTGCAGCCCCTAAATAACGATGTTTAACATGGCCCACCGCTTCTTTTTCATTATCCTGTAACAACGTATCGATTAGTTCATCTGTTTGTTCATTCGCTCGCCTCACATTTAAGTAATCTAAATAAATCGCTTCAACTTGATGGTGCTGTTTTAACGCTTGATCGAAATGGCGAATCACATCATGATGATGGGTTCTTATATCACGTTGCAACGCCGTAACCGTTTGACGCTCTTGTTTTAACGCTGGGAGCGCATAGCCATCCCCAAAATAAATCAGTTGATCTTTCAACCCAGGCAGTGCCATGCGTTTCGGTTGCATCTTCGTTCTGTCGAATATGCCGACGCGACGATCCGGAAAGATAACGCCTTCATAATGGTTGGGCATGATGTGGTTATGAATCACGTCAATCGTCGTTTCATTTGAATAGTCATGAATCATTCTTTCAAGCAACGGTGTAAGAATCGTCGTAAATCCACCATCCAAATAAATGACGTGATCTAACTGCTCGACGGCATTGTCATAAAACTGGACGTACCCTTTCGCTGTTGAACCGCCCATAAAATAGTGATGTTGCACCATTTAATCCCTCCTTCACTATACCAACACTATATGTGAAGGAGGCTTGTTACAGTACAATACTATGACTTCATCGCGCCAATCAGTTCATCCGTATGATCATCGTCAATATCACGTCGGTCACTCATAAACCAGCCTGTCACAGCAATCCCGACTAAAACTGTATAAAAAATAACTTTCCAAACCGTTGAATGAGCAAAATCATACGGTATGACGGCCAGATCTTCATGCGCTAGTGTAATGACAAGCAATTTCACCCCGACCCATCCGACAATCATAAAAGCGGCCGTCTCTAATCCAGGTCGACGTTTGATCAATTTTACAAAATAAGTAGCCGCAAACCGCATAATAATAACACCGATTAAACCACCGAATAAAATGACGAGAAATTGACCCCCATCCATACCACCTATCGCAGGGATTGGTGTCGTCGGTAGAGCTATCGCAATGGCAACTGCGGCCAAAATCGAATCGACAGCAAACGCGATATCAGCGAACTCCACTTTCACAACGGTTAGCCAAAAACCCGCACCGTCTGTTTTCTCAGCTTTTTTCTGCTTGTCGCCATCACTATCACGCTTTAATATAAATTTCTTCACTAAATGATTGCCTGCGATAAAAAATAAATATAAAGCACCCGCTGCTTGAATAAACCAAAAATCCACTAATAGCGAAATAATAAATAACGACCCGACACGGAAGATAAACGCACCTAATAACCCATAAAACAACGCCTTCTTACGTTTTTCTTCTGGCAAATGTTTAACCATAATCGCTAAAACCATGGCATTGTCTGCCGCAAGTACACCTTCTAGTACAATGAGAATGACTAATACCCAACTGTACTCTAATAATAAAGACCAATCCATCGTTAAACGCTCCTTATTAATTGTTCATAAGGCTATTTTAACCAATGGATCGGACTTCATGCCTAACATAACGAAAACGAGCGATACCATGTTGGCATCGCTCGTTTCGTCCACAGATTTACTTTTATTATTCAGTATGCTCTGCAATTTCATCTTCAAGCTTATCTAAAATCGCACCGTCAACTGTTGATACTTCGTTACGGTAAAACTCACGAACTTTCATCGCTTTCTCACGGAACGTTTCGACTTGCTCATCTGATAATTCTACAATCTTTGTTGGGTTTTCTTCATCTTCACGAATAACTTGTAGATACTCTTCGTTCTGACGCTTTTGCTCTTCGAATACCCAATCTTGCATTTCTGTTACCGTTTCTTCAACGATTGTTTGTAATTCTTCATCTAATCCATTAAACCACTCTGTATTAACCGTTGTCATCGCCACATAGTTGTTATGGTTAGACATCGTTAGGTAATCTTGCACCTCGTGGAATGATGCGTCACCGATGAAGAAAATTGGGTTTTCTTGACCTTCAACTGTACCACGGTCAAGCGCTGTATAAAGCTCACCCCAACTCATTTCCTGCGGGTTGGCACCATAAGCTTTGTACGACTCCATAATGAGTGGAGATGTCTGTACACGCATTTGGAAGTTTTCGAATTGATCTAAGGTCGTTAGTGGGTGATCGTTTGACGTCCACTGCATCGCTCCTTCTGACCAATAAGCTAATGGCGTAATGCTATGCTCTTCATATTGCTCACGTAAATCCGTGTTTAATGCTTCACTATTATTTAAAATTTCTTGAGTCGTTGCTTGATCTGTTGGGAACAAGAACTGCAACGCAAACAATTGCCCTTCATCAACCATGTTACCTGTGAAACCTGGTGACATGACAGCCATTTCGACCGTTCCTTGCATTAACTGGTCAACCTGGTCTGTTTCACTTCCAAGTCCACCGAATTCATAAGGTTCAACTGTAATCGCACCGTTTGTTTTCTCAGAAATACGTTTAGCGAACTCTTCAGCATAAACGTACTGGACTTGACCTTCCACTTCTTCAGTGACAAAGCGCCATGTGTCTTCTTCAAACTGAGCGTCTCCACCTTCGCTTCCACTATCGCCGCTGTCACCACTGCTATCTTCCTCTGTTTCAGTATTACTTGAACCTTCTCCTTCACTTGTGTCGTCACCACCGCCACAAGCTGCTAATAAACCTAGTGTCAAAAAGATCAATAACGCAAGAATAAAACTTTTCTTGTTTAAAATGATCATTACCCCCTAATATTTAGTGATATAGTGTGTAAAGATTCCCTTACTCTGGTACAAGTGCAAGAGAAATCTGTGGAAACAAGATTAATAAAATAGACATAGCGATCATCATTAGTATATATGGCGGCGTGCCTTTAATAACTTCCATATACGGTTTATTAAATACAGCACTCGCCGTAAAAATATCCACGCCAAACGGTGGTGTTGCTGAACCTAAAGCCGCTTGGAATGTGATAATAATACCTAAATGAACAAGGTCGATACCCGCTGTTTCTGCCGCTGGTAAAAAAATCGGTGTCAGCACTAAAATAACGACGATCGGATCGACAAACATACAACCTACGAAAAAGAAGACACTGACGATGACTAACACGTAAAAGGCAGATGGGTCTGACCCTAACACTGCATTCGTAAGCATTTCTGGTATGTTTTCTAAATTAATTAAAAAGGTGAATACTTGCCCACCAGCTACAAGAATAAAAACCACTGACGTGACAAGGCCCGTTGATAGCGCAATGCTCGGTATTTTCTTAATATGTACCGAACGATAAATAATAACCTCTAACAACAACGCATAAAGCACTGATACCCCAGCTGCTTCTGTTGCTGTGAAATAACCTGAATAAATACCACCGATTACTAGAATTGGAAAGCCAAGCGGTAGTAATGCTTTTCGGAACGTTTGAAGCCGTTCTTTCCAATCAGCTTTCGGCGCGAGCGGAATATCTTTGACTTTCGCATAAACAATACTATAAATAGCAAATGCTAAAAATACCATGACACCTGGTAAAATACCCGCTAAGAATAAATCACCAATAGATTCTTTAGACGCCAAACCATAAATAATTAACCCAATACTTGGCGGTACGAGTAGTGCCACGTCACTAGCATTTATAATTAAGGCCATAGCACTCGAATCTTTATAGCCTGCTTTTAACATACGTTCTCGCATCGGCCGACCAATCGCTACTACGGTCGCTTGTGTTGATCCGGAAATCGAACCAAACATCGTACAAGCTGCCGCCGTTGTGACGGCGTAACCACCGCGAATGTGGCGTACAAACGAGCCGATAAAATCAAGTAGTCTTTCAGATGTTCGTCCTGATGTCATAATATCAGCTGCAAAAATAAACAGCGGAACACACAATAACTCGTATTTTTCAATCCCTGTAATTAATTGCGGCACCATCATCGAAGTATCTAATAGCGGCGAATAGAACAAAGCCACCACAAAAGGCGCAATAATCAACGGAATCATCATTGGGAAATTAAGCATCAAGAGAACAAACATTATACCGAGTAGCGCTGTTAACATAGCTTGTTCCTCACTTTGTTATATTATAGTTGCATGCTTTCATCTTCTTCTCGTTCTTCTGGTTTGATATCATTGTAGTCTTTGGCATCAGACCCAATATACACTTCTTTGTTAACTAAATTGACGATTAAGTTACGTAAAAACTGAATACCACCCGTTAAGAAACCGATTGGTATAAACATGTATAACCACCACTGTGGTACTTGAAGTGACGTCGTCGTCCGTCCTGATTCAACAACCGTTAGGACGTACTCATATGACACGTAAGATAAGTAAAATAAAATTCCTGACGTTACCGCTGGAATGAAAATAGCCATCGCTTTTCGCACTTTCCACGGTACGGTGTCGTATATAGCGGACATGCTAATATGACGTCCTTTGCGCGCCGCATAACTAATGCCCATAAATGTTGCTATGACAACCGCAAACTGCGATACCTCAGCATGAAACCAAATGCTCGGGCCAAAAAATTCCCGACTAATCACATTGCCACCAATCATAACTGCAATGATGATAATAGCTGTACTTAAAACAAATTCTTCTAATTTTAAAAAAGCATAATCAATGGCTTTAAGAAATTTCCCGATCGCTTTAAAAACTGGGTTTTGCCAAAACGATTGATCTTTCACACTGTTCCTCCTCGGTTGGCCGACGTCATAATAATTATTACTACCCCAAAACCATCACAATGAAACCATATGTTGTTATGTTTTGGTTATGATTTGTAATCAAAAAGTCATATTAAAATATTATCGAAGAAAAATGCTTTGCCACAAACGTTGAATTTTCTGAAATAGGTGGATAATTTACGGTGAAGCGTCAATCTACATAGCTGAACTGTATTGTTCTTTTTTATATTCGCTCATTCTGTGAAATAATATGCTTTACTTTCATTTTGCTGTTTGACGAAGTGTAGACTGATCATTCTCGGAAGGTTTTCGTTAAAAATAACTATGTTTAATTTTGCTAATATTCTAACATATATTCATTTAGGGGACAAGACTTTTGGCCTGCACGTAAAAATGCCCTTTGCAGCGCGAGGCTACAAAGGGCATTCATTATTCTGAATCATTTTGTGGTTTTGGTTTTGCTAAGCTAATGACTAAGTCTCCTGGTTCACCGATTAGGATTTGTTTTTCTGGTGAATAGAAGTCTAACATTCCAGATTGGCGCATCATGACGAGAAGAATATCTTCTGCATCACAATCATCTAAGAAATCGTTATACGTATATTCCTTTGTGATCAACGTTTTCTTAAACACAAAACCATCGTTAATTTTCTCGTTTAAGATCGTCCATGTTACATCATCGCTAAACAATACGGTCCCGCTAATATGATGACTCACACTACTTAATGAGTCACCCGCATCCGCTTGAAGTGGTAATTGATACAACTTCTCTTTACCATACTCCGGCTTGAACGTTGAACTCACGAGCGTGTTATAGGAGTCGTATTCCGTGACACTTAACATAAAGTCATACGGTGTCATATCTAATTGATATTCCATCTGTTCTGACAAAATCTCTTCGTGCTCATGCGGTACGCCTGCTTGCTTCGCGTGTGTCAGGCGACTGCTCGATGCATCGGTAATAATAACCGGAATATTTAAGCCTTGTAACACTTGGGCAAAGCTCGTAGAGAACTTATTCGACCCGACAAAAATAACGCCTGGTTTATCATCCATCGACAGGCCGAGTTTACGGGATAACCAACCGATAGAAAAGCCGTGTGCTAAAACGGTACTAAACACTAAACCGAACGTTAGTGACGTCATAATATGAGCATCCGCATAACCCGCATCAATTAGAATACTCGCGAAATAAGCCGATACTGTTAAAGCGACAATACCGCGTGGTGCAATCCAACCGACTAACAACCGTTCGCGGAATTCCAAATTTGTCCCTATCGTTGACACAAAAATCGTTAACGGTCGAATAACAAACAACATAAGCAGGATAAACATTAAAATATCCGTATCAAAAATTGATAACAATACGTCGCGTTCCAGTGATGCTGTTAACATAATAAAGATAACTGATATGAGTAATATTGATATATTTTCCTTAAAGTGCCTCATATCATTAATCGACGATATATGCATATTGGCAATCGTCATACCCATGACTGTAACTGCTAATAATCCCGTTTCGTGCATAATCATATCTGACACAACAAAAGCTGTAATGACTGTGACGAGAACGACAGGGGATTTCAAAAATTCTGGTACAGCGCCACGCTCAAATGACCAACCAATTATATAACCGAAGATCACGCCAATAATAGCTGCGACGACAGATGCTAACAAGAACATGATAACTGCACTAAACTCAACAGATTCAGTCGTTAAAAACTGAATAAACTCGAATGAAAATACAGCTATTAAAGCACCGAACGGGTCAACAATAACCCCTTCCCATTTTAATACAGCTGCGACTCTCGGTTTTAATTTCGCTTGACGTAATAACGGCAAAATAACTGTCGGACCAGTTACGATAAAAATACCGCCAATCACGAAAGCAACTGCCCATGACAATCCAGCTACATAATGGGCAGCCAAGGAGCCACTAATCCAAGCTAATAATGGACCAATTGTTACAATACGAAAAACAGGCTTACGCATGCCACGAATTTCTCGGAAGTCTAAATTTAGACTTCCTTCAAATAAAATAATACCGACCGCAATCGAAATAAGTGGTCTGAATAAATCGCCTAAATCATCTTGAGGATCCATAAGACCAAGTACCGGACCAGCAATTAAACCAATGATTGACATCACAACAATAGCTGGCATTCTCGTCCGCCACGCCAACCATTGCGAAAAAACGCCTAAAGCCCCGATGAGCATAAGCACCATTAATATATTGTCCATTTGTAAACCCCCTAACACCTCTATATTGGAGTGAATCACGATCAAACCGTTTTAATCGTTCACTTATGTACTAAATTTCATAGAAAACACCATGCCATTATAAATATGCAATTAACCCCCGTCAATCAAAATCACATATGACGTTTGACACCTTGTCGCAACAGGCTTCAGAAGCATCGCTATCTTAATAAAATTAGCTATATCATAACCGCTCATTCGATGAAAATCAATGAATATGGTCGTATCATAGAACAGGACTTCCAACTCAAAATTCAAATTGCCACAAATTTTTTCGACAAAGAACGGGGCAATCGCCGCTTAATTATGCTATATTTAAATAAGATTAAGAATTCATCAGGAGCCATTGATTAAGGAGTTTAAGTTTATGATTGGTGAACGTGTACAACAATATCGAAAACAAGCGGGCATGACGTTATCTCAACTAGCCGAAGAAGCCGGCGTTGCGAAATCCTACATAAGTGCAATTGAACGTAACTTACAACAAAACCCATCCATCCAGTTTCTCGAAAAGGTGGCAGCTGTCTTAAATATTGACGTCGATCAATTAATTAAGGATGAGCCTCTCGATGATGATTGGGAACAACTCGTTAAAGATGCGATGGAATCTGGCGTTTCAAAAGAAGCATTCCGAGAGTTCATCGAATTTAATAAACAGAAAAAAGAAGAGTCATAATGATTACGAACAAAAAACAACAGCCTAAAGTCTTATCACTGACTTCGGGCTGTTGTTTGTTTGGCTTGCACAATGATTCGCTTGTCACCATCAAGGGTACACGTTATTAACGTTATGATCGACTCGTCGTCGATTGTATCTAACACTGACGTCTGTGAAGGTTTTACAATCCTTTGACGAAACACTTCGTACTCAATAGTTCCATCCGTCGTCTGAATCTCTACGACATCCCCTTCTGTTAACTGATCTAACTCTGAGAACAATCTCCCTTTTGTTCGACTACGGTGTGCTGCAACACCAATATTCCCTATCTCACCAAATTGCTGATCACCTCTTATCAGACCTGCGCCAACATCTAAAGCCGCTTCAGACACATCATCTATTAAGGGTAGCGTTAAGTCGAGCTGATTTATGTGAAGCAATCCAAGGACATCGTGTCGCGACAATCCTTCCGTTTCCTCAGTTGCTTCCACGGTCCTGCGCGTTTTTAAATGATCATTCATCGTTTGAAATTGATCGACAAGCTCGGTTTGATGCTGTGTATGACGCGCTTGCTCAACGGAAGGCCACACAATCAATAATAATCCCACCATGACTAATAGACTGGCTAATACTCGCATCATGTATCATCCACTGCTAATTGAATTCGTTTTCGTCGCCAAACGAACAAAGCTATACCTGTTAACATAGAGAGACCACCTAATATATAAAAGGCATACGGAATCGTCTCACCCGTTTGTGGCAACGTTCGATCAGACGTATCATCACCTGTTGTTGGTAACACTTCATCGTCATCAGGTGGGTTGCTGGCTTCCCCATCATCAATCGTCGTCGCAAACGTTAAATTAAATTTAACCCTCAATCCTTGGTATGCATTATCCGAGCTCTCAGGAAAAAGAACACGCAATGTGTAGTCAGACGACTCAGAAGCATTTACAGCGAAACCCTCAACACCGTCAAAATCAGCCAAACGTCCATCAAAAACGACCTCTCCATCATCATTTGAAACGGTTAATCTAAATTGATTGTATAATTTGTCGGACCCGCTTATAAAATTTGAACCCACTTCAACCGATAGTGGCTGGTCTGTTTCATTTTGAACAGCAATCGTATCCGTCATGTAATCACCCGGCTTGAGCTGATCAATATCAAATAAAACCGACTCAGGTGTAACCGAAATCAAATCCTCATCAGCATGCAAGTCACCAACACTCAACATTAAGCATACGATAATCAAAAGGCCTAACATCCGTCGCACCAGCATGATGCCACTCCTCCCTGTTTAGCGAAAAAAGATAAGGAGGTCACCCCTCCTTATCTCTCAAACGATTATGACGTTTTACTACCGATTCGTATCAGTGCGTTCATTTTCGTCGATGTAGCCATCGCCATCATATTCTTGACCATCCCACTGACGTGCTTCGAATGATACGGTGATGTCTGCAGAATCGCCTTGGAATTTGTTTTGTTTATACGTGCCATCTTCGTACGTATCTTCTACGTCGTCGTTAAATGAGACCGTGATTTTCACTTGATCTTCATCAGAAGGGTCTAACGGAATCCCTTCCCATCCTTCATTCGCGATCGTCGATACTCTCAAACGATCATCGACTAAACGACTATTATCTGGTGCAGCACTTAAAATTGCTTGGCGTGCCGCACTAACATCAGTGGAGTTTCCTGGTTGGCCGTATAGTGAATCTGACGCTAAATAAAGGTCTTTTAATGATGCTTCAAGTAAAACATTGGTCGGATAATTAGAGTCATTTCCTTCAAGTCCAACGCGGATTAAATCGACGGTGAATTGGTCTAAATAATCCAGCACATCTGTCTCAGCCTCTTCTGCCCATGCGTCGTTAAAGCCTGGTTCTCCTTTTTCAGGAACGTAATCTTCAAACTGGACATCTTCAATTGTCATTAACACGTCTTTGATCGCTAAGCTACCTGTGTTATCAAACTGAATTTTACGCGTCATATGGTCCCCTGGTTTTAAGTCAGTAATGTTAAACGTATAAGGACCATCGACTTCTGACAAATCCATCTTTAACGTCCCAGCTTGAAAACTGTTCGTTGCTGCTTCGACGTCATTAAACGCTGCCCACGTACCACCAGCAATCAAGCTAAGGCCCATAGCTCCTGCAATACCACTCATTGCTAATTTTTTCTTCATCGCCATTGACTAATTCCTCCAATAATAAACTTAATTATTCTTCTCCTACTTCATCATTACTTCTGTCTTCACCAGGCATTTGTGTTGCTTCGAAGTCAAAGTTTAAAGTCGCGCCTTCGCCTTGGTATTTGTTTTGAACATGATAGCGTGAATCAGTAAACGTCGTATTATCCTCTACAAATTTAATTTTCACATCATAACTCAAACTATCACCAGTTGCTAATCCAATTTCACCATCGTCAGTTGTTGTAATATCAAACGGAGAGTTACCTGTATGATTCACTGCTTGATCTAATGTCGCAGTTGCTGATAGTCCATTTCCACCACTAACAGTTAATTGGAATTGGCTTAAAAAGTCAATTAATTCATTATCACCTGCTCCAGCAGAAACTTCAGAATTTAAATCCAATACATCTTTATCTTCCCATTCATCTGCTGAAACTGATGTGAAAATCTGATTAATATCAAGCGACCCATTGTTGTCTAAAATCAATTCTTTTTCAACATAATCCCCTGGCTTTAAGTTCGAGATATCGAATTCAAATGTTGAATCCTCACCTACTTCTAAATCCAACGTCCCTGCTGCAAACGTATTACTCACTTCTTCAACATCGTTAAATGCTGCGTACGTGCCACCTCCGATTAAAGATAGGCCGAGTACTCCGGACATCACGCCGACTCCTAGTTTAGATTTGAAACCCATACTAAAATTCCTCCTTAAAACGTCTCTTAATGAGATTTATTATTTATTTCATCGAGGTAGCTAAAAACCTCGATAAAAGCGTTAGGATGCATGTTCGTTCAAGCTTGGTTGGTCTGGTTGGTGCGATTGCTTTTCTTCGCGATAAGCGGATATGATCGTTTTCACTGACCAAACTATTAACCATAGACCTGGAACGACTAACAAAATCATGAGCCCGATATTCGAATTAGCAAAATCCATGACGTAACCTATATAAGGCACATGAAGGCCACTATATTGCCCGTAAATATTATCTGGCAGCACCGCATTGCTGTCGGCTGCATTGTTATTGTCACCCTTCGTTCGGAACATCAGTTGGCCATCGTTGTTAATAACTTCAATAATTCGGTGCGTCACATATGTTCCTTCTTCTTCTTGGAACATGATGATGTCTTGTTCTGCTAGATTGCGAACATCATAGTTTTGGTTGATACCGATAATCGACCCGGTTTGGATCTCTGGTTCCATCGAGCCTGAATATACGACTTTAAGTTCTTGGCCGAAAATCGATGGTGAGCCACCTGTTGAAATATTCGTCATCACGAGCACAAATATCGTCACTAATAACCCGACTAGCATGGTATTCATAATGCAGCTAAGCCATTTCATCGTTTTTGCTTTCATACACTCTCACCCTTATGCATTATTCTCACCCTGAGCCTCTTCTGTTGCGTCATCTTTTGGCTCATCAGATTTCTGCTGTTGCTCAGACTGCTTTGTTTCATCATTTGATTCTTGAGGTTGTTTCGGTTCGTCAGACGTTTCACCTGTGTCTGTTTTTTCTTCTTCATCTGCTGGTGATTCCTTTTGATCAGACGAGTCAGTTGTTTCATCTTTTTCAGGATTCGTTTCCGCTTCATCAGTTACATCTTGTTGTTCATCATCTGATGGCTCGCTTTTCTGTTCCTTTTCATCTTGATTATTTTTTTCACTTGATTCGTCTTCAGCCGATTCATCTTGTTTTTGCTCAGAGTCAACAGTTTGCTCATTTTGATTGTCTTGATCATTAGTTGATTGCTCATCATTGCTGTCACTGTTTTCTTCATCATCAGCTGGCTGTTCTTGTTCTTCATTAGATGCGTTATCTTGTTCGTCACGATTGTCCCCTTCCTCATCAGATTCGTTTTCTTGTTCGTTATCATTATTAGATTGATTGTCTTCTTCTGATTGATCGTCGCTTTCTTCACGTTGTTCATCTTTTTCTGCTTTGTCATCATCTGACGCGCCACAATTCGTTAGTTTAATCGCTTCACTAAATCCACCGTTATCACCACCAGGGTGGCCGTCTGGGCGAACAAACTTAAATCGGTAACGCCCGTTTTGTTCGGGTTCATATGTGATGTCGCTAGTTGCTTCTGCATCTAATAATGCTGTTTCACCTGAAAAGTCGGCTACACGTTGCCAATCAGGCTTGCCTTTTAAATTGGCAGCGTGATAAACATGATACGTCCAGGATGACTCCATCGTCTCGCCTGTGTTTTTGACCGTTGCGGTTATTCGTTGACAGTTGCCTTCTGTACCACCAACGAAAGATAATGAACTTTTATCCCACGTTTCTTCTTCAGGTATATCAGGTGTCCAACTACCTACAGTCAATGACCCTTCAACAGACGTGACATCGTTAAACCGTGCTGTCGTTCCATCGATCGTCAAAACAAATAATAGCAGGACAACATACACCATAATGATCGGTTTAATATATAAACCTCTCTTCATTTGCCTTCGCCGTTTTTCAGTTAATCGTTTACGCCGCAATACCTTCACCACCTCATCGTCATTCGTCAACGTTTAAGTATATGCAATCTGTTCTTTATCAAGAACAATTCACAGTATAATGCCTCATATGATATTTGAAAAATCGAAAAAATCATTATATATTCTTAATAACGAACAAAATAAGTGGTTTAGCTTTCTTATTTAGTTTTTTTCTTATTTTTCCGTCGTTTTGTTCAATATAACGAACAAAACGACATAAAAAAACCTATATTAACAGTTTAATAACCGTCAATATAGGTTTCTGCTTATCTAGAATGATCCGTTTTGTTAGTCAGCGCGATTCTGCTGTTGGCGCAATTCTGCTAACTCATTTTCAATACGAGTCAATGACTTCTCTAGCATCGTCACATTCCCACCGTTCGCCTCAAGCTTATCTAAATCGCCCTGAATCCGAATGTAATCCATTTTCAATTGTTCAATTTGCGCCTGTATTTCTTCTTTTGTCATGTGTTACCACTCCAATCACAAAATCAATTACATTGTAACGCCTATGTGATTTTTCATGCAATTCATACGTTTTTCAAATAGAAAAATGAGCAAGTATCCTCACAACTTGCTCACTCATCATACCACTATTTATTCATGATAAAACACAAAGCTTTTTAGCGGTACGTTTTGGCGCTCTTGTTCGCCATTTACGTTATATTGAATTTGTAAATTATTTAAGTCAAATTGATAATTTGGTTTATGAATCGTCACTTTAAACACAACCGTCACTTGTGGTTTTGTCATTGAATAGTTGGTCGGTTGTTCATATGCGCCAACCGCTTCGCGCATTTTAGGGCTAAAACCATAGTATAAGTCGGTTTCATTTGTTGGATCGATATATACATCCATTTGTATGTCCTCATCATTATCTGTAAGCGTCGTGCCATCATCTTTAATGATTTGCACATCTTCAATCGTTGGTAAGCCGTCACCTGTCCATTGGTATGTATGACCAATATAGACATCGCGGTATTCTTCAAACAATTTTGCATGCGCGCCTGTATGACTAATATTAACAAACTCACCTTGGTTGCTGTTTGCATCAACAGCAAAATAGCCCATTAAAGCTACAACGACTAATAGAGGGCTTACGATTAGCCATCTCGTTTTCCTCATAATTCCACCTCTACCCTATAAAGCTACTACTATGATATGTCTATATATAATATTCTATACCTTTTGTCGAAATCCTGCTAGGGTATTTTAAATTTAAAAAATTAAAAAAGCTGCTCGATTTAAACAACCGAACAGCTTTTAGCTATATGACCAACTATCGTTAGTCTTTATGGTTATGCGTTGGATCCCATGGGAAGTCAGCACCGAAGCGTTCGGCTAACGTTTTCGATTCTTTCCGACGTTTTTTACGATATTCAGCACGTTCGGCTGCCCCAGCGTTAAGCCATTTTTCTTCACTGGATTCTGGATATACAGGTGGAATCTCAACGGGTTTGCCGTCTTCATCGACTGCAACCATCGTTAAGAAGGCTGTTGTACAAACGGTACGCTCGCCTGTCAGTAAGTTTTCTGTCACAGCTTTTACAAACACTTCCATTGATGATGTGGATGTCCATGTGACAAACGCTTCTAAACAGATCGTGCTTCCTTCATATACTGGAGATAAAAAGTCCACTGAATCTGTCGAAGCTGTTACGACTGGTGTGCGTGCATGACGCGTCGCTGCAATAGCTGCGACATCGTCCATATATCCCATAAGCTGACCACCAAACAACGTCCCGTGACTGTTGGTATCAGGTGGTAATACGAATGAATTTTTAACCGTTAATGATTGAATACACGGTTTTGCTTCCATGTTCATCACCCTTATCTATAAATTAATAAAATCATTATTATTCACCTTCATCTAAGATGAAAACCTTACGTATTATACCACGTGCTTGCCTATTTGACACGTACATTGCTTTAAACAACGTGAAAAAGGTTTGCTGGAGAGACCAACAAACCTTTTCAACACAACCTATTCTTTTTTCTTAATACCTTGTTCTTCAGCCATCCGTTTGGCAACTTTAACAGAATCCCAAACGGGCGGTAGTAATAATAGCGACACCGGCACGGCGGATACGACGATAAAGTTTTGGAGCATACCAATACTATCACCACTACCATCACCAATCGAAATTAAAGCAACAGCAACAGCACCGAAAATTAACGCCCAGAAGACACGGACATATTTGCTCGGATCATCATCACCTGTAATCGCAACAGCGGACGCATATGACATCGAGTCCGTTGTCGTCGCAACGAAAATGACGGTAATAATTAAGAAACAAACCGCTAAAAATGTACTAAGTGGTAGTTGGTCTAAAATAGCTGCAACAGCTGCTTCTTGCCCAACATTATTGAGTGGCTCTGAAATCACACCAGGGTTTTCCATTTCAAATGAAAGACCTGAACCACCTAATGTCGCAAACCAGAAGTTACTCACTAATGGTGCCATAATCGCAACGGCGACGACAAGTTCACGAATCGTACGACCTCTCGAAATACGTGCGATAAAGATCGCCATCATTGGTCCAAAACCGATAAACCAACCCCAGAAGAAGACAGTCCACCAACTGAGCCACGCACCATCACCGCGCGTTAAACTCATCATTAAGTAATTTTGTAGTTGGAATGCTTCTGCTGTGACAAATGCATCTAAAATAAACATCGTCGGTCCAATAATTAAAATAATAATCATTAAAACGATCGCAAATGACACATTAAAACGACTCAATAGCTGAATCCCTTTATCGACACCGGTAATCGCTGAAATACTTGCGATCACAACGAGCACGACGATAAATGAGATTTGTGTAAATAATGTACTCGGAACGCCAAAGACATCTTCAAATGCATAAGCTGCTTGAATACCGAGGAAACCAATCGCCCCGATCGTACCAGCTGCAACCGCAATAATCGATGTCACGTCTGCTAAAACGCCCCAAATATTGAAACGACGGAAAATTTTATCGCCGAATACTGGGTAAAGCATCGTCCTCGGTTTTAACGGCATGCCTTTATGATAGTGAGCATACATAATGACAATCGTTGCAACCGTACCTAGAATCGCCCAAGCTGAGAAACCCCAATGGAAAAAGGCTTGTGCTAAACCTGGTACGACACGATTCCACTCACTTAAACCTTCTTCAGCAAATAATGGTGGTGTTGTCATATAGTGTGAGATCGGCTCACTTGATGCCCAGAACACCCCACCTGATGCAAGTAACGTCGTGGCAATCATCGCGACCCAACGAAAGTTACTATACTGCGCTTCTTCTTTATTACCTAAACGTACACGTCCATAACGTGAAAACATTAAAATTAAACTAACAATTAAAGTGGCAAGCATCAATAGTTGCCAAAAAAGCCCGAAATACTTAGCGGAAAAATTAAACGATTTATTGACCGCTTCTGACGCAAAATCGGGTGTAAAAAATGCCAAAACTAAAAATAATAGCAAGAATCCTCCACTGATCGCGAACGGACCCCATTGCGTCCCTGTTCCTAAGTAATCTTCGGAAAGATATTTTTTCTTCATCGTTGTCCTCCTGTAAAATTTGGTTAATTGTGCATTGTGTCGTTTTTGTGATATGAAATTTTTACACAATTATTCTTAAATTTTAGTCTAATCGACGGTGTTCGTCAAAATATTTGTATTTAAGTGATTGACGCAAATCGGCCAAATTTAAAAGCTGTATATAGCTGACCTATATATTGTTGCGATATTTATCGTCTAATCATGGTATTTGCTATTTTTTAGACATTATGAGCTTAACTGCAACATTTTTACATAAAATACGTTACAAAAACCTCGAGCGACTTACGCCCGAGGTTCGATTATTAGTTTGGCTTTGTTAAAGTCCGTTGTTGATATTGTGATCCGCTTACGGTGGACGCTTTCCGAAGACCCGGATGGTCTAGTGTCGACGTTGGTCACAGGACGTGACCGTTTTTAGTCGACCGCGGGCACGGCTCGAGCTGTTCCCGCAGGAGTCGCCACCTTCGCTCCTCACAATTCAACAACTCAGTGCTACATTATTAAAAAATCAACACTATACGTTAACAGAGTCATTAATTTAAAGCTAATTTTTGTTTAAGTTGCGTCAGCATATCTTCTGTCATATTATCTAAGTCATAATCAATACTGAAATCCCATTCGTCTTTTGCCGTCGTTGCATCAATCGAGTCAGGCCAGCTGTCAGCGATCGCCTGGCGCGCCTGATCGACGTCATAATCTAGTGTGAAGTCAGGTAAATGTTTTTGAATCGCTCGTGCAAAGTCTTCTGGCGCTGCACTCATAGCTGTCACGTTATAGGCATTACGATGTTTTAAGCGTGATGGGTCAGCTTCCATTAAATCAATAATCGCTTTCACTGCATCGGGCATATACATCATATCCATATACGTCCCTTCAGCAATATACGACGTGTAGTGACCTTGCTTTAAAGCTTCATAATACATCTCAACAGCATAATCCGTTGTGCCACCACCCGGTTCTGTATCATAAGAAATCAAACCAGGAAAACGAACACTACGCGTATCAACGCCAAAGCGTTCGAAGTAATAATCGCACAACAACTCACCTGCTACTTTATTCACGCCATACATCGTATTAGGACGTTGCAACGTGAGCTGTGGCGTTTGTTTTTTCGGCGTTGACGGGCCAAATGCGCCAATCGAACTCGGTGTAAAAAACTTCGCCCCGCGAACACGGGCCACTTCAAGTGCGTTCATCAGGCCATTCATATTCAAGTTCCATGCAAGTTGTGGATTGTTTTCCGCTTTAGCTGATAACAAAGCCGCTAAATGTATAATCGTATCGACATCATAGCGATCTGCTACATCTTGCATAGCTTCAACATCTGTCACATCAAGCGTTTCAAACGGGCCATCTGTCACAACAGGATGGTCTGCACGCCTAATATCCGTCGCAATGACATTGTCGGTTCCGTATCGCTGACGCAAAGCCATCGTCAGCTCAGAACCAATTTGACCGAGTGATCCGGTCAACAAAATCTTATTCATCTCCGGTTTCCTCCCATTCCATGGTGCCTTCTCTTTATATAACGCCTAATTCCTTACCGACTTTTTCATAAATTTTGATCGCTTTATCGAGCATGTCTTTCGTATGAGCAGCTGTCGGCATATTACGCACGCGCCCTGTTCCACGCGGGACAGTCGGGAATACGATCGCTTTCGCATAAACACCTTCTTCGTTTAAGCGTTTACTAAACTGTTGCGTCGTTTTTTCGTCCCCAATAATACATGGTGTAATTGGCGTTTCGCTCTGACCAATATCAAACCCTAATTCCTTGAGGCCAGCTTTTAAATAGTTACCGTTTTCCCACATTTGGTCATATAGATCTGTCGATTCCATGAGTAAATCAATAGCTTTACGTGAAGCTGTCACGTCAGCTGGTGATAAGGATGTTGAGAATAAAAATGGACGTGAGCGCACTTTAAGCCAGTCGATCAGTTCTTGTTTCCCGGCGACATAACCGCCAACAACACCAATCGCTTTGGATAGCGTACCCATTTGGAAATCAATTTTATCTTGCAGGCCAAAATGTTTCACCGTCCCTGCGCCTTTACCTAAAACGCCAGAACCGTGCGCATCATCGACGTATGTGATCAAGTCAAATTCTTCTGCGATCTCGACAATTTCAGGTAATTTCGCAATGTCACCGTCCATTGAGAAAACGCCATCAGTAATGACCATCACTTTATTGTATTGGCCTGATTCTGTCGCTTCTTTTGCTTTCTGACGTAAATCGTCCATATTACTATGTTCAAACGGAATGATTTTCGCTTTTGATAAACGACAACCATCAATAATCGATGCGTGGTTTAGTGCATCTGATAAAATCGCATCGTTTTTGTCCATGACGGCTGAAATCGCTGCCATATTACAGTTGAAGCCTGATTGGTAAGCAATCGCTGCTTCTGTTCCTTTAAATTCTGCAATCTTCTCTTCTAACTTCACGTGAAGGTCTAGCGTTCCGTTGATTGTACGAACGGCTCCAGCGCCCACACCGTGTGAGTTTACTGCATCTTTAGCAACTTCTTTAAGACGGTCGTCTGTTGCTAATCCTAAGTAGTTATTTGATGATAAGTTAATCAGTTTTTGACCATTGATTGTAATTTCAGGACCATTTGCTCCATCGACTGGGTCGATTTCGTTGTACAGTCCTTGGTCTTTTAAGTCTTGTAAATTGTGTTGTAAAAATTGATCTAACGTTTCACTTGGCATAATGTCCCTCCTAAGCTAGTTTCACTCCATACATATGATAACATGTTTTCGTGAATTGTGGGTCGTGATTTCTACAAGACGAATTGTAATATTAAGTGCAACACCTAAAAAAAGCAACTCATAACAGTTTCGTGTAAAATGTAGATAACCACATCAAACATATACACGGAGG